>JAKSOW010000069.1 GCA_024405395.1 Kiritimatiellia bacterium | reverse complement strand
TCGCGGGAGGCGATGCGGCAGATCTTGCGGATGTGGTCGAGCGCCTCTTCGTTCGTGGTGTCCAGCATGTAGACGCCGTTCCAGTTGTTGATGGGCTGGCCCTTCTCGTCGTGAAGGAACCACGTCGGATGCGCATCGTGGAACGCCTTGTCGCCCGTGCCGTAGAGCGGCATCCAGAGACCCGGGCGAAAACCCAGCTTCCTGATCTTGTCCGCCAGCTCCTTCATCGTCTCGGGAAACTGCGGCTCATAGCGCGAGAGGTCGAGATTATGGAACTTGCCGACCGGCAGCCAAAGGGAATTGCCCTGCCAACTCTCAATCGACCAGATGTCAAGACCGAACGGCTTGAGGTACTTCGCGCCGATCACGGCCTCAGCCAAGTTCTCGGCGGAGCCAGCCTTGTCGAAATAGACGTTCCAGCTCATCCACCCCGTAGGCGCCTTCGGGCAGCGACGGCGGTCAATGGGGTGATAGCCTGGCGCCCAACGCGACGCATAGTAGGCCGCATCCGCTTCGACAAGCATCGTGGCGCGCGCAGGATCGTCAATGTCGGCTGCCAGCGAGAACGCATACGTCCCGGGCGCTCCCGAAGCCGTCAGGCGCGTGGCATCGCTCCGAAAGCGCAGCGCCAGGTCCTCCTCGCGGGCGAAAAGCGAATCGTTGCACGTGGAATCGCCGGCACCATCCGCGAAATTGAGCACCTGCTCGCCACGGGCCGGGAACGTACGGCAGGCAAAGGATTCCCTGCGGAAGGCCGTCGTGCCCGCGAAGACCAGTTGCCCGGGGAAGAAGTTGGCGCCCGCGCGATGGTAGAGCTCCATCTCCAGACGGTCGCCCGCGCCATGGAAGGAGACGTACCCCAGCACCGTGCCGGCCGGATTCACCAGCGAGAGGCGATCTGCGGCGGCATCCCGCGGCAGCACCACCTTCCAGGCTTTGCCCTCACTTGAGAAAGCCAGGGTGCCGTCGAGGCGCAGACGGCGGGCGCCGTTGGCCAGCGAAAGCCGAGCCTCTGGCTCTTCGAAGGTGATTTTCCAGTTGCCGACCACTTTGAGATCGGCCGCTGCGGCGACAACCGCGCTCCAGACGGCACACGCGGCCACGACCGGGCGAAACAACGAACAGCACATACTCAAGCCTCCTTGACAGTACCCTTCAACACAGCGATGAACGCCGACTGCGGCACGTTCACGTGCCCGAATTCCTTCATGCGGGCCTTGCCGCGCTTCTGCTTCTCCAAAACCTTCATCTTACGCGTCACGTCGCCGCCATAAAGCTTGGCCAACACGTCCTTGCGGAACGGACGGATGTCCTCGCGTGCGATGATTTCGCGGCCGATCGCCGCCTGCACGGGAATCTTGAACTGGTGCGGCGGGATCGTGTCCGCCAGCGCCTTGCAGATCTGGGCGCCACGGGCCCGCGCCTTCGTGCGATGCACCATCGTCGCAAAGGCGTCCACCGTCTCAGAATTGAGGAGCACGTCCATCTTCACGATGTCGGATTCCTGGTAGCCGTCCGGCTCGTAGTCCATTGACGCGTAGCCATGGGACACGCTCTTGAGCGTGTCGTGGAAGTCGAGCAGGATCTCATTGAGCGGCATCCTGCAGTGGAGCATCACACGATGGCCGTCGACGGTCTCCGTGCCCTCCACGATGCCACGGCGGTCCATGACGATGCGCATCACGTCGCCGATCGTCTCGGAGGGGGTGATGATGCGAGCCTTGAGGATCGGCTCGGAGATGGACTCCATGGCGCTGGGATCCGGCATCTGCAGTGGGTTGTCGAGATCGCGGACCTCGCCATCCTTCATCTTCACCTTGTAGATGACGCCCGGCGTAGTGGAGATGATGTCGAGATTGAACTCCCGGCGCAGGCGCTCCTGCACGATCTCCATGTGCAGCAGCCCCAAGAATCCGCAGCGGAAACCGAAGCCGAGCGCGATGGAGCTTTCGTGGTGGAAGGTGAACGCGGCGTCGTTGAGGTGCAGCTTCTCCAGGCCCTGGTGCACCTTCTCGAATTCGTCCGTGCTCATCGGGTAGATGCCGCAGAACACCGTGGGGCGCAGTTCCTTGAAACCAGGCAACGGTTCCTCGGAGCCCAGGCGCGACGTCGTGACCGTGTCGCCGATCTTGATGTCCTCGGGGTTCTTCACCGTGCCCACCAGGTAACCGACCTGCCCGGCCTCAAGCTTCTCGACGGGCTTCTTGGAGGGCGAAAAGATCCCCACCTCATGCAGGGTCGTGGTGACGCCCGAGGCCATGAACTTGACGTTCTGCCCGGCGGCGATCGCGCCGTCAAAGACGCGCACATAGGTGATCACGCCGCGGAATTCGTCAAAGACGGAATCGAAGACCAGCGCCCTGAGCGGCGCGTCCTTGCCGCGCGTGGTGGGCGGCGGGATGCGGTTGACGATGGCCTCCAGCACATCGGGACAGCCCACGCCGGTCTTTGCGGAGACGAGCAGCGGATCGTCCATCTCAATGGCGAGGATGTCCTCCACCTGCTTCGAGACGCCCGGCACATCCGCCCCCGGCAGATCCACCTTGTTGAGCACAGGCACGATCTCCAGCTTCGCATCCTGGGCGAAGTAGGTATTGGCGACGGTCTGCGCCTCGACGCCCTGCGCGGCGTCCACCACCAAAACGGCCCCTTCGCACGCGCCCATCGAACGCGACACTTCATAGGCGAAATCCACGTGGCCGGGCGTATCCAGCAGATTGAAAAGATATTGCTTGCCGTCCTTCGCGTTGTAGACCATCGACACAGGATGGCTCTTGATGGTGATGCCGCGCTCGCGTTCGAGATCCATGGCATCCAGCGTCTGAGCCTTCAGCTCACGCAGCGGAACGGCCTTGGTAAGCTCGAGGATACGGTCCGACAGCGTGGTCTTGCCGTGGTCAACGTGGGCGATAATGCAGAAATTACGGATGTTTTCGAGTTTCTCTTCCATTGGTGCCGCCTATTATAGCAAAAGCGGCACGGCTTAGGGAAAGAAAACGCCATCCGAGACGGACTTGGCAGTGCTGCAGAATCACCCTATCAGACTTGAAATCAACAACGAGATCTCCTTGGTCTGTTCTACCGCTCTAGCGCGCTTTTAGGCGGAATCTTCCCGTTCCCTCGCGTGACCACGGAAAGCGAACCGCGGACTTCGTGCACACGGCCATCTGATAGAACCAGCTTGGCCGGCGTGAACGGGGGAACAGTCACAGACAGCTCGACCCCTCCTCCGCGGCGTTTCCAGGCGACTTGAACCTCGCCGCGCGGCGTCATCCGCGTCGCCGCCAGGAACGACAGTCGAGATGGGAACGCGGGCTTGATCAGGATCTCGGCGTAGCCAGGCTTGGCCGGACGGATACCCGCAAGATGCGTGTAGAGGCAGCTTGCCGCACCGCTCATCATCGCGTGGTTGTGCGAATCCATCATGCACTTGAAGGGCCACTGCTCCCAGAGCGTCGTTCCGCCCTGCGCCGCCATATAGCCAAAACCCGGGAAGTCCCTCTGGGTGAAGAGGTCCAAGAACAGATCCGCCTCTCCCGCGTCAAGGAGCACGTCGCCGATGTAGCGCGTGCCGAAGATGCCCGTGTCGAAACGCGTCCTGTCCTTCTGCCGGATGGTCTCCACCAGTTTCGCCGTCACAGCGGCACGGTCCCCTTCGGGCACAAGCCCCAGGGCAAGCGGCAGCACAAACGTCGTCTGCGAGCCGTCACCGTACGTTGCCGTGCCACGATTGCGGAAGCGTCTTTCGAACGCCGCCACGACACCTGCTCGCTTCGCCGCGAAGTCCTTTGCCGCATCGGCGTGGCCTAGAACGGCCGCCGCGTCTTCCGTACAGGCGAGCATTTCGGCGAAGATGGATGTATTGACGATGCCGACGTCATTGAAGAAGCTATCCCACGTCCCCTTGTTCGGCGCACACCAATCGCCGTATCCCTTCTCGCACACGCCGTCCGGATGCTTCGCAAACACGCGTTCGCAGGCCGTCTTCATCAGCGGATAACGCTCGGCGTACGTCCGACGGTCGCCATAATACCGCCAAAGGCGCCGCGCCAGCGTCGTGGCGTCGCCGGCCCAGTCCGGATTCGGGCCACCCGCGCCGGATATCTCCAGCCAGCCATGGTAGAATCTCCTCATGTCGAAGAACTGGCAGGCGGCATCCTCAAACGCCTGAGAGTCCATGGAGCATCCCACGCGCTCATTGCGCATGCAGCAGTCGGACGGGAAGGTCATCAGGTTCGAGCGCATGGACCAGTAGGCCGCATTGTGCAGCCACATGAGCCCCGTATCCGAGCAGCTGAAGGAGGACGTCTCCTCCACATCGGCGCCGATTGCCCAACCTATCAGGTCGTCCACCGTCGGCCTGCCCGGCCAGCCGGTGATCTCCACATAATGGAACCCATGATAGGTGAATCGCGGCAGAAACGTCTCGACTTCACCCGTACCCGCCAGCCGAAACTCATCCGTCGACTCGGCCAGGCTGTTCGTCCAGGGATCGATCATGCCGTCTTTCCCGAGAATCTCGCTCGTTTTCAGGCGGATGCGCGTGCCCTTGGGCCCTTTAACCCGCACTTCGACCACACCTGCGCGGTTTTGTCCGAAATCCGCCACAAACACGCCGGGCTTGGGCTCTGTGATGCGCACGGGGCGGCGCGGATCGAACCGGCGGATCGGCGGCATGTCATTCGCGCGCAGGCGGATGCCGCCCGTGCCGTCGGAAATTGACTTGCCCAGAACGCGCACCGGCCTCCAGGACACATGCGATCCCGAGCAACAGCACCAAGCAGGATCGTCCAGCGACCGGTCGATGACCTCTCCATGGTAGATGCTCGTCTTCACCACAGGACTCTCGTCGGTGAATTCCCAGGAACCATCCGACACCACCGCCTCGCAAGAGCCGTCCGCATAGCGAAGGTCAAGGCGCACAAGCGCCTGCCGGGGCTTGAGCCAGCGTGGGCCGTATTGGACGAAGTCGTCCGAATAGCCCGGCGACAGCCAAAGCCCCATCATGTTGTCGCCGCGCCGCACAAGGGACGTGACGTCATACGTCTCGAACAGCCAGCCGCCACCCGTCATGGGAGCCCCAACGAGCGTCCGCCGCGCATCGGCCGGAGCACCGTTCAGCCACAGCTCATGGAAACCGCGCGCCGTCACGCTCGCGACCGCACTGACCACCTCCTTCCCGCACGCAAACGCCTTGCGGTAGCGGGGACAGTTCTTCGGCAGGATGCCGGGGTGGACATACGGCTGCTCGTTGACGATCAGCACGCGCCCGTCGCGCACCATGCGGAAGAACACCTGCTGAAGATGCATGGAGCCCGCATAGTTGTCGTGGAGAACGCGCACGCCAGCCGCATCGTACCATGCGGCGGACTTCATCCGCGCCTCATCGCCCTTTTCGGCCCACACGGCAAACGTGCCATTCGTGGGCGCACCCTCGCGGCGGGCGAACGCCCGACCGTTCAGGCTCGCCTCCGCCACGTCCCCGCGACAGACGATTTCCAGTCTGTTCCAGTCGTTCGTCAGTGCGCCCTCCTCGGCGCCGACGGCGAACGTGACGCCGCCCGTCGCATCGGGCGCACACCGCACACAGGCGACAAAACGCCCCTTCAACGGCTTGAACTCGACGACAAACTTCCCGTCCCCGAGCCGTGGCGTGAAATCGCGGTCCTCGCCAATCCACTTGGCCGCGCCCCAGGCCTCTTCGTCGGGTAGACCAAGGACGAACGGACGCCGCGAGGTCCATTCCGTCACGCCGTCTCCAGCAGCGTCGACCAGTCGAGCCTGCCACCAGTAGACACGCCCGGGCGCCAGCGGGGGGCCGGCGTAGACACCATCGAACAGACTCGCACCACGCCCCCGCCAGATATCCAGGTCCCCGTCTGACACGCGGATCTCAGAAGCCGCCGCTTCGCCTTGACCTTGAATGGTCCAGGTGAACTGCGGGTGCGCAGTGGCGACGCCAACAGCTTCCTTCATGCCCTCACAGCGGAGGCGTTCCATTTTGAGCGCCGTCTGCCCACCATTGGCATTTCCGCACAAACCGCATACAAGCAATGCCCCTATGAACATTGCATTTACAAATCTATGCATCGGTAGAAGCATCCTTTCATCCATCCGCCATCTTGTCCTGCATCGCATTCTGACGACGAATCTCTGCTTCGTCGTTGTGTTTGACAGCATACGCCGGCCGGTTGTGCCCGGCACCACCGTGATCGGCAATCATCCCCGCGGTTTAAGGCATCACTTAATTGGTGCAATCACAACAGGTCCCAGAAGGCCATTTTCCGACAGGGGCCACTTCGATGCGTCAAAGCGTCCGCTGCCCTTCCACTTGCCTTCGTTATAGGAGGCAAAGTTGATGTCGTAGAACACGCGCCAGGGTGTCTTGTCCTTGTCCATCTGCCGAATGCGGTTCGCCGCCGTCGAGGTGACCTCGATCTCCAACACGTTGCCCGAAGCCTTGAGGACACCTGGCGGCACGGTGACGACAAACGGCGCGATGATCGTCTTGCCGAGGTCGCGGCCATTGAGGATCACATGCGCCGACTGCCGCACATCACCCAACGCCAGCTGGTGTGCGCCCAGGAGCGCTTCTCCCGTGTACGGCACGTCAAACGTAGTCGTGTAGCGCATCGTGCCCGAGAACGGATTCTCGGTTCCGTCGGCATTGACCGCCCAGTTCGTCAACTTCGCCATCGTGCGCGGCGCCGGCAGAGGGTCGGGGCCGCCACACACGGGCACCAGCGTCCAGGTACCGGACAGCGTCACGGCCATGTCCGCGCAGGGAGCGGCGGCTTTGGGCGCCACCGCAGACGGCTTGGACGAAACATAGAGCAGCGTGGACTGGTTGTTCACGAGTGTCAACGACACTTTGCCCGCGTCGACCGGCAGCGCCGTGATTGCGCCCGTGAGCGGATCCATCGTCCAGGCCGCCGCGCAGGATGCCAGCGGATAGGTGCCCTGCCGCGTCTGGCCGCTCTGGTTCACGAGGAAATAGACCGTATCCGTCCCCGTGCGATAGCGCGCAAAATTGATGCCCCGCGCCGCCGTAAACGGCTCCTGGCGCGCCACTGCGGGCATCTCCCCATTCCAGTAGACCCTCAGGCCCTTCTTCTCCAGTTCGGCGATGCGCGCCTTCGTCGCCGCCGGCATGAACCGACAGGACGGCACCACGAGAGCCACATAGCGTTTCGCCGCCGGATCCAGCTGCTGCAGTAGCCTGTCCGACACGAAATCAAACGCATAACCAGCGTCGTAAAGCGCCTGAGCCGTCTGGCCGATCGGTTGCGAATTGAACCACATCGGCGCATTGTGCACGCTCATCTGGAGTTCGAAGCCATCCTTCTGCATCCAGTAGTCCCTGAGTGGCCAGTACACCAGCACATCATTGTCGGGCGCATGGGCACGGAACGTGGACTGGCACCGCGTGATGTAGGCGCTCAGGGCGTCGGTGTCGCGCCAAATCGGATTACGCGGGTTCATCTGGCAGGCCGCATAGAAGCACCATCCGGGCCACGGCGCCTCCACAGCGGAATAGCAGGTTCCGTGGTAGAACATGTGGTTCACGCCGGCCAGAAAAAGTCGGTCGAGGAAGATTTTCGCGTCGGCCAGCGTCTCGGTGAAATGCTGGTTGAGCCAGGTACAGGACTCGCTCGACACCATCGGCTTTCCGGTGAGATGCGCCGCCGAGGAGGCGAATTTGGACACCAGCACGTCGCGGCACATCTCGCCGAACATCTCCGTCTCGGGGATGTCCGCGAGCGCATAGAAGTCCAGCCAGTTCGCGGGCGCACCGTGCGCCTCGTTGCGGGTGGCGATGCCGCGCGTCCGGCACCAATTGAACCAACGCGGGAAAACGTCTTCGATAATGAGGTCCGACAGCGTCTCGCGGTAGTCGCACTTCACGCGCGCAACAGCCTCGTCTACGCCAACGCCAGCGAGTTCGGCAAGGTGATCTTCGAGCGCATAGCCCCGCTTGGCGCGGAATGCGGCGAAAAGCCCCGGCGTCCAGGCGCCGCGGAAATACTCGTAGGAGTCGTGGTAGAGATGCTCCGGCTTCGCCGCGCCGGGCTTGTCGAATGCGGAGGCATAGGGCGCAAGGAAGTGATCCATGGCCGAGACGGAGAACGGGTCCATCATCGGACCCTGGCCGCCGAGCCCCGCGCGCTTCACCTGCTGCCCCGTGAGCGCCGCCACAAGCCAACGCGTCTGGCCCGCCCCGTTATCGCCCTTCCAGATCACCTTCATGTCGGGCTTGATGTCCTTCTCGGCCTCCGTCGTGAAGAGGCGCCACACGCCCTCCTCCTTCGTGAGCATCGGCCCGCCAAAGCACCAGCCCGAGCCCATGGTGAGGTCCACGCCAAGATCGTGCGCCCCGCCGATGCGCACGGCATCCGCAAAAGCCGACATCCAGTCGTCTGAGAGAAAGCGCTTGAACTTGTCCTCAAATCCCTTGGCGCCATAGATCGGGATGGCGTGAAAACCGCCGAATCCAGCCTTCTCCAGCGCTGCCGCCTGTGCCTCCAGTCCCTTGGCGTCAACGGCGGAGCCCATCCACCAGTTGTAGCACCAGGGCTTCATGTCGCGCGTGACGGCCGGCCACGTGGGGGCAGCAGATGTAGCGGAAGACAGCGCGGCGGCGACCAGCAGCAGCGAAAGGGAACGCGTAACCATGGCAGAAACTCCTTACCAGAAGACCACATACAGGGCGACCGTCGCCGCCACAACCACCAGCCCCGCATAGAAGGCGCCCTTCGAAGGCGTCATGTCGAGCTTCGTGGCCGAGGCGAAGGTCACCGGTTCGTCCAGACGCGGGCACACCGCCCCGCACAGGAACATCAGCCCCAACGTCAACAGAAGGGAGAATCCTGCCGCATGCAGATAGAAGAGCGTCGGCCACAGGAACGAGAATGCCGCGAAGAAGACGGGCGAGACCAGCAGACCCAACGCGCCAATCCAGCGCGCGCCGCGCCGGTTGACGAGACCAAAGATGAACACGGCGACGATGCCGGGCGAGACGTAGAGCTGCATCTTCTGGATGTAGTCGAAGACGGATTCGGCCCACAGGTTTGCCGCCCCCACAACGCCCAGCACCATCAGCACCACCGTCGCCAAACGGCCAAAAGTCACCAGTTCATGCGTCGCGGCCTGCGGCTTCACGTAGCGATGGAACACGTCCATCGTGAGGAGCGTGGAGATGGCGTTGAGCACCGCCGCGAGCGACGAGACGATCGCGCCCAGCAACGCCGCCAGCACAAAGCCCATCACGCCCACGTTCTTCGGCACGAGATTGGTGATCAGCAGGCCCAGCGCCCGATCGGGCTTGTCGCCCATCTGGGCGGCGAAGAGGTTGTAGGCGATGATGCCGGGAATCACGATGAGGAACGGAATGAACAGCTTGAGCGCCGCCGCGAGGATGATGCCCTTCTGGCCCTCGGCGAGCGAACCCGAGCCCAAGGTGCGCTGGGTGATGTACTGATTGAGGCTCCAGTAGTAGATGTGCGGAATCCACATGCCCAGCAGGAAGATGGTCCAGGGCAGTTTCGGATCGTCGGCAGGGCGCCCCATGTGGAGTTTTGCGCCATTGAGGTCGTTGAAGCGCGCCAGGAAGTCGGAGGCCGTCGTCGTGGCGCCGTTCACGCCCGTGAGCTGGGCGGGGTCGGCCGCGCAGAAGGCCTGCACCGCGAAGTAGGCGATCACGCCGCCTCCGATGATGAGCGCCGAACCCTGCAGCAGATCCGCCCAGGCGCAGGCCTTGAGCCCGCCAAAGAACACATACGCGCCCGCGAGGCAGCCCATCACCAGGCAACAGCCCCAGAACGGCACGTTCCAGCCGAAATGCGCGAAGAGCTGGCTCATCACCAGCGAGCCCGCGTACGTCACGCCAATGAGCGACGCCACCACCAGGATGGCCGTCATCGACACCGTCATCAGCAGGCGCGCCCAGTGATTGTAGCGGATCTCCAGGAACTCGGGGATCGTGGTGATGCCCGAACGCAGGAAATACGGCAGAATCACAAAGGCCGCCGCCACCAGGACAATCGACGCGATCCATTCCCAGCTGGCGGTGGAAAGTCCCTCCACGCCCGCCGCCTGGCCGCTCATGCCCACAAACTGCTCGGCCGAGATGTTGGCCGCAATGAGCGAAAAACCGATGAGCCACCATTTGAGGCCCCTGCCCGCCAGGAAGTAGTCATCCGCGCCTTTGGCGTCATCTGCGCCCACCCCCTTTGACTTGAACATGCCGATCGCCAACACGGCGGCGATGAAACCAAAGAAGACAAGCGTATCGATGATGCCCATTAGTTAGAGTCCTGTGCAACGGGTTCAGATGATTCAGTTGCGGTCTCGGCCGGCGCTTCCGCAGGCGCTTCTTCGCCCGCTTCGGTAGCCGGTTCGGCGGCCGCGTCAGCGGCTGGTTCGGCCGCGGCATCCGCTGCGGCGGCCGTCTCCTCGGACGCCGAGACCTCGCCCAGCGTCTTGGTGCCAGACAGGAGCGCCACCACTTCCTGCTGCACACCCGCCAAATTCTCGAGGCGCAGACGCGGATCGAGCACAATGAACGACTCGCCGGTCTTCTTGTGCTCGTACACGCGGATGATGGTGTGGTCGGGCTGCTCCTTGGCGTCACGCTCCACGAGGATCTTCGAGCGCTCAAGCATCACCGCGAGCACATACACCACGTTCTTCATCGCGGGGTCGTCCAGCGAGATGAGGTGGCGCAGCAGTTCGTCGGCCGTTTCCTTCTTGAGCGGCTCCTTGCGCGCATCGGGCGGCGGTGGGGCGGCGTAGACACCCTCCCACTGGCTGAACGGCGTCCATTCGCGTTCGGCCGTCTTCCAGCATTCGGGATGGCAGTCCTGCCGTTCGTAGCCGCCCTCAAACTCCTTCAGAGCCGAGGTCACAGGCGCCCGATCCACCAGCGGCTTGCCGCAGATCGAGCACATGTGCCCGCGCGATTTGATGTTCCATTCCTGGGACATGGCTTACTTCTTGAGCGAAGCGCCCGTGGAGGCATTGCCGACAAACTGCGCATAGCGCTCCAGCCAGCCGCCCCTGATGCGGGGCTGCCAGGGCTTAAGGGCCTTGCGGCGCTTGGCGATCTCGCTCTTGGCGAGCTTCGCATTGATTGCGCGGTTCGGGATGTCGATCGTGATCTCGTCGCCGTCCTTCAGGAGGCCGATGAGGCCGCCCTCCGCCGCCTCCGGCGAAACGTGGCCCACGCAGGCGCCGTGGGTGGCGCCCGAGAAGCGTCCGTCCGTGATGAGCGCCACGCTCTCGCCCAGGCCCGCACCGATGATGTAGCTCGTGGGCGCCAGCATTTCCTGCATGCCAGGCCCGCCCTTGGGGCCTTCATAGCGGATCACAACCACGTGCCCCGCCTTCACCTTGCCCGAGAGGATGCCCGCGCACGCCTCTTCCTGCGAATCGAAGCAGATGGCCTTGCCGGTGAACGTCATCATCGACGGCGCCACGCCGCCCTTCTTCACCACGCTGCCCTTCTCGGCGAGGTTGCCCCACAGCACGCACAGGCCGCCGTCCTTCGAGTACGGGTTGTCGAGCGTGCGGATCACGTCGTCGTTCGTGGCCTTGGCGGCGGCGATCTGCTGCCCCAGCGTCTTGCCCGAAACGGTCTTCGTCTTGAGGTTCAGCAGCTTCTTCGGCAGGCGGCCGAGAATGGCCATGATGCCGCCGGCCTTGTCGAGGTCGGAGACGTGATAGTGCCCCGAAGGTGCCAGCTTGCAGATGTAGGGCGTGCGGGCCGAGAGCTCGTTCATGCGCTGCAGCGAGTAGTCGACGCCCGCCTCGCGGGCGATGGCGAGCGTGTGGAGCACGGTGTTGGTGCTGCCGCCCATGGCCATGTCGAGCGTGAGGGCATTGTCGAGAGACTCCTTCGTGATGAGCTCACGCGGGCAGGGACCGCCCTTCTTCGCCATCTCGACCGCGCGCTTGGCGGCGGCCTGCCACAGGGCGACGCGGCGCTTGTCCGTGGCGAGGATGGTGCCGTTGCCCGGCAGCGCAAGGCCCAGCGCCTCATAGAGGCAGTTCATCGAGTTCGCGGTGAACATGCCCGAGCACGAGCCGCAGCCGGGGCAGGAGGTCTCCTCGACCGCCGCCAGGTCCTTCTTCGTGATCTTGCCCACGTTCTCGGCGCCGACGGCCTCGAACACCGAGTTGAGGTCCGTGTCCTTGCCGGTCTTGGGGTGCTTGCCGGGGGCCATCGGCCCGCCCGAGCAGAAGATGGTGGGGATGTTCACGCGCAGCGCGCCCAGCAGCATGCCCGGCACGATCTTGTCGCAGTTGGGGATGCAGATGAGCGCGTCGAAACAGTGCGCCCGCGCCACCGTCTCCACGCTGTCGGCGATCAGTTCGCGCGACGGCAGGGAGAACTTCATGCCCGGATGCGCCATCGCGATGCCGTCGCACACGGCGATCGTGTTGAACTCCATCGGCACGCCGCCGGCGGCGATCACGGCCTGCTTGACGATCTCGCCCACCTTGTTGAGGTGGCAGTGGCCAGGGACAAAGCTCTCATACGAGTTGCAGATGCCGATGAACGGCTTCTTCATGTCCGCACGCGACATGCCGCAGGCAAACAGCAGCGACCGATGCGGCGCCCGCTCGTTGCCCAACTTGATCTGATCCGAAACCATCTTCTTCATTTTTCAGCCTTTCGCTTTGGCGGGGCTCACTTGTCAAACGGAACGCCATTCACCGCATCCATCGCGGCCTGGCGCATCTTCACGGCGCGCTCGGTCACCAGGAAGTCGGGCTTGTAGGCGAGCTTCGTGACATCCGTGCCGAAAAGCCTGGCCTGCCACACCAGGGCCTGGAGGTATTCACCCTCGGGGTTCAGATGCGCGCAGTCCATGCGAAGCTTGACGACATCGGCATCCTTATGGCCCTTGCGGCCCTTGCCCCAATAGCTGCGCCCCGTGACGTCGCCATGGAAATCGACAAGCGCGGGCTTCGCAAGGGCGGCGATTTCGGCCTTGGTGAGCAGCGTGCCGTAGTCGACCGGCAGGATGTGACGATAGCGCTGCACGGCGTCGCCCGTGGGGATCTGGCGCAGACTGTGCTTTTCGGCCAGCTGGCCATAGGCCTTCTTGAGCGCCGTGTACATGTCGACGGGCGTCATCTTCCAGGTGGCCAGGCGGCCCTCGTAGGGCGCGTAGCTCCAGGTCTGCTGGATCACGATCTCGGCCTGGGGCGCAAGCTCGCGGATCTTCGCGATCAGCTTGTCGGCAAACGGCTGATACTTCTCGTAGAACGCGCTCTGGCCGCTCGCCTGCTGAATGGTGATGATATCCCACTTGTCCGCCCCTAACGCCTCAGGCAGGTTGATGCGACGGCCATATTTCGCGAGCGGGCCCTCGGTGGGCTTCGCCTCGGAGGCGTAGTTCCAGCTGAAGCCGTAGGGCTTGAAGCTCTTGTCGTCGGCCTTTTCCACGTTGGCCCAGTGCTTCTCCAGCGGGCAGCCGCCGATCATCAGCGAAGCGAGATCGAGCGTGTCGCCCGCATCCTTCGCGACCTGCGGCCACTGCTTAAGCGCGCACACGGAGAAGCTATTGCCGATCATCAGCACTTTGAGGGACTTCGCCTGCACGGCGAAAATGCCGCCGACCACAACGGCGACGGCGAGAAGCTTTGACAGTGTTTTCATAGTGGCTCCATTATAGCACAAATCGTCGCACAAGGCAAAACCTTGCTGGCTGGAGTTTACCCAATTTTGCTATGGGCGGGCGTGCCGTGCCTGTCCGTCCGCGTCGCCTATCGGGCCGCGCGGAAAGGCGCCGACGACGCATACGGCGCGATCCGTCGTGCCTGGACTCGGTCGGAATACCTCCCGTCGCCCATGCACGCCGCCTCGCTTGTCTGCGCCGCCGTCGCTTTCCGTGAGGCCCTCCGCCAGCCGTCTTACCCCGCCCCACCGCTTCGCGCAAATGGCCGACTTTATGTGCGAAAACAGGCACCCATCTAGCCGAATACGTCGGATGAGATTTCGATGCGTAAATCGATAAGTCTCATTTGGCGCATGATCATGAATGCACCTGTAGGCTAGAGTCGTGCCCAAAGACGCACCTTTTGCGGGCCGCAAGCGCGGAACCCTTCACGGGGGCGGGGTTCAAGGCGTCCCAGGTAGGCAGGAGAGACGCAGGGGCGGGCAAGCGATTTCGCGTGCGGGAGGCGAAGGCGGTATTCCGCCGAGTCTCCCGTGCGTGAAGGCGCGCCGCACGCGCCTGCGGCTCCTCCGCTCTCCTGGGTAAGCCGCAGGGCCCCGCTTCCGGGAAGCAGCCCCAGTGCAAGTGCGGCGGATACTGGGGCCGCAGCCGACCTGACTAACGCGAAGAGTCGGGCCGTGCGTTCGGCGCACCCGCCGCCAGATGTCAATCTGCGGCGCGGTGCGACGGGCGTGCGGCACGCCTCTTCGCGAAAGTACGGACGGTTGCCCCAGAATCCGACGCGTCTCGGACAGCACGCCACAACAGCACGGCAGGCTCCAGGCGGCATCCTCAGCGCACGTTGACGATCAGGCCACGCACGATGTGCACGGAAATGCCGCGCGCATCCTGTTCGATCACCGCCCGGCCCGAGACGTCGCCGCGAACGGTGATGTTCTCCGGGGCGAAACGGCCTTCCAGAATGGGGGCGTGAATCAGCGTCGTCCAGGACCGGCGGATCTTCGCATTCGCCAGATCGACCTCCAGCTTGGCGCCGGGCGCAATCACCAGACGATTCACCGCAACCGAGCCCGCATACCCCGTCTCGGGGTCAAACGCAAACCGCACAACCGATTCCACGTTGTTGGAAAGCACAAGCTCCGGCGCGGTGAACGTGCCGGCCGGGCCAAACTCCAGCTCGCCACGCCCCTTCGCGCCGACATACACGCCGTGCCGCCCCTCGAAGATGCCGCCCATGATGCGCAGCACGCCCTCGGAAGCCATGCTGTCGGCCAAGGCCAAGCTGTTGTTGGTCGCAATGTTCCAGCCGTCGAAGTAGTCCTCCTTCGCGAGCCCACCCACAAACGTGCGCATGTTCGCGAGGAAATTGCCGCCGGCGATCGTGCAGACGCCACGCCCGCCGTGCAGACCCAACGCGAACACGTTATTGGTGGAATAGACGGGATATGTCGCGTCCACGCCTGTGTAGTACTGGTCGTTGTTTGAGGATTCGGAGGTCGACTTGCGGCTCAGCCCCACCGAACCGCCCGTCATCACCATCTCGCCCTCGCCATCGCCAACGCCAAGCATGAGATGTCCTTTGAGCACCTCAAGCCCCGTGTCTTCGTCCGCGAGCGTGACCTTGCCCTTCATCGGCCGCGTGGTGATGACGGTCGCCTTGTGGTTCGAGCCGACGATCAGGCCGAAGTTGCTGAGCAAGGCCTTGCGCTGCGCACTCGACTGCCCACGGCTGATTGCGCATTTCGCCTCAACCGTGACCTGTGCGCCGTTGGAAAGGTTCAATTCGGCGCGGGAAAGCTTCGTCTCAGCCACGTTCCCATCCAGATGGCCCACGCCCAAGCCGTTACACTGCAGCTTCCAGGAGCTCGGGGCCATGATGTTCATGATGGTTGTTCCGCCGCCCTGGCCAACGCGTCCCGAATAGGCGAAGTATCCGCTGCGCACCGCTGCGTCCTGATTGAAGCAATTCGCGCTGTGCACGTCAAGGCGCGTGTAGCCGTCCAGGCTGCTGCCCATGCGGAAAGCGCCGAAATGCCCCACCATCTGGCTCGAGTTGGTGAAGACCACCATCACAGAGTCGCCCGCCGCCGTCGGCATGAATCGCAGATGGGTGTTGAGCTGGTTGCTGTTGCCGTCGTTGCCGGTAAAGGTCAGCACGGCATTGTCCTTGAAGATGGTCGTGCCCGTGCCGAATGTCAGATAGGAATAGTGCGATTCGGCGATCGGCGCATCGAAGATGCCGTTGCCGGACACGGTCACCGTGCCACCCGCCTGCGAAAACAGCTGGTTCTTGTCAAAAAGCTGCCAGATCCTGAAGGTGCCAGCGATGTCCAGATTGCCGCCTGTCAGCAGATTGACGGGCTTCGCCTTGACGCCGGCCCGATGGGAGAACTCGCCGCCCTCCTCGATCACGAGGCGGCTGGGGTTGCGGAAATCGCCGCCGAGGGTCACAGGGCTCTGCGCACGTGTGATGTCCACCTTGCCGCCCGACTTGACCGTGAGCTTGGCGCCCTTGTCGATCGCCATCAGATCCTGGGCGTTCGCCGCCGTGCCGCCGTCATAGGCCAACGTGCCGCCGTCGCGGATCTCCACATTCGCGTTTCGCCCAAAGTCCATCGCGCCGCCGGAGAACGGCAACTGCGCGCCAATCGCCAGCGTGACCGGCTTAGTGCCGACCGCGTCAACCGACAGCCGGTCAATCGCCGCCGCGTCCGCGTCAACCGAGATCGTATAGCCGTCGCCGCTGGTGCCCCCCACATCGACAACGGTGCGCCTGCCGACCGCCGGCACGCCATCCGACCAGTTCGCCGCCGTGCGCCAGGAGCCCGACACGGGGCTTTTCCAGTGATTGACGGACGACGAGGCGATCTGCAGGGTACCGCCGCCCGTCAACCAGGTGGCCTCCTGCAGGGCGGCCGCGTCAAGCGCGGCACCATCCAGAAACACGCGCTCGGCCGTCAGCGTCACGCCTGCCGGCACCCGAAGCTGCGCACCATTCTCCAGCTCAATGCGCACCAACGCCGGCAGCGGATTCGCCACGCCGTTGTCCTCGCCGATTTCGAAGACACCCGCTGCGCCGATGATCAGCGCCGGCACATTCAGGAAGCTGGCGCCCTTGTCGAGCTTGATCGTCCCCTTCTTCACCGTGATCGTCCCGTAGGTGGCGTTCGGACGGTAGGAGAACGTCTGCACGCAGGCGGCGTCCTGCGCGTCGTACACGAGCGACACCTTGCCGTTCACAATCGCCGCCGTTTCGGCGCTCCGCGTTGCGGCGAGCGTCAGCGTGGCGGGCAGGTGGTTCTCGAGCTTCGTGTCGTCCTTGGAGGTGAGCTCGCGTCCACTGCCCACAGGATTGGTGGCATCTGCGGGCTTGTCTGTGCCATTGAGGTAGTAGCCACCCAGACAATTGACCGTCTGGTCATAGCCATTCAGGAACAGACGCCCACCCGTCACGCCACCCGTCCATTCGACAATCATCTGCGGATTGAGGACATCGGCCGCCATGCACGAGAACTCGCGGTATTCGATCTGCAGACGCGTGACCTGCTGCAGCGGCTGATGGAGCATGATGGTGCCAACCGGATAGAACCTCCCGGAAGAACACAGTTCCCGACAGGTGACTGCACCAAGACAATGAATGAAGGCTGGGTCCGAGGCATTGAGCGCCAGATTGCCATCCGGCACGCTGATGGCCGCATGGAACGTCACGTCGCCAGAAGACGTTTTCTGGGAGTTGAGCGTGAAAGTCCCCGTGCCGGAGGCGGTGATCGCACCGTGGAAGTCGCTGGGACGGTCGATGAAGAACGAACTGCCGGTGGCAACCGCCAAAGGCACGTTGCAGGCAACCGAACAGTCATTTGTCCACACGACGCCCGATGTGCGCGGAAACGCAAGCGGCTGGCCGTTCAGGGTCAGCGTGCGCGCACCCGTCAGCGAGATGAATCCGACGTCGAGTCCCTCAATGTCGTTCTCGAAGGTCGTTCCGGCCACGTCCGACAGGAACAGCCGATCCTGATGACCCATACGGGGAGCCACGCCATCTGCCCAGTTGGCAGGCGTGGACCATTTGCCGTCGCCGGCCGCACCCGTCCACACACACGCTTTAGGCGCCATTACGGCATCCACCACAGGCGTACCTGTGCCTGTGATCGGGAAACACGTGCCGCTCACCTTGTCATAGAAGCACAACGTCTCGCCCACACGGCAGGCGACCATGTCACACACCAACTTGTCGCCATCCTCCAGTTTGAACGTGCCGACGGTAAGCGCATAATACGGGCGGCGGCGACCGGGGAAGGTCAACGTCTCCGTGTTCGACGAGAAATCTCCCGCGGCGACAGTCTTCAGCGCACTGCCGTTCTTGATGAGCGTTCTGTCGCAGACAATCTCGAAAGATTCGTTCAGGGTAAAACCATTGGCGACAGTCGTGCCGCTCGTCGTGCCGTTGCGAAGGTAAAAGGAACCTTGGTCGGCATTGAGGATGAAGCAGCCCACATGCGTCGTAAGCGTGCCGAAGAGGTCCACATCCCTGCTAGACCCGAGACTCAGCACTTTGCAGGTCATGGTCACCTTCGGGGCGCTCTTCACCACATATCCTGTATCGACATAGCTTCCCTGGGGAATCTGGATACCCGCCACAAGCTCGTCATACGGCACCTCCGCCAGCAGACCAGGCGCAAAGACAGCCAAGGCGACGGCAAGCGCGAACGAAGAGAGCCGGGACAAAGGCGAACGCCTGATGCGCGGACACCCAACAGCGGTTCCTGTCCGAATAGATGAAATTGTCATTGCGTAGACATCCTTTCTGACACCCCAAAAGCCTAAACAGAAATGATTATAGCAAACACATGGCTTTTGTCAATCACCCGACACACCTCACCCGCCGCATTTGCGCAGGGTGCCTCCGTACGCGTTATGCGAGCAGAATAGCACAAGAACACAGTCCGAAACCGTTGTCGAAATTCCAACGCCGCCAAAAGCCAAATGAGATTTTGTTGCGTATTTTCAAAAATTTCATTCCTGCGAGAATGATCCCGAGGTGCGGGGAGAATGTCGGATTTGAGGCAGATTGACGGCGGGATTGTGTTGTGGCGACGGGATGTCAACTCACACTTTGGGTCGAAAATACGACTTGATTGATGTGGGGTACGCAGACCACCGCGACATCCGGGCAGACAAACCATCCAACACGTGCCGAGGGACGACACGGCCGCTGCGCGCCCCACGCCCCAAACTTCAGACATCATCCATCATGAAAGGAAATGCCGTCATGGCGAAGATCAGATCCAACACAGAATTCAGGGCCCGAATCAACGAAGTCTTCAAGACGCAGAAGACCCGAGGCGAAGCGAAGCGCCGCTACGAGTTCGGGCAGCAAGAGTTCAAGGACACATAAGAAAAGTCCGCAGGGACTTCCAGAAAAGTCCGACGGACAGGTGAAAAAGTCCGCGGTAGATTTCGGGAAGTCTTCGGCA
>JAKSOW010000068.1 GCA_024405395.1 Kiritimatiellia bacterium | reverse complement strand
CCCTGTAAGCCGGCGGTGCCTCGCCTTGGGGAAGTCCGCCGGGTGCAAGTGCGGCACTTTTCGGGGGCGTGAGCTGACCGCACCTCATGCGAAGGCCTGCGGCGGGAAGTCAACGCACCCGCCGCCAGATGTCAATCTGCGGCGCGGTGCGAGGGCTTTCCGCCGCAGGCCTTCGCAGACGGAGCGGACGGGTCCCCCGAAAGGAGACGCGGACGGACAGGCACAGCACCTCTGTCGCACCAAAACGTCGGTGAAACATAAAATCGGCCTGGTGAGGGGGTGTTCCCGCGAAAAACTTGCAAGAGCCGTTCAGTTCATCTTGGCCTGACGGAACTCGACGCGCCGCAGGAAGCGGATCTGCAGGCAGGTGAAGCCGATCAGCGCCGTGCCGAGGAACCAGGCCATCGTCGTCGCCGTGGAGAAGCGGAGGTTGTTGTAGGCTTCCTTCCAGATGACCAGCGACAGCACGTTGGTGGCGTCGCCGGGGCCGCCGAAGGTCAGCAGGAAGATCGAGCCCATGCCCTGGAATGCGGCAATGAAGGCCCCCACGAAGTTGATCACCATCAGCGGCATCAGCTGCGGCAGCGTCACATGGCGGAAACGCCCGAGGATGCCGGCACCGTCAATCGCCGCGGCTTCGTAGTAGTCGGGCGGCAGGCTTCCCAGCGCCGCCACGTAGATGAGCGACGCCATGCCCGCACCCGCCCAGACGCCCGGCAGAATGCAGCACGTCATCGCCCACGCCGGATCCTGCAGCCAGGCATGGCGCGCAATGCCGAAAAGCGCCAGAAACTGGTTGAGCATGCCGTTCTCGGTGGGGTCGAACATCAGCTTCCACAACAGCATCACGACGAGCGCGCTCGTGAGATGGGGCAGGAAATAGACCGTACGGAAGAACACCTTGCCGCGCGGAATCTCCGTGAGCAGCAAGGCCAGGAAAATCGGCGAGAGGAAGCCCAGCACCAGGGTGATGCCCATGTATTCGAGGGTCCGTAGCCAAGCCTTCCGGAAACCGGGATCCGTGGCCACGCGGATGAAGTTGTCCAGCCCTTCCCATCCGGCCTGTCCCACGATGCGGTAGTCCTGAAAGGCCATCACCGCACCCCGCAGTAGCGGCCAATAGCTCCAGAGGGCAATGGAGACCAGGGCCGGCAGCAGGAACAGCCACGGCGTCACACTCGGGCCCTTAAGGTCCTTTACGCCCCTCATGCCCTTAAGGACCTTAACGCCCCTATTGGCCTTCCAGCGCCAGAAGCCGGCGATCAGGCCGCACAGGATCAGCACGCCCAGCACCACGCGGGCCAGGGGACGCTTCGCCGCCACAGCCGAGCGATCCGCGTCGAACATCAGTCCGCGATTGGCGTCCGCCGTAATGGACTTGAGCGCTGCGGCATAGTCGAAGTCGCGTCCGGCGTCACTCAGCAGAATGCCCAGGAACCGACGCTGCACCAGATCGCTTGCGCCCTGCCAGAAGCCCATGTAGGGCTCTGTCACGGCCTTGATGCGCCCGGCCGCGAGATCCGCGTACATGTCGCGGATGCCCTGCGGAATCTCCGCCAGATGCTCCGTGAAGCCCAGACGCGCCAGATCCTCCGGCAGGCACCACCGCGCACGGCCTTCGGCCACGTTCTTGCGCACCGTCTCATCATACACCTCACGCGACGCCAGCGTCTCCACGCAGGCCCACACCGCATCGCGTTCGGCTTTCGGCCGCCGCGCCACCCCTTCCGTCATCGCATAGAAATGCTTGTGCGCCTGCAGGACCCGCGGACAATCCGCGTCTGCCGCCGGGAACGGCATCAGCCCAATCTGCTCGGCGGGGAAGTTCAGCCGCTCCGTGAGATACACCACCAGGTCCTCGCCGCCGAAGACGCTGACGATCTCGCCCTGCACAAACATGTCGGCCACTTCATTGGAGAGCGACAGCTGCGCCAGCGCGCGCACGTAGCCGGCGCTGATGAGCTTGTCCAGAAAGGCCGCCGCCCGCAGGCAGGCGGGCGAATCGAAGCACGCCTCCCAGGCTTCGTTTCCGTCGCCTCGCCCCCCGGCCTTCGCGCGGATGACGTCCCCTCCCGCCGACTGTACCCAGGGCAGAAACCCCCACGGGCGGTTCTCGATCGCAAAGGCGCGCTGGCCACGCTGCACGGCAGCCCCCGGGATGTTCTTGGCATGCTGGGTCACCTTGCCGCACCAGGCGTAGAACTCGTCCCACGTGCGCGGCGTCTGTTCGGGGTCAAGCCCCGCCGCCTTCACGAGATCCTTGCGGTAGACGATGCCGTAGTAGGCGAAACCGGGCGTGGGCACGGCATAGACCTTGCCGTTCTTGGTGGCCACCGTGCGCCAAAGGGGCGGCACGTCCCGCCAGCCTGGCCATTTGGCCTCGGCATCCGACAGGCGGCCATCGCCATCTGCGTCCGCGCCCAGCCATTCGTTAAGTGGATGGCAGAAGCCCTCGTCGACGTCGTGGCGCAGAATGTGAAACCAGGCCTTGTAGACGTCCGGCGCGCTGCCGCCGGCGAGCGCCAGCATGAACTGAGCGCGTCCGCCGGCGCCCGGCAGCGTAAGCCCGCCCCACTGCATAGGCCGTATCGAGGGATTTTCGGCCGCGAATCTCATCAGCTGGCGTGTGGTCGGGTCCTCCGGATGGTCCGGGCGGTAACACATCAGGAATGTGACCTCGGTGGCGTTCGTGGTCACCTGCGGGACCACACCCCCAAACCCTTCCCGCCCGGCGAGAAAAGCCAGCACCCCGGCCAGCAGAAGCCCCCTCACGGTGCGGCACGCCTCAACCATGAAGCTCCTGGTACGCCATCAGCAGCGAATACGCCACGAATACGCAGACCCAGATGGCGCCTTCCCAACGTGAGATGCATCCCTTCTCGCGCGGCTTGCGCCAGTTGATGCCGAACAGCGTAATGCTCAGGGAGAGCAGCACCATCACCGGCAGATCCCGCCGCAGGATATAGGGGCTGATCTTCTCGAAGGGCGAGATCGACCCGGCAAGACCCACCACGGCCAGCGTGTTGAAGAAATTGCTGCCGATGATGTTGCCGAGCACGAACTCATGCTCGCCGCGACGCGCCGAGGCGACGGCGGAGGCCAATTCCGGCAAAGAGGTGCCGATGGCCACGATCGTGAGGCCGATCACCAGCTCCGACACGCCTAACGCCCGCGCCATGTCCACGCTGCCCCACACCAACACGTGCGACGAGCCCACCAGTACCGTGAGGCCGACACCGAGCTTGATCCAGGCCCCCAGCAGCCCCTTTGCGCCCGGCTTCACGGCAGGCTCTTCGGCGGCACCAGACGGAGCAGGCGGATTCGTCTTCTGGTCAAACCAGCAGTAGGCCGGCAACAACACCAGGAATACCGCCAACTGCAGAATGCCGTCCAGGCGCGAGAAACCGTCCCCCGTTCCCACCAGCACACACGAGAAGACGGCAATGGCCACCAGCGCCGGCACAGCGCCATACACGACTGCGGGCTTGACCACCAACGGGCGAATCAACGCCGCCACGCCCAGAATGCCGGCGATGTTGAAGATGTCGGAGCCAAAGGCATTTCCCAGCGAGAGACTGCTGTGCCCAGAGCAGCCCGAAAGCGCGGACACGCAAAGTTCGGGCGCCGACGTGCCGAAGCCAATGATGACCATGCCGATGACGAACGGCGACACGCCCAGCGCACGGGCGATCTTGCTGGCGGCATCCACAAAGGCATCCGAGCTCCAGGCCAGCGCGGCCAAACCGCCCAGCACAAAGATGACAGACAGGTAAAACGGGATATCTGCGTACATTTCAGTCAGAAGGTCTTGGTTTGAAGCGCCTGCTGGAGCGCCCTGTCCAACGCCGGCAGTTTGCTGTGCTGCACCAGCCGGAACGGGATCTGCAGCCCCAGAGGACGCAGGAAGCGCGCCATGCGAGCCGAACGAATGTTGACGGAGCCGGGAATGCAGCCGCGTTTCAGCATGGCGGCAAGGAGACGCTGCGCCAGGCTTTCCCAAATGGGCTGCAGCCCCTCTTCCGAACGGCCGGACACGCTGATGCGATCCCAGACCATGCGCAGGCCCGAACGTGCATCCACGGCGGCGAAAAGGTACATGATGCGCGGATGCGGCTCTTCCGTATGGCAGGCCGGCACCGCAAAGAGATCCACTTCCCACGCCACGGCATTCACAAAGGGCAACCGTGCCGCCGCCACACAGGAGGGACGATCCAGGGCTATCTTGTCGGGGCGCACATGCGGAGGATCCTTCGGCGGAGCCAAGGGACCGTCATGCCATTTGCCGTCCAACCCCTCTGTGCGTGCGAAAAGCGATCCTTCGGCGACATAGCGCGTCGGCAGCTCCGGCTCCTCCTCAATGCGCATCAGCAGCCCCAGACATTCGTGCAGCAGGGGGGCCAGAAACACCCGCCCTTCCTCGCTGACGGGCTGCGGCAGATAGCCAGGCCGGAAGGAATGCAGCTCAAATCCGCCGTCCTTGAGGCCAATCAGCTCCCAATGCCGCACATCCAGCGCCGTCAGCGCGAATCCCATGTCAGGCGCCTGCTTCAGAATGGCGAAGTCGCGATAACAGTCGAACCCGGGAAACAGCAGCAGCCGGCCCGCCACGGGGCCCTCGGCTTTGGCGTCCACAGCCGCAATCACGGGCACGTCACTGGTCTGCGGCATCAGTGCCCAATTGTAGGCACTGGCCTTCTGCCAGACGCCCAGGGCGACCAGGGATCTGCAGTCCGCGTCTATGGATGGTGTGGTACTCAAGTCGGGAACCTCTTCGGGACGAATATTGTATCATATCTCATTGGGAAAATGTGATAAAATATGGGCTGTGAACGCCCTTCAAAAAGATCTGATCCGCTACACGGCCCCCTTCGCCGCGTGGATCGGGCTGCAGTCGCTGCTGCCCGCCACCGCCTGGGCGTACGCCGTTCGCACGGGCGTCACGACCGCCGTGGGGATGGGGTGCCTTTTCTTCGGCCGTTCGGGTGTCCAGTCCTCGTCATCTCGGCACGTAACGACCTGTCGGCTTCTTCTGGGTGCCCTGCTGGGGCTGGTCGTCTGCGCGCTTTGGATTCTCCCGGACTGCTCGGTCTGGTATCGCACCTGGCTCTGCTGGCCCCTGGGATCCTTGCCGCCCGCACCGAAGTCCTCCCCCTACGATCCTGCCGTATGCGGCTGGACCCTGACGGTTCTCAAGCTTGTGGGCAGCGCCTTTGTGATCGCCCCCGTGGAAGAGGTGTTCTTCCGCTCGTTCCTCTACCGCTGGCTCCAAAACCGAGACTTCACGCGTGTGGACCTGGGCCATTTCGATTCCTCCGCCTTTCTGTGGATGATTTTCCTCTTCATGCTGGAGCATGACCGCCCCGTGGCGGCAGCCATGGCGGGGGCGGCCTATGGTCTTGCCGCCATTCGCTGGGGTTTGGCCAGCGCCATCATGGCGCATGTGGTCACCAACCTGGCCCTGGCGCTGCATGTGATCTATTGGGGTGAATGGGCTTTCTGGTGATGGATCATGGCCATTGACGACGCAGAGATTCTCGCCTTCGAGGTCCCGTCCGGCGACAGCACGCGCTTGGACGTCTGGCTCGTGGAGCGGCTGCCCGACTTCTCCCGCGCGCGCGTACAGGGCCTGGTCGAGGCGGGGTTCGTCACCGTCAATGGGGCCCCGCCACCCAAGGCCGGAATGAAGCTCAAGGGCGGCGAACGGATCGAGGTGTCCATTCCCCCGCCCGTGCCGGCCATCCCCGAACCCGAGGACATCCCCCTCTCGGTGCTTTTCGAGGACGACGATCTTCTGGCGCTGGACAAGCCCGCCGGCCTCGTGGTGCATCCCGCGCCCGGGCATCTGAACGGCACTCTGGTCAACGCCCTGCTGCATCATTGCCCCAATCTCTCGGGCATTGGCGGCGTGGCGCGGCCAGGCATCGTGCATCGTCTGGACCAGGACACCTCCGGCGTGATGGTGGTGGCCAAGTCACAGCGTGCGATGGACTCGCTGGTGAAGCAGTTCTCGTCGCACACGGCGCTCCGCAAGACGTACCTGGCCGTGGTGCACGGCGTGCCGGCCCCCTGCTTCGGGCGCATCGAGAATCTCATCGGACGCAGCACCATCGACCGCAAAAAGATGGCCATTGTGCAGAAGAACGGAAAGAACGCCATCACAAACTACCGCACCTTGGCCACGCTGGACAAGCTCTCGCTGGTGGAATGTCGCATTGAGACGGGGCGCACGCACCAGATTCGCGTGCATATGGCCTCTCTAGGCAGTCCCATTGCCGGAGATAAGGTTTATGGGCATCCCGGCTGGGACAGGAATCTGAATCCGCAGCCGCAACGCCAACTGCTCCACGCCTGGAAGCTGGAGCTGCGTCACCCGGCCACGCACGAGCCGATGGCCTTCACCGCGCCCGTGCCGCCCGATTTCCCAGCAGGGCTTCTGGCGGCCGACATGGGGCTCGGCGAGGTCCCCGCTCAATAATTCAGCTTCTCCAGCAGTTCATCCGCCTCATCGCCATAGTAGAAAAGCCAGCTGGCGTGGAGCGGTGAATCAAAGGAGAAGGCGTCGACATTCCGCGCAACCAGCTTGCGGTTGAACACATCCACCACATCGCATTTCTTCGGCAGGCGGATGTGCTTTTTGCCGGCATAACGCGCATGCAGCAACAGGAACGCGCCGTTCGCCTCCACCGGATCGTCATTCGCGGTGAACGACCACACGCCCGCCCGTTTGGCCACTTCGCGCAGGAACGGCATCTCCATGCGGTAGCTGCCGCAGTGCACCGTCGTCGCCAGACCCGTCTTCTTGAACGCCCATGCCGGCTCGCCGTTCGCCGCATATCGGCCCAGCGTCTCGTCGGGGGAGATCATCGAGAAGAACGGCCCCTCGTGGACATTGCCGGTGCCGCCCATCTTCCGTCCGTCGCGGCATTCGATAATCGGGTCAAATGCGCCCTCAAGACGCTTGAAATCCACGCCCGTCAGTTTCTTCATCCATTCGACTCCCGAACCCGTGTCGCCCATGTAGCCCGGTGCATGGGACCAAAGCAGCGTGCAGTCACGCGTACGCAGCTTCGCCACGGCCCGCACCAGCTTCTCCGACGCGTAGGAGCAGTTGAGGAACACATAGAGGCGGTAGTCGCGCGCGTTCTCGAGATCTTCCGCCAGCAGGTAGTCCACCGGCGCACCGAGGCGGCAGATGCGGTTGTAGATGCGGTTGTAGTTTTCCGTCAGCACGGGAATGCCATGCGTCTTCTCGCTGCGTGTGACTTTGCCCTCGTCGTCCTCCTTGTACTCCTGATACATCTCGGCATAGGTGTCCCACGTATCCCGATAGCGCGGCAGGGCCTTGATTGCCTCTTCGCTCACCACCACCGCGATCTCGGCCCGACGCGGCGCCTTGCCGCCGATCGCAAAGTCGCCGGCGGCCTTGAGCGCCGCGACGTCATAGCCGAAGAGCGGATAGTCGAAGTTGAGTCCGAAATTCATGGCCAGCGCGTAGAACGGCTGCCAGCGGCAGAGCGCCACGCCCATGTTGCGGCGCATGAGCCCGATCATCTGCTCCTCGGTGACGGCCTGACTATAGCCCTGCTTGATGTGCAGGTGCGAGCGCGTGTCGTCTTCGAGGACCGGCAGGATGCCATGGTTCTGCATCGAGGAAAAGGGCTTCATGTCGCCGCAGGTGCCGCCGAGCTGGCGCACCCGATACGGCTGCGGGCTCATCAGGAAGTCCACCTTGCCGGAGGCAAGCACCTTGTCGAGGGCGTAATGCGCCCGCATCTGGTTGCCGCCGTCGAAGAGCGTCATCGTGTAGCCGTAATAGGTGCCCACCACCTTTCTGCCGCCCAGCAGTTCCTTGGCGCGTCCGCAGATCGTTTTCATCGTCTCGGCGAGCTCTTCGCAGTAGAAGTCGTAATACGCCTTGCAGCGCGGATTCCTGCCGAGGTCGGCGAAGAGGTCACCATCGCCGCGCGCAAAGCGTTCAGCCTTGCCGGGGACCGAGCGGTCCTGAATCTCGGGATGATGCTTCGCCAGGTATGCGGCGAAGCCCTTCTTCGCCACTGGCGAGAAGTCCAGCAGCGCCGACCGCGGCGTCGCATCCCAGCCCAGCCACTCGTAGGTGTGCCCCGAGGCGATGCGGTAGCCGTAGATGCGATTCGCATAGGGCGCGCGCTCCAGATAGGCAATGGCCTTCTCCAGCGTCTCCAGCATCGCCGCGCGCGCCTTCTTCGAGGCAAACGAGTAGTTGATGAAGTTGTCGCCGCAGTCCGTGTTGATGGTGCCGTCCTCCTGCTGGCACATGTCGTCGGGATTGGCCTCCCGCCAGTCGGGCGGCGGCGTAAGGGGGATTTCCACCATGAACAGGCAGTCTTCGCCGAACTGCCGGGTGAGTTCCACGGCGAACTTGTCGTAGATCACCGACTGGAACTCGCCCATCTTCGGCCAGATCATGCGCGGCGCCGGCCACAGGGTATTGAGGTCAAACGGCGCATTGGAATGGTGCGGCACGTCGAAGGGATTGCCCGCCGCCAGGCCGCCGTTACCGCGCCCCACGGCCCAGAGGGCGTAGAACGGCTGTCCGTTCCGATAGAACTGCGGCACGCCCGCGAGCATCTTCACGGCGGATGTCATGGAGCGGCCGGCACAGGGAAGCGCCGCATCATTCCGGACGAGCGTGAACGGCGCCGCGGGCATCGTGCCGTCCACCACGGCAAGCGCCGGAGACGAGAGAACCGCCGTGATTCGCCGCGTATCGTAGTACTTCGGCATCGTGCAGGCGAACTGCAGCCGCCAGCGCTTTTCCGAGAACGCCTGGGCCTTCAGCCCGTCCACGCGCACCTGCTCGCGCCACAGCAGCACCTTGTCCGCATAGAAGTCCACCGTGGCGTCGAACGCCTCCGTGGGCTTCAGCCCGCTGAAGTCATAGCGAAACATCGCCTTCTCGCCGGCCTTCACGCGCATGGGCTGCACCGAGCCGCCGAAGCACGTCACTTCATGCACCTTCTCGGCTTTGGGCGCCACACGGGCGACCCATTCCGCAGCGTTTGTTTTGGGGATTTCGCTCACCACGTCCGGCCATCGCCCCTGTTCCCATTTCTTCTCAAACGCCTGGTCGACGGCGCTCTCAGCGTTCGCGACGGCACGGGAATTCCAGACCTTGAGTTCCCGGAACGTCACCTTGCCGCCGGCCGTATTCACGGGGTCCCACCGCAACCGGCTGATGAGCCCATATTGTTCCCACGCCCCTTTTCGGAGCTCATTCGTCAGGTTCAGCGTCAGCGTATGCCATTTGCCGTCCGCCACGATCGGCGGCTGCCGGAACATCTGATCCTGGCTGAACGCCCTGGCGGCGTCGGCGTAGAAGACCTCGCCGCCTCCGCCGCCCGTACCTTCCGCCTGATAGGTCACGGAAATGGAATCGGCCTGCCGCCCGAAGAACGCCGGCACGTCAAAGACGATGCTGCAGTCCCTCTTTATGTCCGTAAGCTCCAGCCGATCGGCGTGGCGAATCACCCGACAGCGCTGGGCTCCGGCAAACTCGGCAAATCCCGTCTGCGCCGAAACGTACGGCAATTCCACCGCGCCCGCTGCCAACACCTGCACCGTCAGCCATCCCAACAGCAGCTTGTCCAGTCCGTATTTCATCTTTGCAATTCCTCAGTTCTGCGCACAACCAACAACAGCCTGGCGAAAGGTCCCCGCCCGATCACCGCACGAAATGGAAGAGGTAGGAGCCATGCAGCGTCGCCGAGAAGCGGAAGCTGTCCGCATCACGCGCAACGACACGTCCGCTGAAGACCTCCGTGACGACCTTGGCCTTGTGGGGCAAATGGATCGTCTTGACGCCAGGCGAACGCGCGTGCAGCGTCACGAACGCGTCGTTGGCCTCGATCGGATCGTCACTCTCCGTGTAGGCGAAGACGCCGGCGGCCTTCTCCACGGCGCGAATGAACGGCAGGTCCAGCTGCCAGGTGCCGCTGAAATAGTTGAGGCTCTGGCCCAGACGCGTCTGCGCAAGGCCAGGCGTGCCGTCGGCATAGGTACCGAGCACGACGTCTGGCTTCACGGGGTAGAACGCCTGCGCCACCTTCGCTTCGGGGACGCCCATGTACCGACCGTCCGCCTTCACCGTGACGCCGGCCACCGTGGCGCCAGCCGTCCGCGCAAAGGCCAT
The DNA here is from genome assembly GCA_024405395.1 of Kiritimatiellia bacterium. Classification (GTDB taxonomy): domain Bacteria; phylum Verrucomicrobiota; class Kiritimatiellia; order RFP12; family UBA1067; genus RGIG6720. The sequence goes on along the minus strand of JAKSOW010000068.1, from coordinate 9,061 downwards.
GCCCGTGAGCTTCTCCATGGCGGCGACCGTGCCGTCATTCGCATAGCCAGGCGCATAAAGCCAGAGAATCGTCTTGCCAGCGGCGCGCAACTTGGCGACTGCGGCACGGGTTTCCTCGTCGCAGGTGAAGAGGTTGAGGAAGACGTAGAGACGATAGTCCCCGGGACGGCGCTTCAGGTCCTCCGCCAGGAGAAAGTCCACGGGCGCACCCGCGCGGGAAAAGAGCGTATGCGCGGCCATGAACACCTCGCCGTTGAAGAGCGCAAACCGTTCATCCTGGCAGACGGACGTACCGTCCGGCAGATAGGCCTGAACTTTGCGGCCCGTCGCGGTGCGCTGACGTTTCATGAGATTCGGCATGGCGACTATCGACTTTTCGCTTGCGACGAGCGCCACCTCCGCATGGCGCGCAATACCGTCGCGGTTGGCGACTTCGAGCGCCGTCCGCAGGCCGCGGCCGACCTCAGCGCACTCGGGCGAATCGAAATCGATGCCTGTGCAGAGCGCATAGAAATACGGCGAGGTGCCGTGGCAAAGCGCGATGGCGCCATTGCGCTTCAGGATGTTGGCCGTCTGCTCGGCGTTGAGGGTCTGGTTGTACTTCATCCAGATGGGGCCATGCCGGTTGTAGGTGCGCGTGTCGTCCTCGATGATTGGCTTGATGCCCGCCATCGCCAGCGTCGCGAACGGCTTCATGTCGCCGCAGGTGTCGCCGAGACGACGCTGTCCGTAGCTCTGCGGGGACATGAGAAAGTCCACGCGCCCGTCATTGTGCGCGAGCAGATAGTCCAGCGCAAAGTGCCCGCGCCGCTGGTCGCATCCGTTGGCGTTGAGGAAGAAGGTGTAGCCGTAGTACGTGCCCACGAGCTTCTGCCGTCCAAGTCGCGCGAGCGTCGCCTTCGCGGTGCCGCAGGCGACGAGGAGATCCTTCGCGATGATCTCGGAATTGTACTCCATGTAGGCGATCGCGTTGAGGTGCTTCGCGCGGTCCCAGAGGATGTCGTCAGGCGCGTCAAGCGCGGCGCGTTCGGCAAGACCGGGCACATGGGGATCCTTGAGCTCGGGATAATGTTCGGCACAGAAGGCACGGAAGGCCCGCACATTCGGCTCGGAGAAGTCCTTCACCTGCCCCGGCTTCGCATCCCACCCCAACCACTCGATTGTGACGCCGGAGTTGACGCGATAGCCGATGATGCGGTTGGCGTAGGGCGCATGCTCGAGGTAGTCGATGGCCTTCGACACCATCTCCTGGATCTCAGCCAGCGCGCGCGCGGAGGCCCAGCTCCAGCTGAACCGTCCCACGCTGGCACGGTCCCCCTTTCCGTCGCAGGCCATCTCCTGCGGAAACGCCTTCGCGAAGTCGGGCGGCGGATAGACCGTGAGGTCCCAGATGTAGTGGGCCGTGGGATTCGCACGACGATACTTCTCGGCCTGGCGGTCGAAGGCGGCGAAATCGTAGACGCCCAGCCGCGGATGCCATTCGGCATACTGGTTGTACACCGTGACGGCCGTCAGCGGCATGTCGCTGTGGCGCGGCCGCTGGTCCGGACGCTTGTTCTGCTGCACGCCGCCCCACAGGAGCGCGAAAGGCTTGCCGTCGATGTGGATCTCCGGGCGACCGGCGATCGGCTTCATCGTCACCTTGGGCGGTGTCGCGAAATCCAGAATGGCAGACGCGCCCTCCACCGTGAGCGCCCCGCCCATCACGCCGCCGAGGCAGTAGATGCTGTTCGACTGCAGCTGCAGGGTGTAGGTTCCGGAAGACAGATACAGCGGCGCCTCGAAGGCGAGATCAAGCCGCCAGGTGCCGTCCGCCAGGCACTGCACATTCTCGGCCTGCACGTTGATCTCCTCGTCCCACCAGGTCGAGCCGCCCTTCTTCAGCCAGAGCTTCACGGTGAACGGGACGTCGGGGGCCTGTCCCCTGAACGCATAGCGCAGCATAACCTTCTCGCCTGCGAGCACGTGTTCCGTGTCGGGCCCGCCGCCCAGGCAACGCTGCGGATCGGCGAAGTCGCAGTAGGCGAATCGCGTCGCGCGCGGCGGCAGCGGTGGCTTGGGGGCGCGCACCACGCCCTTCCACACCTGTCCGTCCGTGGAGGACTGCCAGGCGGAATCGGTGTCGATGCGCTCGAACGAGCCATCGGCGTACTTCACGAAGAGCTCGGCCATCACGCCGCCCGTGAACGGGAAATTCGTGGCGGAGGCAACGTCCGAAAAGATCTCATAGTCGGCCGACAGCACGTTCTCGCCCGCCTTCACCAGACCGAGAACATTCTCGCGCAGTCCCACGTTGACCGTGGTGTTGTGGCTGTAGTGCACGCACCCGACCTCCTTGCCGTTCACGCGGAATACGGCCTCCTGGTCGCCCATACCCTGCAGCCAGGCGTCGACAGGCTTGTCCTTGAGCATGAAGACGCGCCGCAGACTGAACTTCTGGAGACCATTGTGCCCGCACTGGTCGTCGGCGGCGGAAATGAAGTCGCCGCGGTAGAACTTGCCCTTCATCGTGCAGGCAGGGTCATGCGCGGCATCGTAGTATCGCGGCTCCAGCGCCGGCCAGATGGGCGCATCGAGCCCGGCCACGTCCCGCGGCGCGGCGGACGGTCCCGATCCGGTCTTGAGCGCCAGATAGGCGATGTCGATTTCTCCGCCCTCGGCGTCGGTGGGATCAAGCCGAAGCCCCGTCACAAGCCCACCACCTTCCCAACTGGCGGCGTTCACGAGAGCCTGGCGCGTGAGCGTGCAGGTGTGCCACTGGCCATCCGCCACCGGCGCCGGCAGCAGCCACTTGCGCGTGTCGGCGGCCTTCGAGCCGGCGTTCCAGTAGTAGAGCTGGCCACCACGCGCCCCCGTGCCGCGTGCGCGATAGCGGTATTCGACGCCCGTCACCTCAAAGGGATCGATCGCCTGCTCGCCGAAGTTGATGCTCATGTCGTAGCCGATATCCACGATCTTGAGCAGCTTCGCGTCCGGCACAAGCCGACAACGCGAACCCGCACGCGCACCGCCAAAGCCATTGGCGGAACTGAATACGACGTCAGCCGAGGCAACGGCCCCGCACAGGGCCGCCGCCACAAGAAAAGCAGCCTTCATGAGGTTTCCCCTTGTTTAGCGGAAAAGGATCAGGGTACCGGCAGGCGGCACCTCCAAGGAGCCCATGCCGGTGATGAACTTCGGATGCGTGGCGGCATCCACGTGGCCGCACACCGGCTCGCCATTGAGATGGAGCCGGCGCAGCTTGAGCGTGCCCGGGAAGTTCAGGTTGAGGACGGCCTCGTTGGCCACTTCGACAGCCAAATCCGCAGGCATGGTCGGCGTTTCGTTGAGCGGATCCCGAACGTACTGAAGCGACACGCCGTCAACCAGGGACTCCAGATCCTCTTTCGCCTTGTTCTGCCAGTCGTACCCCGTGCCCTGGAAGGCCAGCACATAGGCACCGGCGGCCGGCAGCTGGAAATGATAGGCGTACTCCACGTAGTTCGTCGCAAAGTAGCGCGTCGAACGCGAAATGAAGTTCGTGTAGGTGCCTGCCGCATTGCGGATCCAGGCCTGGACGGGATTGGCGCCATTGCCCTTGTCCTTGCGCGAACGCTCATGATAGACGAGCCGATACGTGCCGGCCTTCGGGATGGTGACGTTCTGCTGCACGCCGCCGTTTTCGCAGATAAAGAGATAGCTGTTCCCCGAGTGGCGGTTGTAGCCCCAATAATGCCCATAGGGCCAGCTGCCCACGGTTCCTGTGTAGCTTCTCAGGTTACCGGCATAGGCGGCTTCATTTCCCAGACTAGCAGCCGCCGGATTCAATTTGGTCCACGTGGTCTCGCAGGCGGTCTCCGCAAGAAGCTCTGTATCGGGCACATCCGAGATGAGGTCAAAATCGTCAAGGATGACCGCGCCTGCGCTGCTGGCGAGCGACAGCCTAAGTGTGACAGGCGTCTGGCCGTCTACCGTAAAGCTATCAGACCAGATCTTTTCCGAAAGCAGTTCAGATGCGGCCGTGACGCTTCCCAACGTCTTGACCGTACCGCCGAGGTTCAGCGTCGCCGTAACGCCCGGGGATGTGGTGCTGATGGTCGACTTCGTATCATTCCAGATTCCGCGCCACCGGGCGATGCGTCCACGCAACTGATAGGTACCGGCAGGCGGCGTGAAGGTCGTTTCGGCCCATCCTGTCTTGAAGATCAGCACCTGGGCACTGTTCCACGCCCAGTCAGACAGGGTGAAACCCGCGCCATTGTTGCGCATGCGCATGCTGGGGAGCGTGATATGCGCCAAAGGCCAGTTGTTGCTGGTCTCCGTGGAGAGCGTCCAGTTCTTCGTGGAGTTGTCGACCGAGGGCATGGCGATCTGGGCGATGGCGTCGAGATCATCGAAATTGCCGTTGGGGATTGTATAGGCCGCCGGCACGCGCTCGACATCGGGGATGTAATCAAGACGGAAGTCGTCAAGCGCAATGCCCGAGTCGGTGGACGTGCGGGTCCTCACGCCGAGGACATACGTGCCCGCCTCGATGTAGGGCGTACGGCAGTAGAAGCGGTGGAAGGCATCGTCGCTCGGCACAATCTGACCGAAGTTCTGCCGCGTGGCTAAGCTCGTTCCCAGGAACACGTCGCAGATATTGTACATCGACTTGTCGCCGCGCGCACGCGCACAGGCCAGCGCACTGAACTGGTAGCGGCCGCTTTTCGGGATCGTGACGGTCGTGTAGGCGCCGCCGACAGTGATTAGGTAGAGGACATTCGTGCCGTCAGGACACGGCTGGGGACACCAGGTCGACCAGGCGTTAAGACCATTATAGTTGTTGAGGGACGTCATGAACATGCTTGTTCCGACGCCGGTTAGCGCCGTCCACCCAGACTCGGCGGTAATGGCGCCATGATTGTGATAGGGGGCACTGCCATCCGTACGCAGCGCAAAGGGCCGCTCAAAGCTGGGATTGGGGATTTCTACGGACACGACGCCGTCGTCCTCCAGCGTCTTCGCCTTCACGCCGCCGTCAAGGATCAACTGCCCTTCCGCCACCTGGAGTTTCTTCACGTCTGCCGCGAGAGCCCGGATGCGCGCGGGGCCCGCACCCGTTTTCCTGACGGTACCAGCCACGGCATCGGCGAAGCAGGTCGTACGCGTACCCGCGCCCGCCTCGTACTCGGCCGAGTCCACCACCGGCAGACCATTGATGTTGAATTCACCCGAATGGAGGCGTGTGCCCGCCGCAAGCGCAAGCGACGGCACCGGGCCACCCTGCGACAGGACAGAACCTTCCTGCAGATCAAACGAACCGGAGAACGGCGCCTCCGTCGAAGAGCCAAGCGCCAACAGGCCTGTACCGGTCTTCACGACGGCACCTTCGCCAGCCAGCTGGATCGGCGTCGAGCTCGTCCCCGCCGGCACCTCGACCTCGACCGTGGCGTTGGAGGCCGTGGCGAAGGTCGTGTTCTGCGCCAAAAGGTCGTCCTTGTTGTTGAGAACGTTGGGCAGATTCCATTTCGCCATCAGATAGCGTTCCACCTCCAGGCGCTGAACATTCGAAATGCGGTTCGTGAAGACAATCACCTCACACAGATAGTCGCCGCCCGTGTGGCCGACAACGCCACCGACCGTGTTGTTGGAATAGCCGTCAAAGAAGGCGCTGGCAATCGAATCCTTGTCACCCAACAACTGCGGACGATGTGAATTGAAGAGCTGGAAGGCATTCCGCTTCGGCGTCGCGGTGTAGGGATCGATGAGACGCCCGTCGAGGTAATGGCGTGAAGCATAGCCGTTCACGCCCACATCGTTACGCGGATAAAGCAAAGGTCCTGAACCGGTCCAGATGTCCGTGCGGAAGAACGCCGTTACGGAGTCGCCGCGGCCACCCAGCACAAGCCCCATGCAGTTCGTGACGCCGAAGACAAGGAAGTAGTCGTAGATCTTGTTGATTGTATGGGCGGAAGCGCCCTTCCTAAAGGCCATGAACTGCCCCGAGTGCGCGCCACCGAAGTAGACGGTGCGCCGTCCGTTCACGGTCATGACGGCCGGCGGAACACCCCAGAGCGGCGATTCGGTGTTGTTCGTCCAGGCCGCGACCGCATACACGCGCGTGGGCGCTTCGGCATTCGTCTCGCGGCGGTCGAGCCACTTGGTCACATATTCGGGGACAAGGCCCGTTTCGGCACCCGCTTCGCCGTTAACGGTGACAAGGCCCTTGCCGGCCGTGGCATCCACCCAGAAAGCGGCCTGAGCAATGACACTCGGCGGATTGTCGATGTCGCGTGCGGGAACGGTCTGCGTGGTGAGCTTCAGCGTGCCGCCCAACACCTTCACCGTGCTGGGGATCTGGTTGTCCACGGCGGCGATAGGCATTTCCAACGTTCCAGCGCCTGTCTTCACATAGGTTCCCGCATCGTCAATGGTGACGCGATCCGTCCGCTGCACCGTACTGCCCGCCGGCACCTCCGTGCCGACAATCTGATGCCAACCCACGTTTACCTCATCAGCAAAAGCGGTTCCACACAGCGCCACCACAACGAACAGACAATTCCGGCAGAGCAACGCCGCACGCCTCAGACTTCCCGATGCGACCTTCTCCCCATCAAACCGAACATGCGACTTTCCCATCATAGCAGGCATCCTTTCTTCGCATCCGCAAGTCATTACCTGATAGCGGTGGCATCATCCTCAGTTGGAAGTCGGCTTATTTGTGCCGCCGCGCCAGCGACTCGTGGTATTCGCTGAACGAACCTTCGAACCAGGTGGTCTTTCCGTTGGGCTCAAAGGCCAGGATGTGCGTGGCGATGCGGTCCAGGAACCAGCGATCGTGGCTGACCACCATCACGCAGCCGCCGAAGTCAGACAAACCTTCCTCCAGCGAGCGCAGCGTCGCCACGTCCAAGTCGTTGGTGGGTTCGTCGAGCAGCAGCAGATTGCCGCCCGAGGTGAGCAGCTTGGCCAAATGCACACGGTTGCGTTCGCCGCCCGAGAGCACCCCCACCTTCTTCTGCTGCTCCGGACCACGGAAATTGAAACGGCTGCAGTAGGCACGGCCATTCATCATCGTGGTTCCCGCCAAGCGCACAAACTCGCCGCCGCCCGTGATGGCCTCGTAGACCGTTTGGTCGGGCAACAGCTCGCTGCGCGTCTGGTCGACATAGCTCATCTTCACCGTCTCACCCACCCGCAGTTCGCCGGCGAGCGGCTTGAGCTGCCCGGTCATCATCTTGAAGAGCGTCGTCTTGCCGGCACCGTTGGCGCCGATCACGCCCACAATGCCGCCGCGCGGCAGATTGAAGCACAGGTCATCATAGAGCACACGACCGTCAAAGCCCATCTTCACATGCTCGGCCTTCACAACGAGATCGCCCAGACGCGGCCCCGCCGGAATGCGGATGACGAGATCGTCCTCGCGCGTGTTGACCTCCTGCTTCTGGAGCTCCTCGTAGCGCTTCACGCGGGCCTGGCTCTTCGAGTGGCGGCCCGAGGGATTCGTGTGGATCCACTCCAGCTCGTTGGCGAGCAGCTTCTGGCGGCTCTTCTCGGCCTTCTGGTCGCGCGCCATCATCTCCTGCTTCTGCTTGAGCCATTCCTCGTAGTTGCCCTTGTAGGGATAGCAGATGCCGTGGTCCAGCTCAAGAATCCAGTCCGTCACGTCCGAAAGGAAGTAGCGGTCGTGCGTAACCACGATAAGCGTGCCCTTGAACTCCTTGAGGTTCTCCTCCAGCCACTGAACCGTTTCGGCGTCCAAGTGGTTCGTGGGTTCGTCGAGCAGCATCACATCCGGCTTGGAAAGCAGCAGCCGCGCAATCGCGACACGGCGGCGCTCGCCGCCCGACAGCACCTTCACGGCGCGATCACCGGGGGGACAATGCATCGCCGCCATGGCGCGCTCAACCAGATTGTCGACATTCCAGTAGTCGTTTGCGTCGATGATCTCCTGCAGCCGCTCCATCTCGGCGGCCTTCTTGGGGTCGTCGAGTTCGCAGCAGAGATCCTCATAGCGCTCGACCATGGCCTTCGCGTCGGCAATGCCCTCCTCCACGACCTCCATCACGGTCTTGGAATCGTCCAGAACGGGCTCCTGCGGAAGATAGCCGACCTTGGTGCCCTTCGCCACCTGCACCGTGCCCATGAGGTCGGTGTCGAGTCCCGCCAAAATCTTCAGCAGCGAGCTCTTGCCGGCGCCGTTGGCGCCGATCACGCCAATGTGCGCACCGTAGAAGAAGGAAAGATTGACGTCTTTGAGGATGGTCTTGGTGCCAACCTGCTTCGTGACGTCGACGAGAGAGAACTGATATTCGCCAGCCATAATGATGTCAAATGGTTAAAAGTTAAAGGATTAAGGGGTTTGATGCCTATCTTGGAGACAGCCGAGGAAAATCATTTCTTCTGCGACAGGAATGCCGAGGCATCCGCGCACATGCGGTCCGTCAACGCATCAAGACACCAGTTCTTCATGTACGAATCGTGATTCGGCACATAGTCGGCCCAGCCAAAGAGCGGCAACGGCGACCAGCCATGCGAGTCAAAGGCCTGTGAGTAATCCTGCGCGAACACGACCTGGCCCGTCTTGTTGTCGTAGATCTTGAGGTGCGAATTCCACACGGTGCCGTCGCGGAACAGCAAGGTGAGGGTGAAGAGCGTCTCGCAGCCGTAGGCGAAGCTGTCGGGGTGGGAGATCGGCCCAATGAACTCCGCGCTGACGGTATAGTCCGCCGGTGCCGCCCGCAGAATGTAGCCGGCACGCTCCAGCGAGTCCATGGCACGACGCTGAAAGACGTCCGTGTTCTGCACGGTGGGCACCAACGTCTCCGTGGTGTAGGCGCCCACATGCGGCATCACATAGCGCGGCCCATAGGGGCCATGCACATAGTGTCCGCCGCCCACATAGGTCTGCGTGGTGTAGATGGGGGTGTAGTTGACGATGGTCGCGAGGAATCCCTCCACGGCGATCTTGTGCGGCGTGACGGCCTTGGAGAGCTGCACAGCCGGAAATTCGGTCTGACTGATGGTGAAGCACCCGGCAAGGAGGCCCAACCCCACAATCGCAACTGACTTCTTGATCATTTCAACATATCCTTTCTTT
>JAKSOW010000067.1 GCA_024405395.1 Kiritimatiellia bacterium | reverse complement strand
GAGGGCGCCTCGATGATCCGCACCAAGGGCGAACCCGGCACAGGCGACGTGGTGCAGGCCGTGCGGCACATGCGCAAGATGCAGAGCGAGATCCGCCGTGTGGCCGCCCTGCGCGACGACGAGATCTACGAGGCCGCCAAGGAGCTCGCCGCCCCGCTCGACCTCGTCAAGTTCGTCCACGACAACGGCAAGCTGCCGGTCGTCAACTTCGCCGCCGGCGGCGTGGCCACACCGGCCGACGCGGCGCTGATGATGGAGCTGGGCGCCGAGGGCGTGTTCGTGGGTTCGGGCATCTTCAAGAGCGGCGACCCCGCCAAGCGTGCCGCCGCGATTGTGCAGGCCGTCACGAACTGGCAGGACTCGAAGCTCATCGCCAAGCTCTCCGAGAATCTCGGCGAAGCCATGGTGGGCATCAATCCCAGCGAAATCCAGATCATCATGGAGGAACGCGGCAAATGAAGCAGGTCGGCATTCTGGCCGTCCAGGGCGCTTTTGCCGAACAGGCGCGCGCCTTCCGCGAAGCGGGAGGCGCGACCTTTGAAATCCGTCAGCTGTCTGACCTCGACAAGCCGATGGATGCGCTGGTGCTCCCCGGCGGCGAATCTACCGTGCAGGGGAAGTTGCTGAAGGACCTCGGCCTGTTTGGACCTCTCCGCACGCGCATTGTGCAGGGACTGCCCGTCTTCGCGACATGCGCCGGCCTCATTCTTCTGGCCGAGCATCTGGTTGACGACCCGACCGTGTGGTTTGGCGTGTTGCCCGTAACCGTGCGCCGCAATGCCTATGGCCGGCAGCTGGGGAGCTTCGCGACCCGTGGACCGGTGGGCGACATGCCGGATGTGCCCATGACCTTCATCCGTGCACCCGCCATTGCGGCGGTGGCGCCCGAAGTGGAGATCCTCTCACGCTTCGGCGATCAACCTACCGGTGTGCGCCACGGCAACATCTGGGCCTTCACCTGGCATCCCGAACTGACGGACGACCTTCGGGTCTTCCGGCGTTTTCTGGCTGCCGACCGCGGGACAGCTCAGGCCTTCAGCTCCCAGCCTTTACGATAGGAAGTCTTCAGGTAGGCATTGGCGCGCGCGTCATTGGTGACCTGCACGCCATCCCACAGAAGCTTCTTCTTCTCGCCGAGGCGCGCCACCACATTGCCCAGCAGCACCGTCTCCGCCAATGGCGCGGAGTAGTCGAAGTTGCAGCCCGCCGGCCGATCGGGATTGCGGATGGCGCGCAGCCAGTCGATCTGATGATCCAGACCCTTCTCGCGCGGAATCGTCTTCGGCGGCTTCGTCTTGTAGAGGTCCTTGGGCGCGAAGACGAGCGCATCGCCATGCGGGCCAATGCGGATGAATCCCTTCTCGCCCACGAAGAGCGACCCGAGCGCCCCGAGTTCGACGCCGTACTTCCGCTCCACCTCCAGCACCGCCGGCGGCAGATTCTGGTATTCGCGCTTCCGGCAGCAGCCGATCTTGTCCACATGCTCGCTGTCGTAGGGCACACCGTCCTTCACGCCATCGAACCAATGGAGCGTCACGGGGTCCATGCCCGGTCGCGACGGGAACTTCCAGTGGATCGTATTGCGCCAGGTCCAGCTTCCTTCACAGCCGAACTCAAGATCGGTGGCCTCCACGCTCTCGGGATACACACTGCCAAGGTTGAGCGCCCAGAACACGGGGTCGATGATGTGCGTGCCCATGTTGCCGATGGAGCCATTGCCGTAGCCGATCCAGCTGTGCCAGTCGTGCGGGTGGAGTCCGTTGTGGTCCTTGGTGGGCGCATAGTAGTCGCACACCGGCGCAGGACCGCACCAGCTGTTCCAATCCATGCCCGCAGGCGCCGACGCGGCCAGCGGACGATACCGCATCGAATTAAGGCGATCGTCATAACTGTAGACGTCGTGGACCTGACCAATCACGCCGGCCCCCACATATTCGACCAGGCGGCGCATCCCCTCCTCCGAGTGGCCGTGATTGCCCACCTGCGTGACGACACCGTACTCCTTGGCCGTCGCGTGCATCAGCCGCACCTCTTCGATCGTGAGGGCCATCGGCTTCTCCACATAGACGTGCATGCCCAGGCGCATGGCCATCAGCGCCGCCAGCGCATGGTGGTGGTTGGGCGTCGAGATCATCACGGCATCGGCGCCGCAGCCACCCTGGGCGAAGAGCTCGCGGTAGTCGCTGAAGCAGGGTATCTTGTCCACGTCCTCAGTCGGTTGCCAGTGCTTGATGATGCCTTTGATCTTCTCGCGCATCCGGGGGTCTGGATCCACCAGCGCCACGATCTTCTCGTTTTTCTGGCAGACCGAGTGGATGATGCCATAGATGCGGCGCGTGATGGTGCCCATGCGGCCACCACAGCCAATCAGCGCCACGCGGATGCGGTCACCGGCGGCAATCCGGCGCGCACGGCTCTGCCCAAAACCCGCACAGCCGATGTTGAACAGCGGCAGAGTGCCCGCCATCAGCCCAAGGGAGAGGAACTCTTTTCTCTTCATTTGCAATCCTGTCCTTTCATTTCGCCACAGGCAGATTTCTTCGCGTCACCAGCCGCCGGCTTCGCCAGCGGCCCCAGCAGCTTCCGCAGTTCGGCCAGATCGCAGCCCGCGCTGACGCACGTGCCCGTGCGCGCATTGGGGTCCAGCACCGCCACAAAGGGCAAACGGCGGTCCGGCGGCTCAATCCAGCTGTAGAAGTACTCCCGATGCTCCATGTTGTCCACGTCGAGCTTGAGGTACATGCACTTCGTCTCGTCCAGCACGAGCTGTCCGTCGGCAAGGAGTCTGTAGAACTTCTGGCAGCGGCCGCAGACCTCTCGCCCCACCGACAGCACCACCAGCTTCTTCTCCTGGTCGGCACGCGTAAGCGCAGCCTCGACATCGCTTGTGAAATAGGCCACCCCGCCCGCGAACGCCGCCCCCACAAGCAGCAGCATACCCAGAGACAAGTGGATGATTCGGCGGTTCATGGGCAAGCTCCGTTAGGCGGTGAAATGAATGATGACCGACAGGATCGCGGCCGAATAGGCGGCGGAGACGACATCGTCGAAGAGCACCCCCGAGGCCGTGTGGATATTGCGGTCGATGTAGCGCGCACCCGGCAGCTTGATGGCGTCCAGAATGCGGAAGATGCAGAAACCCGCAAGCGGCTGCCACCAGGCCGTCATCGGCAGGCAAAAGAGCGGCACGCACAAATAGCCCACCACTTCGTCCAGCACAAAGTTCTTGGGGTCAGGGTCGTTCCACCTTTTCTGGGCCCAAGGCGTGAGCCAATAGTGCACCGCCGAGAACAGCAAGGCGCCCCAGAGGCACCAGAGACGCGTGGCCATGTCGCTCCAGCCGAGGCCAAAGGCCAGAAAGTGCCAGCCAAGGCCCGTCAACGCCCCGAAGGAACCCGGCACCAACGGCAACAGCCCCAACCAAAATCCGCTTGCGAGGAAAAGTTTGACCTTATCGTTCATGCGCAGGCTTTCCGCTTAGTAGATGAAAAGCATCTCACGGTACTTCGGCAACGGCCAGCGGCTGTCGTCGACGAGATACTCAAGCGCATCGACCGTATGACGAAGCGCATTCATCGCCTCGATCTGCTCCTGATGCGAACCTTTGGCCAGGCTCTTGTCGAGCTTCTCGCACTTGACGTGGAGATCGTCGAGGCCCGCGCCCAGCTTGAGCGCCAACGCCTTGAGGCCCGTGCGCCCCACCTTGAAGCCGTCCTTTGCCGCCACAGAGAGTGCGGTGGCCAGCTTCGAGAACTCGTCGGCCACCACAGGGCGCACCATCGAGCGCGCGATCTCCAGCGCCACCGAGCCCTCGATGCGAAGGCGGCGGTGGTAGTCTTCCTGGGCGATCTCCCAGCGCGACTCCATTTCCTGCGGTGCCAACACGCCATATTTCGCGAAGAGCTCCTGATTGGCCTTGTCCTTCAGGGGCGCAATCGCCGCCATGGTGTCGGGCAGGTTCGGCAAGCCGCGGCGCGCGGCCTCGGCCGGCCATTCGGCGGAATAGCCGTCGCCCGAGAAGATCACGCGCTTGTGGGCGCGGATCAGGCGCTGCAGCAGCTTCTGGAGGCAGACGTTGAAGTCGCCCTTGAACTTCGCGATCTCGCCGGAGATGAAGTCCATCGATTCGGCGACGATGGTGTTGAGCACCATCTCGGGCATCGCGCAGTTCTGCGAGGAGCCTGGCGCACGAAACTCGAACTTGTTTCCGGTAAAGGCAAAAGGCGAGGTGCGGTTGCGGTCGGTGGTGACGGGCGGCAGGATCGGCAACGTGGAGACACCGACCTTGATCTTGCGCCCGCCGCCGCCGGCGGTGGCCTTGCCCGTGTCGAGCTCCTGGAATACCGCCGAGAGCTGGTCGCCGAGGTACACGGAGATGATCGCCGGCGGCGCCTCGTTTGCGCCGAGGCGATGGTCGTTGCCGGCCGAGGCCGTCGTGGTGCGCAGTATGTCCGCATGCAGATCCACGGCGCGGATGATGGCCGTGAGCACGGTGAGGAAGATGGCGTTTTCCTTCGGATTGGAGCCCGGCTCCAGCAGATTGCGGTTGCCGTAGGCGATGGACCAGTTGCAGTGCTTGCCGCTGCCGTTGACGCCGCGGAACGGCTTCTCGTGGAGCAGGCACTCAAGGCCATTACGCTCAGCCGTACGGCGCAGCACCTCCATGATGAGCATGTTGTGGTCAACCGCCAGATTGAGGTCCTCGAATATCGGCGCGAGCTCGAACTGTGCCGGCGCCACCTCGTTGTGGCGGGTCTTCGCGGGGATGCCGAGGCGCCAGAGCTGCTGGTCGACCTCCGCCATGAACTTGAGCACGCGCGGACGAATGGCGCCGAAGTAGTGGTCGTCCAGCTGCTGGTGCTTTGCGGGCGCCGCGCCGAAGACGGTGCGCCCCGTCTGCAGCAGGTCGGGACGCATCATGTAGAAGCCGCGGTCGATGAGGAAATACTCCTGCTCGGCCCCCAACGTCACGGAGACGTGCGCCTTCTTCTGGTGGAACAGCGCCATGAGCCGTTCGGTGGACGCGGTAAGCGCCTGCAGCGAACGCAGGAGCGGCGTCTTCGAGTCCAGCGCCGCGCCCGTGTAGGAACAGAAAGCCGTTGGGATGCAAAGCGTCGCACCATTCGCGTGGCGCTTGATGAAGGCGGGCGAGGTGGGGTCCCAGGCCGTGAAGCCGCGCGCCTCGAAGGTGGAACGCAGTCCGCCCGAGGGGAACGAGCTCGCGTCTGCCTCGCCACCGATGAGGTTCTTTCCGCTGAACTTCTGGATGGCCTTGCCAGGCCCGACGTTCTCGACGAAGCTGTCGTGCTTCTCGGCGGTGCCGCCGGTAAGCGGCTGGAACCAGTGCGTGAAATGGGTGGCGCCCTGCGCGAGCGCCCATTTCTTCATGCCCTCCGCGACCTCGTCGGCGATTGAGGCGTCCAGAGGCTTGTAGTCATTGACGACTGCAAGCAGCTTCTCCGCCGTCTTCTTGGTGAGGTACTGGCGAATCATCTTCTCGCCGAAGACGTCAATGCCGTAGGTCTTGAGCGACTCATCGGCTGGAATCGAGGTGGCCGGCGCCTCGGGGAGACGGGCGGCAACGGCGTTGATGGCGTGGACGCGGTTATTGGCTTTCATGATCAGGATCCAAAACGGGCTAGATGCTTGGCGAGGATTTTGGCGAGGCGCGTCTCCAGCCAGGGCGTCACGCCCCAGCAGTCGCGCAGATCCAGGTATTCCGAAACCGGCTGAGGCTGCCCGCTCTTCACGCCGTAAACGGCGCGAAGCAGGATGTTGCGGGCCGTGGCGTCTGGCGAGACGAATTCCACCACCTGCACCCGAAAACCGAGAATGCGCAGAATGAGCGCGCGATAGGAATCGGTCAGGATGTCGCAGAGACGTTCGCGCAGGATGCCCTGGCGGAGCAGGCCGGCAAAGGTCTTCTCGGCGGCGACGCCGGCCTTGCCGACCGTCTTCTGCAGCTCATGCTGGCAGCACGGCGCCGAGACAATATACCGCGCCTGCCATTCGACGCCCCGCGCCAGGGCCTCGTCCGTGGCTGTGTCGCAGGCATGGAGCGAAACGACCATGTCGACGGTCTCGCACGGCAACTCCGGCAATGTGGCCAAATCAAAGGTCGACAGATCCGCCTGGGCGAAGACAACACGCTCAGCGACATCCAGACGCGAGGCCGTCTTGCGCGAGGCGCCGATCACGTCTTCGCGACGATCGATGCCGAGCACGCGCACATCCCTGTAGCCCAGAACCTCTGTCAGATAGAAATAGAGGGCAAAGGTGAGATAAGACTTGCCACACCCGCAGTCCACCACCGTGAAGTGCTCGGGGCGGGGCGCGTCGGCGAGCATTTCGCCCACGATCTTGAGGAACTCGTTCACCTGATCGTACTTGCCGCGCATGGAGGCGCGGATCTTGCCCTCGCCGTCCGCCAGCTCCAGCGCCTTCAGAAGCGCCAGGGACTCGAAGGAGTTAAGCGGCGTCTTCTTGACGCGATCATGAGGCTGCACTTTCGCCACGCGAGCCAGTTCGGCCGAGCGCGAAACGAGCACATGCCCCTTCTTGGTGACGCGCAGATGAAGGTCGCCGGTGGCCGTCATGAGATGGAGCTCGCGGGCGCCGCGCTGGGCGATGATCTCCTCCAGACCCTCGGCGGCGCCATTCGCGTCGAAGTTCTTCACCTGCACCTGTCCGGCGTCCGTCATCTCCGCCTGGAAACGCTTCTCGCCGCCGATCTCGACAGGACGCAGGGCGATCTTAAAGGTCGTGCCGTTGCGGCGCACGGTCTGGACCAGCTTCCTGAAGCCTTCTCCAAGCGTGCGCGCACGGCTCTCCTCCTTCAGGGAATCTTCCAGCTCAAATTTCTCCATAGAGGGTATTATACCACAAAACGCCCTGTCCGCCTAGCATGCGGCCAGACGCGTCCAGCACGGACGCGTCTGGCAGGAGGTCAAAGCGTGACCGGTACGAGGGAAACCTCGCCAGGAGCGATGGGCAACGCGAAGCGAACGAGGTTGCCCTCCTTCTTCTTGTCGCGCAACATCACCATGCGCAGCGCGTCGAAGTCCAGCGACTCCGGCAGTTCCGTGGGCAATCCCACGCCCGCGAAAAGCGCCGCCACACAATCAGGCCAATCGGCGGGCGCAAGACCCATCCGCACGGCCAGACGCGCCTCTTCGACGGTGCCGATGGCCACAGCCTCGCCGTGCTTGACCCGATAGTCCGTCAGCGTCTCAACCGCATGGCCCACCGTATGTCCTAGGTTCAGTTTGGCGCGCACGCCCTTCTCGCGGGGATCCTCGCGGACCACACGCACTTTGACGGCAAGCGATCGAGCAACAAAGGCCGCCAAACCGTCCAAATCGGCGAAATCCGCCGGCACGGCCTCGTCAGCCAGATTGCGAATGAAGTCAAAGAACCCGAACTTGCTCATCTGCTCGGCGTCGCCGATGATGGTGTGCTTCGCCATCTCCGCAAGGCCACACCGCCATTCGCGCACCGGCAGCGTCAGCAGCGTGGCCACGTCCGCCAGCACGATCTCGGGCGAGTGGAAGGCTCCCACGAGGTTTTTGCCCTCGGCGAGATCACACCCCGTCTTGCCGCCCGTGGAGGCATCCACCATCGCCAACAGCGACGTGGGCACGTTCACCCAGCGGATACCGCGCATCCAGGTGGCTGCGGCAAATCCCGTGAGATCGCCCACCACGCCACCTCCAACCGCCACGGCAAAGTCGCCGCGTCCAAGACCGGCGGCAAGAAACGCCCGCCAAATCTCCTGCACCGTCAGAATGGTCTTCGTGCGTTCGCCTGCGGGAATGGTGGCAATTGTGGCCGTAATGTCGGCTGCCGCCAATGCGGCCTGTACGCGTGCGCCATAGCGAGGCGCCGTGTTCGTATCGCACACCACCACACAACGTCTGCCTAGACCACGCAATTTGGCCCAGGCGCCAACTTCGTCCATGAGACCCGCACCAACCATCACGTGCGAAGGCCGATCGCCTGAGGTGATCTGGTAGGCGCCAAAGAGCACTTCCGCGGCTTCCGCCAATGACTCGGGCGAACGACCCGCAGTGGCCAGACGCCGCGTGAACGACGCATAGTGCGCTTGGCGGGTGGCCAGCAACTTGCGCAGACGCTCCGCCGCAGCCTCGGCTCCTCCAGCAACAAGCGGTCGCGTGCCCGGTGTCTTGGAGACGCGGGCAAGCAGCTCATCGGCCGTGCAGTCCAGACAGACTACGACACCCGAAGCCTCGGCGCAGGCGCGGCACGCGGGGTCCAGCAGAGCCCCGCCGCCCAGCGCCACCACAGCGCCACCCTTCGCGGCGGCCTTCTCCAGCGCCCGTTTCTCTCGTCCCCGGAACGCACTTTCGCCTTCTTCGGCGAAGATTGCCGAAATGGCCTTTCCGGCTTCGTCCTCGACCAGTCGGTCAACGTCAAGGAATTCCAGCGAAAGACGCTCGGCAAGGATTTTGCCGAGCGTCGTCTTCCCGCTTCCAGGCGGGCCATAGAGGTAGAGGTTGCGCATTAGGCGTCCTGCACAACCGTGTTCTTCGCCTCGTTGACGCGCATCTTGCGGCCAAGGACGTCCTTGTCGTTCATCGCCTCAATGGCCTTCTCGGCCTCGGGGCGGTTCGGCATCACCACAAAGCCAAAGCCCTTCGACTTGTCATTGTAGCGATTGGTCACCACGCGCGCGCTCGCCACCGTGCCGAAGGCCTCGAATTCCTTGCGGAGCTGGTCTTCGGTGAGGTCGTAGCTCAGGTTGCCGACGTAGATCTCCACGCTGCCGGCGGGAATCGGCGCACGCGTCTCGGACGCACGCGGTTCACGACGCGCGGGCTTCGCGCCCGCCGCCTGCTGCTTCTTGCAGCCGCAGTGGCCCTTGCGAACGGAAAGGCGACCGGCGATAAAGCCAACGGCCAGGGTGCCAACGAGGGCTGCAATCGCGTGGGGAGGGCACTTTGCCGCACATTCGGCGGCCATCATCAGGGTACTCATTCTTTCGTCTCTTCTTTCTCTTTTTACGCTCCCAGGAAGCCGTCGAGCTTCTTGAGCCGGGAGGGGTGACGCAACTTGCGCAGAGCCTTCGCCTCGATCTGGCGGATGCGCTCACGCGTCACGTTGAACTGTTTTCCGACCTCTTCGAGCGTCCGCGAGAAACCGTCGGTCAGGCCGAAACGGTAGTCGAGGACCTGGCGTTCGCGGTCAGTCAGCGTCGCCAGAATTTCCTTCAGTCTCTCCCTGAGCATCGAATAGGCGGTCTGCTCCGACGGGTTTTCCGCGGCGGTGTCAGGAATGAAGTCACCGTACTTCGCGTCGTCGTTGTCGCCGACTTTCGACTGCAGGGAAATGGGTTGCTGCGCCATGCGGTAGACGGCCCGAACCTGATCGGCCTTCATCTCCATTTCGGCGGAGAGCTCCGCCTCAGTGGGCTCACGGCCGAGTTTCTGGATGAGCTTCTTCTGCACACGCATGAGCTTGTTGATCGTCTCGATCATGTGCACGGGGATGCGGATCGTGCGGGCCTGGTCGGCGATGGCGCGTGTCGCGGCCTGGCGGATCCACCACGTGGCATAGGTGGAGAACTTGTAGCCTCGCTTGTATTCGAACTTCTCGACGGCTTTCATGAGGCCAGTGTTGCCCTCCTGGATGAGGTCGAGGAAGCTGAGTCCGCGGTTCATGTACTTCTTGACGATCGAAATCACGAGGCGGAGGTTGGCCTCCACCATCTTGGTGCGGGCCTCAATGCCGCCGTGGAGAATGCTGCGCAGCTCCTCGAAGGTGGAGAGGAATTCCTCCGCGGGCATGCCGAACTTGGCCTCCAGCGTCTCCTGCTTGGCGCGCACCTCGTTGAGCTCGCGCTCGGTCTTCTTGTTTTGGCGCACGCGCAGCAGCTCGGCCTTGCGCTTGAGCAGCGTCTTGTACGGCAAGTAGATGGTCTCGTCAGCCTCGTTGCACAGCGTCTCCAGCACCTTCTGCTTGAAGTTGAGCTTGTCAAAGGCGTCCATGAGCGCCTTGCGCGCGTTGTCGAGGGCTTTCTCGGCCCCCCGAATTTGCTGCTGCGTCGCCTTGCTGCGCGGCGCGTTGACCTCCTTGACGCGGGCCTGCGCCTCGCCGATGCGCTTGGAGATGTCGGCCAGCATGCGGCGGAAGGCCGGCATCTGCGCCATGTAGGCGTCGCGGTTGTCGTCGTACTTGTCCGTCACCACGCGGTCGAAGCGCTCCTCCATGTTCTCCAGACGATCCAGGAGCGACATGTACATCGCCGGCGCGAAAGCAAAGCGGTTGAACATATCCTTTGTCTTCGCCTCGGCATCTTCGATCTTCTGGCAGATGTCCACTTCCTGGTCACGCGAAAGCAGTGGCACTTGGCCCATCTGGTGGAGATACATGCGGATGGGGTCGTCAAACATCTCCTGCACGCGAATGGTGTGCAGGCGACTGTCGCCCTGCTTATCCTTGTTCGCCCGATACGTCTCAACGTCCTCGGCGCGAATGACGTCGACATTCAGCTGTGCGAGAATCTGAAGATACTCGTCCGCCGTGGCCTCGTCCTGCACCGTCATCGGCACAATCTGGTTGAGCTCATCATAGGTGACATAGCCGCCGTTACGTTCGGCGCGCTGCTTCACCTCCTGAATGACGGCGTTACGCTCCTCGGCGCCCAGAATGCTGTGGCCGGCAAAACCGCTCAGAACATCCGAGCCGTCAAAGTCGTCGCCATACTCCGTCATCGGCAACGGCGCCAGATCGTCAAGGGCGTCCTCGACATCGGCCGCGTCCGGCATGTCCGCCGAATCGGCATCTTCGTGCTCTTCATCCTCGAGCTCATCGGCCTCGGTCGCGACTTCGTCCAGATCCATCGCACGAGCTTCGGCCTCAGCGGCGTCGGCCTCGGCGGCATCCTCGTCGGAAACCTCGGGCATCACCTCGCTCATCAGATCAGCATCGTCGGCCATGGCGCCCGAAAGCGGCATATCATCCATGCCAACCATATCCAGGCCCTCACTCCCAAGTGCACCCGCGGAGATCTTTTCACTCTTTCTGCCGCGAGCGGGAGACGTCTTCTCGGAGCGCTTCTTCGCCGAAACCTTCTTCTCAGCGCCTTTTGCCGAGGTCTTCTCTCCCTTTTTCGCGGACGAAGACGACTTGACAGCCTTCTTCTCGGGCACCTTCTGCACTGTGTTCTTAGCTTTCTTTACGACGGCCATAGTCTCTCCAGACTACAATTCAACTATATAGCGTGTTGTCAAGTGCAAAATTATACCATCGAAACAGATTTGTGTCAATAGACGGCTAAGAGTTTCCCATTTTTTCCATTTTTCGCGTCCACAGGCGATTGCGGAAACGCCCACTGCCTAGGGAATCAGCCCGCCAGGAGGACGCCTCTCCCTCCTTGACCCAAGAGATTGATTCGTGCGCACGAATCTCAGCGCCCCCTACAGTCAAGTTGCCAGTTCCCTACAGTCGACCCTTCGATTCGTGCGCACGAATTGGCATCAAAAATACAACTACCAAACGGGATGCGGGAATGGATTTCGTGTGAATTCCCGGGGAACTCCCGGGGCATCTGCGGGGCATCCGCGGGTAACTTTCGGGGAAACGATTTTTGTCGGAAACGCGCAAAACAAGTGCAATTCAACAGAATAATGCAAATAGTATGATTTGACGGCAAAAAAACGCAATACCCCTTGCGTACACGCACAAGAAAGGTTGATCGCGAATCCGGCCTATGACACAACTGATCCGCCTGCGAAAAGCCAACAGATGCGGAGTACTACCATGCCATGGCCAAAATCCTCTGAACGGCAGGAGAATCTGTGCTATTTGGCAGATTCTCGGACCGCACGTACAGACTGCCCGTTGTAATGATCGCAGTAATTATCGGAGAACAGCATGAAACCGGTCGAATGGAAGTAAAGGATTCGCGCACAAGCTCTGCGAATTCCATACTTGAAAGTCAAATCCAGCGAAGAGGACCAGTAATGACCCACACCGCCAGGGAGGTCAAGATAGGACGCGTTGCCCCTGCCGGCAGCGGGAAGGAAGATGCTCTTCGACGCGTATGCGCCTTTACCCGTGACAAGACGACCATACACGCCGTTTTGTGTCGTCCATGTGGTCGTACAGTTATCGACCAGTGCCTGCATCTCCACATCCGTCGGCATCCGCCAAGGTGCGCCAAGATGCACCGTCGCAGCATCATACTCCGCGATAAGATTTCCCCCTGCAAAATATTCCCACTGCATCCAATCGTCTGGCCACTTGCTCACAACCGTCGAGTCTTCCAAAAACGGACTGCTGCTCATCCGTATCCCCGAGTTTCTCACCCAGGTCACATTTTCATAGGCACAAAGGATATCCGACCACGATCCATCCTTGGGCGAATACCCCACCGTGTCACCCCAGCAGAAATAGTAACCATATTCCTCTGGCTTCGATGCGCCCACGTTGCATTCAGCCCAATAGGGGCCATTCTCCCAGAGCTGCACGCCACCATACGGATCCTGCACTTTACCGAAAACGCCAGGAGCAGCCGTCTCGGTCATTCCATCCGGCAAGTCAACCTCAACAGTGAAGAACCGATGTTTTTCCACAGGAGGACAGGTCCACGCCCCTGACAAATCGGCCTTGCTCTTTACCTTATACAGACGATTCGTGGCACTTTCATTTAGGTTCGGCATCCAGGAAATCACGATCTTTCCGTCCACGATTGTGATCGACGCCGAAAAGACGCTCTTCAGGTCCGTTGGATCCGTACCGGCCACATAATCATCCCACACGGTGCGGATTTCTCCATTGGGGCCAATCTTGCCGGATGGCTTTGCGAGCGCCACCGCGAGGTCATCGCCGAACTTCTGGCGGAACGACGCGACTTTTCCCGGACCAAAACGGCTGACGAGCGATTCGGTGACCCATGTCGCCGGAACAGTTACGGGATCGTCTCGCCCGGTCACCTCCTTGCCCACAACGGCATCGACAAAAGTCGGAACATCGCTCTTCGTTATCGTGGCCGTGACATAGGCGCTCTTCTCCCCGCCGCGCACAGCCACCGCCTTGACGGTGGTGGTCTTGGTGATCGGGAACGGCCCCGTGTAGCGGTTCGCCTCCGTTGTTGACGGCGTCCGCCCATTGGTCGAGTAGTAGATCACGACATCAGGGGTAGCGCAGGTGATCGTCACCGTGCAGCTCGCCGTCTCGAATTCCGTTCCCGATGCCGGAGTGATCACGGGGTCCACAAGAGGCTGCGCGAAGTCGCCGCTCCAGCTCACGCCGTCAATCCACACACAGTCTTCGACGCCGGCGCTCTCCGGCGCATAGCCGTCAGTTGAATAGATCCAGGCGACCGTGTGCTCGTCGCCGTCCGGAATCTCACACGAAACCTGCCGCCAGTCCGTAATGCCGTCGATCTGCGCCACGACAACGCCGTCCACCAGGAAGCTGGCGTGGTCCCAGGTGAACTCATCTGCCGGATCCGCATCACAGGAGCTTCGCCACCAGAAGGAGAACGTCCCCGCGCCCTTGACCACGGCCATGAGCGCAGTGTCCGCTCCAACTTCATCATAGGCCTCAATCAGGCCACCCCGTATGCACGTTCCCCCGACTTTGCAGTCATCGCGGGAGACGACGGTCCAATCCGAATCCCCATCGGCTTCAAAGCCCGACAGCTTCGGCTCATCCAGGGCTTCCGCAAAGGGAACGGCTGGATTGTCGGGCGGCGTGACAGGCGGCGTTTCCTGCCAGACGGCAAACAGCGTCACCACACCATTCTGAGTCGCCGTGAGGCTCTTGACGACGGTGCCGGCCTCATAGGCCACGGCACCATCCGCCGACGTCGCCCATCCCAGGAACACATGCTGCGCACGGACGAACCCATTTGAGGCGACAACGGCGTCCTGACCATACGTTGCCGCCGTCCCGGCCATGGTTCCCGACCCGCCATTCGCATTGTAGGAGATCGTGTAGGTGTTCGCCCGCCAATTGGCCTGAATGGCCTGTGGCCCCGTCATCGTGGCGGATATCGCCGCCGGCGTCCACCCCGTGAACGTGTACCCCGCGACACCGGACGGATTGGAGAACACGACCGTCGCCCCTTCCTGATACGTCAACGGATTGGAATGCGCCGCCCCCTTCAGGTTCGTGTAGGTGATGTTCGAATAGACGATTACCGGCTTCTTCATGCCCGAAGCCGCGTCCTTCGACTCGGTCGTGTCGTTCGCCCCGATGGCCTCTACCCAATAGAAGTAAGTTGTGCCCACCTCCCCGGTCGTGTCGAGGTAGGTGCAGGCGCCATCCGCCGCCAAGACGACAAGCTCCGATGTCGGGAACTCCCTGGTGGGGGCGCGGTAGATCTTGTACTGCGTGGCCCAGGCGAGATTCCGCCATTTGAGTGCCACGCCGTCCGTAGACGATTCCGCGCTGATGAACTCCGGCGTCAGCGGCCCGAAATGGGCCGTCACGCTCTTCGCGGTCTCCGCCGTGAGACGGAGCGGGTTCTGCATCGTCTCGCCCAAGTCGCCCGTCCAGTAGAGGAACTCGTAGCCGGCATCCGGTGTCGCCGTGAGCGTCACCTGCTCGCCCAACGTGTAGGAGCCGGCTCCGGAGACGCTGCCGCCACCGACTGCAGACGCCGCCACGTTCACGGCGATCCGCGCATTCTGCGTGAGCGTGTAGGCTTCGCCGGAGATGATGATCTTGCCCGTGCGCGTCTTGCCCGTGTTGTTCTCGGTGTAGGTGAAGCGCACCGTTCCGCTGCCCGTGCCGGCGTCGTATCCGGTTACGATGGTAATCCACGGCTCGGTGATGATCGCCTGCCACACGTCGCCAATGCCCGCCGAAACGCCGATCTCGCCCGCACCGGCATTGCCCGAGACGGTCGCCGCCCGCGGCGTGATGTCCAGATCATAGGCGCGCTGGGTAATGTAGACTTTCTTGTCGCCAATCGTGATCCATCCCGTCCGCGGCGAGCCATCGCCCACATAGGGGGAGATGATGTACATGACCTCCGCGTCACCAGTCCCCGAATCGTTCTGGAAAATGGTTATCCACGAGGCGTCCGACGCCACCGCCGTCCAGGCCGTGTAGCCGTCCGGATGGATGGAAACCGAATCCATGCCGCCGTCCGTGCCGAAGACGATGTTGTCGTATTCGATTTCCACGCCCCGCCCCTTCTGCGTGACGGGAAACCGCTTCCCGGCGATGGTGACCGTGCCGCTGCGCGGGTAGATGGTGTTGTTGGCGGCGGCCGAGATCGTTGCCGTGCCAGGTCCCACACGCGAGGTCGAGCCGACGACGGAGATCCAGTCGAGGCTCTCGTCAATCGACCACTCGACAATGTCGTTGACCGTGACCGACACGGCGACAGCCTCGCCGGAGGCCTCAAACTCATATCCGGTCGGCGAAATGGACGCCGTTGCCGCAGGCTGCACCACCGTGACGGACTTGGCGTTGAGCGCCGAGTCGCCTGGCGTGACCGTGATCTTTCCCGTCCGCTCCTTCAGCGTGGAGTTCGGCGAGGCGTTGAAGACGACATTCCCGTTGCCGCTGCCCGAAACCGTGTTGCCGAGAATCGTCAGCCAGTTCGCCGCACTCGCGGCCGTCCAGGGGAGATCGGGCGTCGCCGTCACCGCGAAAAGCCCGTTGCCGCCCGAAACCGGAGCCGACGCCGTGGTCGGCGAAACCGAGAACTCAAGCGCCGTGCGTCCTTCCTGCGTCACCGTGAAGGTCTCGGTGCCGATCGTCACCGTGCCCGTGCGCGCCTTCCAGCTCGGGTTCTCCGCGATGGCGATTGTCACCTGATCGCCGCCACGGCCGTTGCCGCCGTCGACGACGGAAATCCAGCTCGCGTTGGGCGTCACACCCCACGTGGTGACGGCGAGTGCATTCACCGTGATCGGAATCACATGCGTGAAGTAGTCCCGTGTCTCCCTGTAGGTAGAAAGCTTCATCCGACTGCCGTATTGGAAGAACGTCACCGTCTTGTCGCCCACCGTGAACGACCCCGTGCGCGTGCCCACCTCATAGTAGGGCGCCACCTGGTAAGTCAACCTCCCCGACGCGACGCCATGCGTCGGCGTGATCGAGAGCCAGTCGTTGTTCGGCCGCGCATCCCAGGAATACCGCCCGGGGGAGTCAAGCGTGATCGTGCCGCTTCCGCCATCGCGCTCGACCGTGATCTCCGTCGGCGAGACGTCAGCCGCATAGCCGTCCTGCGTCACCGTATGCACGTGACCCGATACGTAGACATAGCCGACGCGCTGCCCGATATTGGTCGTCGCCGAAACCGTGTACGCCACAGGGTACCCCACATTGCCACTCGTCGCGCTCAACGTGATCCAAGGGTCGGAAACCGCCGCCGTCCACGTGCCACTCCCCGACGTGATGATCGCATTGCCGCCACCGCCGACCGAGAAGTTCCGCGTCGTCGGCGTAATCGAAATCGCCGAATCCTTCGCCATCGGCGGATTCGGCGTGGGCGCAACCGCAAACGTGAGGGCCGTCACATTCACCGTGGACGTAATCGCCACATTGGCCGATGACCAGACGAGGGTATTGGCGCCAATCTTCCGAGGTTGCCAAGTATACGATCCACGCTGTTCGGCCGACAACAACTCGGTACCGTTCAGCTTCACCACACACCCCATGTCCCAATCAAATGGACCGAAATCGACCTCCATCGTCGAGCTAACACGCGATCCGTCGACGAATGTCGTGTCTGCCGGAACCGATGCAGACGAAGCGGACGAAAGCACCATCCCGCCCCGACCAGACAATGCCGAAGACAGCACCACCGCGACAGCCAGAATTTTCTTCATCATTTTACTGCTCTCTCTTTCATTCTCAACCCTGCTCGTGAGAAACCATATTGGATAAATAAATCAAATGAATCAGAATGAAACGAATTCGCTCGCAATTCGCGAGCTATTTGGCAAATCCTCGAAGAGGCCGGACAGACTGCCCGCGGTAGCGGTTGTAGTTGCTCCGGCCGAAATAGCCCGAATCGACGTTGAGGCCCCACGCGAGGTAGGAACTGACCGAATGCGGCGCAGAGGACCAGTAGTAGCCGAGCGAGCCGGGGCCGCCGAGGTCGGAGTCGTAGCCGTAGCCGGCAGCGGGAAGGAAGATGCTCTTCGACGCATACGCGCCCTTGCCCGTCACAAGCCGTCCGTACACGCCGTTCCGCGTCGTCCAGGTCGTCGTGCAGTTGTTGAAGAGCGCCGAGAACTCCGCGTCCGTCGGCATCCGCCACGGGGCACCGAGATGCGCCGTCGCCGTATCGTATTTCGCCACGAGATTGCCCGTCGAATTGATATAGCCCTGCGACTGGAGCGTGGAAACGTCCTTGTTGTAGGTCGGGCAGTTACTTTTCGTGAATGAAAACGATGTGCCGCTCTTAACCGACACCCAACCATCGTTTCTTTCATTGCGCTTATACCCGACAGTATCGCCCCACCAGAAGTAATACCCGGATTCCTCTGGTTTCGTCGCCCCAACATTGCATTCGGCCCAATACGGCCCATTCTCCCAGAGCTGCACACCATCCAGTACCTCGACGGATACGACAAACTCAACGTTTGAGGATGTGAACTCCACGCCTTCAGCTGCTGCGTTCCAGCGCATTACATGACGACCTTCGGTCAACTTTGCGCCCACCAATACTTCTGCAGTGTAGCACTTATTCGCGACCTGATCAGTTGCCGTCAATCGAACAGTATCCGCATTCTCGTCAGTCCCCGTAATTGTATACCCGACCACGACCTCCTTCCACGGATAACCCGAAAACACCTCCACGTCCGATACCTTAATGCCGGCAGAAGCCAATGAAGCGAATGCCAACAAACAGATTGAAGATACAAAAATCTTATACTCCATACATGAGCCCTTTCTTATCCTCTGAAGCTACTTCTTATCCGTTCACATATTATCGTCAACACGACCACACATCCAACCGACATTACCAGCGCAAGCTGAATACTCGCCTTGTCTAGGATTTCATCAAACGTAGACTTGTCAACAAGCAAACAAAGCAAATGAATCGTCATCAAACTCAGCCAAATAGCCAAGGAAATCTGGCCCATGACGATTGGAATCTTGGACACTGAAAATCTGCCTCCGTTTGATGTCATCACTGATGAATCTTCAGGTTGCAAATATGGCCCCAAATAGCTGTCGGAAAAATCTAGATATGACAACACGCGGTTTCCATCAGCATCCTGCTCAAATAAATCTTGATTGACCTTCTGAAACCGAGACAATGCGGCTTCATATCTTTCATACCATCTCTTGGATCCTTTTGCAGTTGTGGTCCACAAAAGAGAAAATAAGCACCCAAATGCTGAAGCGCCTACTGCTAGAAGATTAAACAAACTCCACCGTGGACATTTATCAAATGCCTTCAGCAACAAAGTTCCGTATCCCGTATAGGTTAGCGCCATGAACACCCCGAGCAAAGTAAGTCGAGTCCAAAGCATTTTTATTTCCAAATCTCTGCATTTCCAGAGATTTGAATAGATGGACGTTCTAGCTATCATACGCATTGCTGATTTCACCTATTGTAATCATCTCGCAATAGCAAGCAACTTAGGCAAAAGCAGCAATGCGAATTCAGAGTAAGGTCAACTCGATCAAGATCATTCGACACTCTTTTTGACAACAACTCCATCTGTCTCAAGTTTTCACCACATAGCTGGACATTCTTAGAGTAATCCCTCAAGAGTTTCTTTGCCTGTTCTTCAACTTGATTCATCTTATCTGCACATTGCTCAGCTTTTGATATCGCATCGCCAAGAGCTATCGTTCTGACACTGCACGAACATGTACAGACAACAAACAGCAGCGTGACATACAACAAGAATTTGCAAACTTTGTCGAGAATTAGAAAGCAGACACATTCAAATTCGCGTGTAGTTTCAGTCCTTTTTGTCACACTATCTCTTCTTTCCTTAGCCTGAGGCGAAACCACTTTACATTTACACGCTATTTTTTCGAACACAAGCACGATATTAACAAATCCTTTTCTTTTCCCACGCCACCACACACGGCCCGACCACTCCGCGCGAACAAAAGAAAAGTGGCGTGCCCTCAAGTTCATGTCTTACGAGAGGCATCGCCAAACGCCTGTAACAAAACACGAATAGAAAGCACGCCACGTGGATACCACGTGACGCACCTACATACCTTGCTTTGTTACGTGAAGATTGGCGATTTTCTCGTAAAGCTCAGTACGCAAGATTGCGTACGCACCTGGGTCCTTTCGGGATTCCCAAGCTCCTCGTTTCCTGTCCTTATCAGCAACAGTTAACCGAGGTTCTGCCCGCCATGTCTCACCCGAGACACGTCAGGCCGGCAGCGGCAAGGCTCGCACCCTACCGCCAATGTCAAAGATCTCGCTTCACACGAAGTCAATTTCCCATGAAGCGTGGAAAGTATATCATTTATCGCTCCTTATTGAAAGAACAAAATCTCTTGGGCCCATTTTCCGTCCCTTTTAGGGCGCGAGGCCATTCACTCCATGATTTTCGGAGTTAACCGATCCGCTGGCAATCCGCAAACAGGAAACAACGCCCATTACAGACACGAAAACGCGTCTCACCCTTTATCGGGGTGAAACGCGTTTCGTCACTCAAAAGATGAGTAAACGCCAGACGGCTAACAGAGCCCACTACTGCTGCGGGCAATCTTGTGCCGCCGAATCAGACGGACAGCGCCGCCCCATCCTTCTGAACCTTGTAAAGCCCCATCTTCTTGAGGTCAACGTTCACCACGCCCCACGGCGCAACATTGCGCCAGTTGCCGCGCGTGAAGTCCGGGATGGACTGCGGCTTCGAGCCGTTGCGGTCGGACGTCTCGGTGAGCTCGCACAGGCAACTCGTCGCCGCGAGATCGTAGACGTCCATGTCGAGCGGCTCACCATTCTGGAGGCACCACGCCCAGCGGAGGTCCATGATGAAGTCCATGCCGCCGTGTC
>JAKSOW010000066.1 GCA_024405395.1 Kiritimatiellia bacterium | reverse complement strand
TCCACCTCGACAGCTTGCCTTTCCGATTTGACTCACGAGATTGTACAACTTCCGGGGGAATAGCTGTCGTGCCCCAGACTGGACAACTCCGCAGAAATGTGCTACGCTTTCCACCCGTGAACGAAAACAACAGAAAATCCTTTCTGCCGCTGTTCGTAACGAACTTCTTCGGTGTCGCGAACGACAACTTCCTGAAGACCCTGGCGAGTTTCGTGCTGCTCGGCTGGGTAGCGGACGAGCGCACGCGTGCCGTGCTGATGGGCATCACGGCCGCGGCACTCGTCCTGCCCTACATTCTCGTCTCTCCGCTGGCAGACCGTCTTACGGTCCTATTCCCCAAGTGCAGCATCGTGCGCCTGGCCAAAGTCGCCGAGCTCCCCATCATTGCCCTGGCAGTCGCTGGCCTGTACTGCCATTCCATATCGCTGACCGTGGGGGCGATTGTCCTCATGGGGCTCCAAAGCGCGCTCTTCTCCCCTGCCAAATACGCTTTGGTGCGTGACATCGGAGGCGAGGAGCGAATCTCCACCGGCATGGGCGGCATGGAGGGCGTGTCCTTTCTGGCGGTTCTTGGTGGCACGGTCGCCGCCGCATTTGTTGCAGACTTGACCGACCCGCGCTTTGGCTATGCCATTCTGGTCGGGTGCGCGCTCTGTGGTGTGTCTGCGAGCCTTGGCCTCCGCGCCGACGAACAGAAAAGCCACGCTCTCCACGCCATCAGTCCCCTACGCTTCCTCCGCCGTGCGCGACGAATGTCCAAACGCCAGGAAGGCCTCCCCGAAGTGATTTCGACCCTCTGCGTCTTCTGGGCGGTGGCAGCCATGCTTCAGCAGGGCATCATCGTCTATGGCACCCAGGTGCTGAGCCTGGATTCCACCCACACGGGAGCGTTGCTGGTGCTGGCGGCGGTTGGCATCGTGACGGGCCAAGTCACTGCCGGTTTCGTTGACCGCCGTCACGCGCTGATTGGTTGGGTGCCCTATTTTGGCATTCTGGCGGCGTCGATGCTGCTCGCACTTTATGCCATCCCCTTCCCACCTGTCGCCTTTGGCTGCGTTCTGGGCGTGGTGGCCCTGATTCTCGGATTCTTCAAGTTGCCGCTGGACGCCGAGATTCAACGCATGGTCAAAGGTCCCCGCCTAAACACCATCCTCGCCTATTTCAATCAGATATCGTTCCTCTACATGTTTGCGGCGTCGATCCTCTACGCCGGCATCAGCTGGTTACTGGGGCCGCAGGCTTTCCTTCTCTTCATCGCCACGGCATTGGCGCTGGCGGCCATCCGGTTTGCCCTGGGGAATCGGCCTGCCCTATTTCTACTGGGGCGAATCATGCTCGACCCCCGCTATGCCGTTCAGGCGGATGAGCTACCTGCTGGACGTACACTTCTTGTTCTGCCGAACCATCCCGCGTTGGTGGATCCAATGCTCGTAATCTCAAGCTACCGCACCACTCGGTTGCGCCCCCTAGTCGATGCGGCCTTTTTCGGTTCCCCGATCTTTGCGCGAGTCCTGCACACCTTGGATGCGGTGAAAGTCCCCGACCTGCGCGCCCGCCACACCGCCGCCGACATCAAACATGTACGCAGCCTAGACGGCATGGTGCGTGAAGCACTCGCCACAGGGGAGAATATCCTGCTCTACCCATCCGGGCACATCTACACCGAAAACAAGGAAGACATCGGCAATCGCCAACTGGCTTACACGATTTGCCGCGACCTGCCGCCAAACGTCACCGTCGTGGGCCTGCGCACCAGAGGCCTGTGGGGCAGCATGTGGTCTCGCAAGGGCCGTACGGCATCCCCGTCTTTCGCCCTCACGCTCATCAAGGGCATCTTGCAGTGGCCGTTCTCGCCCCTCCGCACACGCCGCGCCATCCACATTCACGCCGAAGACCTCACAGACCGCGTTCGTGCCTGGTCCAAGTTCTCACGCCGCGAATTCAACGACCACTTGACTGCTTGGTATAACGAAGTCGGTTCGTGAATCGCATGCGAACAACCAGAAGCTTCAAATTCACCGCCAGATTGACTTGAGCTTCCAAGCGGTGAATTCGGCGGAAAGAACATCCTTTGCCTGCGCCGAGAGCATGAGATTGTGCGATTGGGGCTTTGCGCCACGGAAAGCCCAGCAGTCAAGTCCAGACGCCGAAAAGCATTCAAGCCCCTGACGATCCAGGAAGAACCGCAGATCCAGGCGACCATGGCGAAGCGGCCAATAGATTTCTTCTCCTGCACAGGACAGGCGTTCGCGTGCGGCGTCGTACTTCACCACCACGCCGCGCAGATTCAAGGTGATGTGTGACGCCGACGTTGCCGCGACACGGGCCCAGCCTTCAACCAATTCACCCCGAAACTTCTCAAACGGCACGGCCACCCCATCACGCAAGGCCTCCAATTCCCGAACTGGCGTTCGCGTCAAGCGCAGCCCGGCATTCGTCCGCACCAGCGCCAGATCCTGCGGCAACCCCATGTGCTGCGCAAAATGCGGCCCGTCACCATGTAGCATATACCATGGGATGTACACACACCGCCCATCTGGCACATTCTGAAACGCCTGCCCGGCATAATACGGCAAGCGTGTCGACTGCTGGAGTGAGATGAGCCGTTCGTGATCAGGAAACGGCTTGAATACGTGGCCATCAAACGAACCGACCGCATACAGCGCGCCAGCCTCCCAGACAACCCAAGCCGTTTCCTGTTCCCCGGCAATCTTGAGCTCCGCCAAGCCTGGGCATTCGAACAGGAACGCCGCACGGTCACGCGAGGCGTAATGGTCGCCGAAATACGTGCTCTCATACGTCCAGTCCTTGAGGTTGGGAGACGAATGAAAATGCTGGACACAGCAACTATCTTTCACCGCCCAGCTGACGGCAATCCACCGTTTGGTCGGTGCGTGCCAAATCACCTTCGGATCCCCGCCAAATTCCTGGTGTTGACACAGATGCGGATTGGCGGGATCTGGCGCAAACGCCTTGCCGTCGGTACAGACGTAAAGCAGCATGCCGTTCCCTTTGGGCGAACCGCCGACCACGCAGTTGATGTGCGCGCCCGAACCGAACCCAGCCGTGTTGTCCACATCTATAACCCCAGATCCGCTGATCAGATTGTAGTGCCCAGGGTAGGGTTTCATCACATCGCCATGATCCGTCCAATGCACAAGATCGCGCGATGTCGCATATCCCCAATACTGGCTGGAGCCCCTCCAGGGACTCGCAAACGTATAAGGCGCATGCTGATAGAGGAGCCGCCACTCGCCATCCGTGTAGACCAGACCGTTCGGATCATTCATGAAGCCGACCGGCGGCGAAAAGTGGAACTGAAGGCGATTGGGCTCATGGTAGAGGTTTGGCGGATCACCGCGACGATCTGATGGCGCTAGGAACTTGAGCCGTTCCCCCGGCCCCTTGACGAGCTTCAGGACGACATTGCTGCCCATCCACGCCCGCATATCCAGCGTCCCCGTCCACGTCCCTTTCCCATCCGCGGCGATCGGCAGCACAACCGAATGCAGGATGTCCCCTGTCGCACCACAGATGTCGACATGACACTTCTCGGTTGTCGGCGTATTCTGGTTTTCGACCGGGAAGAGAAGATAGGGCTTCTCAACCACTGTCCCCAACAGGCCTGTCGCCACAGCCAGGATCAACAATCCATTGATCATGTCGACTTAGTCCCCATCACCCCATCATCTCAAGTAGATGGTACTGCCATGAATGGGACGCGCCCAGAGCGAGACCGAACCATCCTCGTTGGTCTCAACCTTGAAGTTGAAACCAGGCGTCTGCGGCAGGCCGTCAATAGCACCCACACGCGCAAGCTCCGTCCAGCGCCCGCGATCGGCCCGCGCAGCAGCTGGACGAATCAGGCATCCCTCGGCGAATCTGAGCGTGCCGTTACCGAAAATAGCGTCTGCCAACACAAGCGGGTGGGCCACGGTGGCGATCGTCAACATCGCCCCGGCGTCAATCAGCAGCGCACGATCGGCGGACGTGGTCGTCGGCGCAACATCCGCAGCAGGCCCATACCAGCAGCGGTTGGTGGACACCAGCGTCACATCGCCCACGGCATGCAGACGGATGGCCGAAGTGGGCTGAATCGAATCAGCCGTATTCCACTGGCCGATCTGTACCGTCATGCCGCCGCCGAACTGGAATTCGCCGACGTGGCCCGCCCAGCCAGCACCAGGGTTCGAGGCGATTTCTGCGATACAGACCTTACCCGTTCCGGAAAAGCCTGTGGATCCAAGCGTCCCCATCGGGCACTGCACATCAAGAAGACCATCCACGACATGGCCCGTCTGCTCCACCACGGAACCAAAGTAGGCTCCATTACCGTTCTGAAACTCCAAGGTGCCACCCGCACGGACATCCAGCGTCGCCGCAGCCTGCACCAGATTCGTGTATTGAGCAGTGATGGCGACCTTGCCGCCGGCGACCACACCGACCTTAGTGGGGCGTCCCGAACCGACGGTCTTCTCAAGCAGCAGCCCTCTCGCCGTCAAACTGCCCCCCACACGCACATCGCCAGCCGGACGAAAGAGGCCGGCGACCGTTACCGTACCATCATATTGGATAAAGGAATCCACCGTACAGAACGTGCTCAGGGCATTGGACGTACGCAGGTCATTCTCGATGACAACCGGCAATGCGGACTGCGAGACGACCGGCGATCCCCCAACGCTACGGTATCCATTGGCGAAGACGCGCAGTTTGTTGCCGCGCAAGATGAATGGCCCACAGGTATTCAGGAAATGCAGGCGCTGGACGCCAACCTCCGTCTGACCATGCGTGAACGTGACCACCGTGTTGCGCGTGCCACCAAAGAAGGCCGTGGCGCGAATGCCGTCGTCGCCGCTGGCGCTCGCTGTAATGGCAGGCGGCACCATGCCGCTGGCCCAGTTTCCTGGCGTCGTCCAGTTTCCATCCACGGCACCCGTCCAGATGTTGGATGTGCCCATCTGCCCGTAGCTCGGCTGGGCGCCCGTCGTGAGGAACGTGAACCCTTCCACATTTCCGACACTGTATTCGGCTGCCCCGTCGCCAACCAGCGAAATCCGTTCCGACCAATCCGCGCCGTCATTCGCGTGGATGTTGATGAAAGGGATGGGGTTATCGGTCGTGCCGTCTGGCACCGTCACCCGAATTTGCGCCGAGGGTGCAATCTGCACTGAGGATTCGGCAAGGAGCGTCGTCGGTTTCGAGAGGTAAAGCGTGGCGTCGGCGGCAAGATCCAGTGCCTTCACCTGCGTACGCGAGGCGGTCGTCAGCGTCAACGTCGCCTGTTCACCCACCGAAATCCCCGCGAAAGGCTCCGAAACGGACGTCACATCGCAGGTGACAGATCCCATTCCCGTCACATCGAGCAGAAAGTTCTTCTTCGTGTAGACCTTGCTCAGGAAAACACCATGTGGCGTCACACCGTCAAAGGCGTCGGTCGTGTCGATCGCCACATGGCCGCCGAGATGGAGCTTTCCCGCCTTGCTGCGCCAGGCAAACCGCCAATCGCCGATCGACCCGAACTGGGCACCATCAGGGAACGCCAGCGTTTCATAGGTGTTGTTGATCAGACCATTCAGGAAATAAAAGTTCAGATCCTTGCCGAAGTACGCGACACGTTCCGCATCTCCCGCAACGTAGAGGCGCGACAAATAGAGCTTGCCCGTGCCCGCCACCGTGGCGTTGTTCGTCACGGCGAATCCGGATGAGACGCCGTTCGTCAGATAAAGCGTGGTGTTGACTTCATACGTGGGCTCGGCCTCCGTAAGCACATTGACCGACGTATAGCTGTCATGATTCTGGATGAGCACCGCATCCTGCGTACCAAGCATACGTCGATCCGTGATGGCCTTTGCGACAATCAGCGTGCCGTTGGTGAAGGTCCAACCGCAGGTATCGGGTATCGCCAGGGTACCCGACCCGACATTGACCACGCCGCCCCCCAGTACCATCGAACAGCCCGTCATCGGCTCGTTTTCTTCCGGCTTGCTGACTGAGAGCAAGGCGTTGATTTCACCCCCGAAGATCTCCAGATGCGAATTCGACCGCGCCAGCAGAATCTTCGACGCCGTCACTTTGCCACCAAGAATGGTCAGTGTCGCGTCACCAGACTGCCGCTCGATGTCAATGATGCCGGTGCCAAAATTCATGCCCTCTTCAAAGTAGACGTGCGCGTTGCTCCACAGGTAGAACGACCCCGTACAGGCGATGTCGGCCTGCGCCGTGAAACGGATGTTCGAACGGCAGTCGAGATACTTGCCCGCATAGCGGATGCCGAAGGACATGGGTCGATAGAGCGCACTGCGCAACGAAGCACTGGAGGTTATCTCCGAGGAGGTGGTGATCCTGCCGCCCCCCACGAAATCAAGCGGTGTCTTGGTACTTTCGACATAAAGACGGAAAATCTCCACCTCGACATCGACGGTAACGGTTCCCGATGCCGCCTTGACGAAATAGGCCACGTCGGAGTCGACTGCGGAATCCTGTCCCGGATAGCGGGTCACAGCCCCTGTTCCATCCTCGTTGGCGGACCAGTTGTCGGGATTTGACCACACACCATCACCACCAGTCCAGTAGAACGTCGTTCCCGCCGTTGCAGCGGCAAATGCAACACGCGCCAGCAGCAAGGCCGCCGTCGCCACGCCCAATCCAAATCGTTTTGCCATTCCCGAAAACGTCCTTTTCTTTAGTTGATCAAAACAAGCCCTTACCGGAGCAGAATCTTCATGCCTGAGGCGCGGAACAGCGAGACGTCTTTAGACGTGACACAGTATTCCCAGCCCTTGGGCAAATCGCTCGCCACAAATGTCGGCGCACCCGTGAAGTCCTTCGTGTTCGACAGAATCGTGAAGCGCTTCTTTCCAGACGAGGCCAACTCTTCCAGATCGCCGACAATCGTCACGTCAAAGCCATCCAGACTCTGGTTGGCGGCAAACGGCACGCTCTCGCCGTTCAGAAGCTCCGCAACCGAGATCTCAACCCCGGAGACAGCAGGCACAAGGGCATTCTCGTTGTTTTTGAACGTACCCGCGCCTGGCCCGAACGAAACGCGCGCGACTTCCCCCGTATGGTGACCGAAATCGAGAATGCCGCCTCCCTTGAGCACGACAGCCGAATTGGTCGGGATCGCCCAGTCACAGCCACAGTACAGCGTGCCGCCTGCAACAGTCGTAGTCCCAGCCCATGTGTTCGTCGCGTAAAGCGCCAACAGGCGCCGTCCCGTCTTGGTGAAACCACCAGAGACATTCGCGCCCAGCGTACAGGCGGCTGTGGCCATCTCCGTTGTCCCCACCAGGAATCGGGCTGTGGGCGCTGCCGTGTAGTCGCAGCCATGTGACGTCACCTCGACGCCCATAACCTTGCCCGTCTTGGAGTCGAAGATCGGATAGGCCGTGGCGCCCGAACCCGTCACATCCCCCTCCGCCGCGTCGATACGAATGACGGGCGGCGCAATGAACGTCGCCTCGGCGATCTCGGCGGGCAGCGCCACTTCCGTCACACCCTGCCCAGTGGCGCCACGAACCGGAATCGTGATTTGCGGATCCTTGGTGTAGTCGCAATCCACCGTGGCACCCTTTTCAAAGACATTGACGCGGATCTGGAAGTTGACCTCCGGGGCTGCGTTGAAGAGCGACGACGCCCCTGTGCGGGTCTTCCATGTGCCGCCGTTGAAATTCACGTAGACCTTATCCGGATTATTGGTGCGACTGGCGTCTGCGTTCGTACGGCGCCCGATTGGGCACGCCTCAAGCACACCGCCATTGAGGTTCATGTTGAATTGTCCACCGCCCGTACTCCAGCCGAGCTGCATCGTCTGCGGAAACTTCACCTGCGCCTCGGAAGTCACCAACGTCAGGCTCGCGAAGTCGTCCGCCGTGTAGAGGCCCATCACATAGTCAGAATCAGAGCTGGTTCCAGCAATCATCGCTGAGCCCTTCTTCACGTACATTTCGGCATGTCCGTCATAGCCCAGAAAGAACCAGCTGGTCGATGTCCCGATGAAATGGCGCGTCACATCAAGGTCGCCGCCGTCTATGTGCAGGATGCCGACGCCGCCCATGGCAATGCTCGGCCGGGAAAGCAGCGTCAGGCGTCCACCCGTCAGTTCATAGTAGCCGTGGCCCGCATAGCCAATGATCGCCTGCGACACGTAGTTGTCGCTGTGCCAGCCGCAGCCAACCACGGAACCACCCCGCTGGTACACGGCGCCTATGCTGCCGCTCTTCTCGGCCAAATGCAGCTTTGAGGTGATCACCGAATTGTCCTGCACCTCAAGAATAGCCTGCTCGCCCGACATCCGCGCGACATTGAGCGAATAGCTGGAGGCATCCCTCACATACGACTCATGGTCGCCCACTGTCAGCAGCGAATCCTTCACCGTCACCCGTGCCGGCAGATCAGACGAACCAATAGCCAGGCAATTGGACGGCAGATGTACGTCCTTGGCGCCGTCAAAGACGATTTTCGCCGCACCCGTCATGCCCCCAGGCAATTGATTCACGTCAAGCGCAGACAAATGGATCGGATTATCGCCCGTGAACTTGAGTGCGGCATCGCCAAAGGCCGCAAACCCGTTCGTCGCAGCCCCCGTACCTGTGACAAGCAGCGTCGTGCCGTTTTCCGCAGCCAACCTCACCTGTGCATTGGTGATGGGGTGCGCACCCGTCCAGATGACGGTCTTCGCATCCGCAGAACGGGCACAAGTGTCGAATGAAATCGCGGTCGAACCTGTCCAGGTGGCCTCATTCGCCAGCTGGGCAACCTTGTCCTCCGTCCAGGGCGAATCGCCAGCAGGTTGAATCAGCGAGACGCGTCCGCCCGAACAGGTGAACTTCGAGAAGTCGGGCAACGCCCCCGGGACATCCAGTCCGAACGCGCCGGCTGGCCCCAGATAGGCAGCCGTATCGCCCGTCCAGGAATTGGCGGCATTGGAGAAGCGCACACGGCCAGCCACCTGCGCTCCCGCGTTGCCGACGCAGATCTTGCCTGGCCCTGAAATGGGGCCCGCAACATGGATCTCGTTGTTTTGGTTCTTGGTGTCGGTGCAGTAGAAAGTCAGCTGCGCAGCGGCATCCGCAAGCGTCATCGCGCCTGACGCCAGGAACGACATCTGGGCGAAGTCGGCGGCAACAGGCGTTGTGTAGCGGTGCAGGGGCCGCACTGAGGCATTCGCCCCCTCCGCAACACGGAGATCCAGGTTGACGGGATTACGGTAAACGCCCGCGACGCCTGAACCATCCGACTTGCCTTCGTCTACGTAGAACATCAGCTGCGTCTTGTCTTCCAGCGTCAAACGCGTAAATTCGTTGTTCGCCGCCACAGAAAACGGCTCCAAAGTGGACGTCGAGCCGATGCGAAGCGCGTAAATCCGCAACTTTTCGTCCCCTTTCACGCGGATCTCTCCGGGCCCCGCCACCTGCACGGACTGATAGGCGACATAGTCCGCCGCCGTGCCGGCGAGGGTGAGCACATACCCATTAAGCCTCACGGTGCCGCGTGGCCAGAAGTAGCTGTTGCAGACTATGGTGGCATCGCCCGCGAGCGAAAGATAGCGCATCTGGCTGGGATTCGTCGACCCCTCCTGGATCACGAGCGCACCCGTATCGGCCACACCAGAACCCTTGAGCGAAATCCGCTCGTGCTGGTAGAGATTCTGATCCCGATTGCCTTTTGGGAAGATGAGCGCGCCTCCGTCCACGACGATGGTACCATAGATTGAAGCATCGACACCCGCAACAAGGGCCGACCTGACTGAAGCCGAAACCGAACCGCCCTTGAGCGCGAATGTGCCGATAAACCCCTGTTGCTTCGCCTCGGCAATCACCCAGGCACCGGGCCCGGATTTGAGGACTGTCCCATTTCCGATGAAAGGAACCGTTGGCGCCGTAGCCGAAGTACCCGTGAATTCGACAATGCCCGTCTCGTCTGCAAAGGTTATGGATGTCAGCGCGTTGACGGCTGCCATGTCGGCGTCCTCTGCCACCCAACGAGCCCCGGCCGGCACGGTGACGTCACCCGACAGCTGCGACCAATCGGTCTGGGCACTGGCAAGGGCCTTATCCATACATAGCGAGAAGACGGACAGGAGAATGATCCTCGACAAGCCACTCACCGTTGCCACGCCCAATCCAAATCGTTGTGCCATCATCGAACACACCCTTATCTTGAGTTAATCAACACACACTTACCGGAACTGAATCATCGTGCCGCTGAAAGGAAGGACACACACGCCGAGCTTTGCCGACGTCGTGCCGCCATTGACAACCTTGACGATGCGATTGGAGTCCTTCGTGCCATTCACGACATACACACCATTCTGGGGTTCAAGCACGGCGCCGTCAACTGTGACGGTCACATTTCCTGTGACCGTAAACGTGGCCGGGCCCTTCGCCTTGAAGTCGAACATCATCTCAATGGCATCACCCGCATTCAGCGTCACGCCGTCAGACGCGACCGTTGCATCTGCGGAGGCCACATCGACCGACACTTTCCGGGCGCCATTCAGCTTCTGCGCCATGTCATTGCGCACGTCGTACTCGCCTGCACCCACGTCGATGGCCCCGTTGTAGACGCGCTGCTGGCCGAGGAAACCGACGTCCTTGAACCGGATCCACTTCGCCGGGAAGTTAGCGTCGTAGAGCGCACGGCTGCCGGCATCAACAAACAGCGAATCCGCCAACGGCAGATATTCCGCATCGACATTATTCGCCACCTCGAAACGACAGGTCTCGGGATCAAAATCGTTGGTGCGCTGTTGCGTCGTGGATTCGTTGATATAGCGGAAGGTTTTCGCCGAGAAGAAGCAGTTCACATAACCGCGCGCACGACCGGGGTTGGTCGCCACATAGCAGTTCCAGGCATGCGTGGCGCAATAACTCCACGACATAGAATCGCCGCCGCTGTAAATGGTGCAGTTCAGAAGATCCGCATTGCCGTAGTAGCCATTGCTGCCGTCGAGCACCGAGTTAACGACCCTCTCCCCCACGGCAGTTGCGCCGTCAGCATGATACAACTGAAACTGTCCATCATTGCCATAGACATGGCACCCGATGTACGTACCGCCCACACCGCCGGGGCCACGGAAATAGGTTGTGTCAGAACCACCGGCATTCCCAGTAATGATACAGGCAACCGTCGCGCCGCCCGAGCTGTACACGCCACCACCGCCGAGGCCTGAGTCGCTGGACGAATTCTTCTGCGTGGAGCCGCCGGTGATCGTGAAGCCCTGCACCCAGGCACCAGTGTTCAGATAGACGCACCGCACCGCTGCCGCACCAGCCTTGGACGTATTGGCAATGTCGCCGAACTTGCCGCGGATGGTCGTGACCTTGGGGCCCTGATCCGCCACCAATCCCACATATTTCGGCACCACCACGCGATTGGAACAATTCGCGTAGAACATCTCGCCTTCGTCGTAGACGCCAGGTGCCGCATGGACCACCATGTCATAGTAGTCGTTCGCCGTTTCCAGCTCATTCATTACGGCCTTCAGGGTTCGCTTCGCGGTGGCGGCGGTAAGGCCGTCCTGCGCATCGTTACCCTGATTGGCGTCCACATAACGGTTGAGCTGGCCCTGATGCTGGACAGCGCCAAGATCAAGCGCGCCACCATAGAGACGATCCGTACCATAGATGTCCTTCATCGTGAACTGGCGGCGCATCGTGACAGGCCAATCATTTGTGACCGCCAGATACATCTCGAGGTCTCCCTGCCCCACCACCACAGATGCCACAGACGGTCGATACGAAGTCGGCGAACACAGTATTTCGCCATCGGCCAGAGAATATCGGCTCCGATCATCGGTATTGAAATCAGACGTGGTGTCAGATGCCCTCGGCGAACAGAAGAAAGAGTTGGTGACGGTCATGTTACGCCCCAGCCGAGAACTTGCGCTCACATAGGTGTGCAGGCAGTTCCGAAGGTGGGCACGACTAATGCCGGGATTGCCCCAGATTGATGTGTCCATAGGGAACGTGCAGTTCACAAACTGGCAGCTATCATAGGCGGTACTGGTCTCCTGAATGATCGAGTCTACCACACACGCCCCCTTGTAGAAATCATACGAACCACAAGCGGGCTGCATGATTCGGCACCTCAAAAGCGTCACATGTCCGTAGACATTCGGTCCGCGATTCGCCGAGCCACAGTTCGTGATCACACAGTCCACAAGCATCCCCTGCTCCTCGGCGGAACTCTTATAGGAGCAAACGGCGCCGCCACAGATGTCCCACTCGGCGCCACTACCATTCGTGCGCCCATCCAGGAGCGTAAATCCCTTCACCACCGCGCCGGTCCGCAGGCACACGCACCGTACGGCGTCTGTGAAGTTGCCGGACACATTTCCGGGCTCAGTGGACACCTTGCCCTTGATGACGGTGCATTCCTGTCTCCCGGTAGCCTGGAGCGTGACATACTGAGGCACCACCACGCGATTGGAGACGGAGGAAGCGTCAAAATGCATCTCGCCTTCGTCATAGACACCTTCGGCCGCGTAAACGGTAGTGTAGGGACCGGCAATCTCCATAGCAGCGGCAAGCGTCTTTTTCGGGCCATGAATCTCGCCGCCCAAGGCAATCGCTTCAGCAGATGGAATCGTGTTGGTGCAACCGTCCCAGGCGTCGTCGCCGTTAACCGCATCTACGTAGTAATTGCTGTAGCCATTAACCTTCAGATAAAGGATTCCGACGTCATCGGCAAACTCCGTTTCCAGTTCTACTTGCAAACCAGACTGGTTCGGGGCTTTCTTCAAGACGAACTTCTCTAGATCAATCGCCGTTGGCGCCGTAATCACCGGGTAACGGCCAACCGGCAATGGCACAGAGTCACCCACAACAAGAATCTGCACATTCTCGCCAAATGTGAGTCTAGTGCCAACATCCAAGCGTGACACACCTGTTCTCGAAATCGCCGCCTCCACTCGCGCACCATCGCGAAGCTCCACCTCGGCTGCCTTCGTGACAACGTCCGGCCGGGCTCCCAGCACAAAGTTTTTGCCGATCGTCAACTTGCCAGGTGTGTCCAGGCCACTGAAGACCACTCGCTCACCATATTCGCCGTTATCGAGCGGTTGAGAACTAGTGGCAATTGAATCACTTGAATACACCCCTTCAAGATTACCCTTGAATTCGGCCGCGTCGGCAAATTCCACCGTGACGTTCCGCGGGGCAGCCGCATTGTTCACACGAACATAGGTGCCGACAGCCCCCACCAGCTTTTGCACTCTGTAAATGTGGTTTGAATACGGCTCCTGCTGATGCTGAAAAAGAACTGGGGACGAAGGACTCTCGCCCAGAATGGTGAATGTGCCATTCAGGTTAATGGTGCGCATGTCATCGAACGCATGAGGCTTGATATAAGTATTGAGAGAATACTTTGCTCCTGCCGCAATGAAAAGCCCATCATTGGCCCAGGTGATGGTGCCAGCGCCATCGTGGGTGATTGAACCATAAAGGGTCACCGACTTCGACTGGGACGTGAGGTTGCCCACACGGTACGTGATGCCCCGTGGAATCACCTGATCATCCGCCAACGTGGGCGCGCCCGAACCAACCGTTCCTACGGAGTTGGTCCATTTGGAAAGATCATTGATCGTTTGGACGTCACCCGAACTCGTTCCTGACATGACATACCAGGTATCCGCGCTCACGACGCCACACAACGCCACGACAAGAGCCAGCCACGCGCCCTTTTTGCTCAACATGTCCATTCTCCAGAAGTCCTTCCTTCAGGTTCCGCCGACGCCTTTGATGCGGATATGGGAAAACCGCCAAAACGCATCACATATTCACCAGACATGGCAATAATACCAAATTATCGTCTTATCGTCAAATTCTAAAGGGACTTGTTCGACTTGCTTACGCGCACAAAGTGCCCCTTCTCGTAACGCCACCGCTCCAAACGCACTTGAGGCGGATTTTCGGGCGACCATTTCTTGTAGTTGCCGTTCAGCGCACGAACCGCCAAAACTTCGGGCACATCCGACAGCCGGCGCGATGGCGGCACAAAGTCAAACCCCTCGCCGGCGGCAAAAGTGTCCGCACCTAGTGCTTTGAGCGTAGAACGATCAAAACGCGCAGTGGGATGCGCAGATCCCTCTTTGGGCTTGACACCATAGAATGTGCAGATCAGCTCATCGCCACACCACCCCATAGACTGAACGCCATATATGGTGTCATAGCCGTAGTCCACGTCAACAACATCCAGGGGCTTGAGATCCAGGGTCATCCGCCCGATGCGATTGACGCGATGCGGCTTCTTCATCTGCAGTCCCATGCCCAATGAATAGAAGATCCCGCCAGGCGTAGCACAGAGCGCACCAGTTCCTTCGGCTAGCGCCACTTCGGCGACCTGCTCGAGATT
The DNA here is from genome assembly GCA_024405395.1 of Kiritimatiellia bacterium. Taxonomy (GTDB): domain Bacteria; phylum Verrucomicrobiota; class Kiritimatiellia; order RFP12; family UBA1067; genus RGIG6720. The sequence continues at coordinate 5,712 of JAKSOW010000066.1, read as the reverse complement.
TTCGTCCCACACGCGCACAAGCCCGCCCGTCCGCTTGCCACGCAAGCCAAAGGCACCATAGACGCGGCCATTCAGATAGGAGATGTCGCCCAGATGCGAGGGCACCTCAATCACCTTGAGGACGTGGCCATCCCAATCCAGCTTGGCCAGATGCGCAGCTTGGGAAAGATAGAGCGCATTGGAGGAACAGGTGAATCCCTGCACATGTCCACCCGTCAGGAAGGCATTCAGCTCCCCCGGCACGCTAACAATGTCAATAGCAGGCGCGGCATGCAGCAGATACACCCCAAGCATCAGACACCCCAATATGATCTTCTTCATCCGTTTGACCTCCTTAACTTTAACCTTTTAACCTTTTAACCCTACAGGCATTTGGCGCAGGGCACGACCGAAAGCCGCACCCAGCGAATCGTCTTGGGCGGAAGCAGTGCGACATACTCGCTGTCCGACACCCCTTCAGCGCGTCCCGTGGCGCAATCGCGGGCATTCAGCAATCCGCCTGAACCGAAGGAGGCAAACGGAACACGGACATCCTGAGACTCCGCCGAGCGGTTCACCAATGCCAGAACATAGTCGTCATTCGGCATTTCACGCACCCACACTTCCGTAGCCGCACCCCGCTGCAGCAGACGATCAGGCACCACGCCGGCGGCGGCGATTGACGCCACCTCCGCATTGGCGTACGGCGCCTGAGGGAACACATCCTGCGCCGTCAGCGGGCTGTCGCACACAAGACAGCCCGCCAGCAAACCCAGCATCGAAATCGCAAGAACGCCGCGCATGCCGTCCCCTCACCGCGCCAGACGGAACCAGCACGTCTCACCGGCGGTCAGATTCAATTTCAGAACGCCATTCTCCGTCCGCTCTTCGGTATTCGCCTTCATGTTGATCACGGAGCAGGCAAAAGGCAGCTGCAAGTCATACGTTCCCGGACGCAGACAGTGAATCGAGACGAAGTCGCCGTTCATGTCAAGCTGTACGCCCGGACGCGTCCCCACATAGGCCCCGCTCTCGCGCGCCCAACGGTTGAAGAGTGCCGGCGTGACGCCGCCCGCCTCGCCCACGAATATGCGCCTGCTCTCATCCAGGCGCTTGACGGCAATGGCGGCCCGCCCGTCTTCCGCATAGCGCGCCAACACCTCAACATCGGGCGTTTCGTTGATCGACAGGCGCCGCGTATTCCTGTTGAAGTTGGGATAGGTCCCCGCCAAGGTGCGATAGTCCCACACTTCCGAGGTGCAGGTGACGTTTTCGGTCATGCCGGACGCCGCCACCACACGATGCCCTTTGGGCTTCCAATCCACCAGAATGTCAAAGCCTGTGGCGTCGGCTCCGCCATAGATGCCGCTCTCGCCCAGAAAGACCACCGTACGCCCCTTTTGTGCCAGCTTCGTCACCAGCTCACGCCGCGCCGCGTCGAATTTCGTGCAGAACCCCAGCACCAGCATCTGATACGCGTCGGCCAATTCGGGCTTCTTCATAAAGTCGTCCATGAGGTAAACGTCAAACGGCACCCCCGACGCGCCAAAAAGCGTGGACTGCATCGCGTAGACGGCATCCGCCGTATAGGGGAAGATGTTTGTGGGAGCGGTCCACGCACGAAATCCGGCCTCATCGACCATCACCGCCACACCCGGCTTCCACGGCGAGGGCTTCGTCGGCAGCAGATCCTGGTTCTGACGCAGCGTCACGCCCACATCGGCGGCAATTTCGGGAGGCGAGAACCAGCCGCCGCCCATATCGTAGAACCACCAGCCCATGCGCTGCGCCATCATCGTACCCGCATGTTTGCGGTAGACGCTCTGCCACATGGGGAAGTCCTGCGACGTGCCCAAGCCAATGACGGAAGGCGCGCCCGTCGACGCCCACATCTCCATGGCGCCATACGTGCGCAGATCAAACTCGTCCCAGTACATTTTGCCGTGCAGATGGAACGAGGCGGAAGGCAAACGTTTGCTGCCCACAAAGCCCGGCCGACGCTGCGTGTAGTTGGGCTGCGCCACGATGACGTCCAACGCGTCGGAATTCGCGAAAGTGGTCAGATCGCAGGCGCCCGACGCCTTGCCCGTAAAGGCCGATTCGCACCAGCGAACCGCAATGGCCGGCTTGCCGATGGCTCGCTTGAACGTACGCGCGAATTCCTCCTGCGCGCGGCACCCCACCTGCTTGACGAACCAGCTGTAGTTCGTGGCGATGTGCCCCGGCTCGGACAGGAACACCTTGTATTCCTCCTGCGCACAGCGCGAGAAATCCACGATCGGCGCCGTGAACTGGCCGTCGTGATACCCCCACAGCTGCACGCCCACGATGCGTTTGGCCAGCCCCTGGACCTTGAGTTCGGCCACCAGCTTCTCGATCTTGTCCTTGATGGCCTCGCGCCAGACGCGCGACGAATACGACACCCAGGGCCAGGTGCGTCCGCCGGCCACCGTGACGCCCATCGCCTTGTAGGCCGTGCAGCTGCCGGCCGTGCCCCACACGACGCTGCCGTCCTCGCGACGCCAGGTCTCTTCGGGATGCTCGTCAATGGTGAACTCGGGATAGGCCGTGCAGCCGATGGCCAGGATGAAGAGCGATTTGTCGGCGATGCGCATCGCATCCTTGATCTCCTTCACGCACCCCTTGAGGTCAAAGCCGTCCTTCGTCCAGAAGCCACGATAACCTGGAGTCCAGCCCAGACGGATCTCCTTGACCATCAGATTCACGCCCGCCCCCTGCAGCGCGCGGCCGGCGAAGGTTTCTGCGGGCGTGCCGTCGGAGAACGCATGCTTGCCCTTGAAGACCATCGGCACGGCTGGCTTGCCGTCCACAAAGAGGCGGCTCACGCCATCGACCGTGCGCACTTCCGCAGTATGCTCCGAATCGGCGGCCAAGGCCTGATCAAACAGCGCCTCGTCTACGCGTTCGCCGGCGTGGTCCTTGGCCTGCTGCGTCTTGAAGTATTCTGCCCAACGCGCCTGCGCCGCCGGCAGATCCTCAACCGTCCAATTGCGCCACGTGGAGTCCGAAGGCGCTCCCGCAATGACGATCACGGGCGTTATCCGCCCATCCACGGCACGGAAATGCGCGTATTTGCGGTACGTCATGCCCGGCGCACTACACGGCAACCCGCGCATTTCGTGAGGTCCCCCACCGTTGCCGAAGAAGTTGCGCTCCAACACGTTACAGGGAGCCAGCCGCCGCTTTGCCCCATAGGCGCGCAGGAACCCCGAAGAATAGTCGACATCCGAGTCGGCCACGGCCACATCGGCCAGGAGGCGGACATCATTCGTCCCGGCCGGCACTACAAAAGCAGGCGCGGTGACGACAATGTAGCCTTGGGCATTTGTCTTCCGAATGCGCACGCCATCAGCCGTAAAGACCACCTCACCCTGGGCACCAGCCTCCATTTCGACGGAAAAGGCCTCGCGCTTCCCAAAATCCGCCTGCCACAACACCTTCGTCGGCGGGAAATCCGCGCGTGTGGCGCAGACATTCTCCCAGCCCGCCGTCGCAGCACACCAAGCCATAGCCGGCCAAAGCCCCAGGGCCACGAACAACAAGGCCGAATATCCTATTCTCATAGACCAACTACCCGTCTCCAGCTTCCGTCCACCGACAGATCCTTCACGATTCATCATGATTTCATCCTGTACATCTACTTCGTAGTGGAATAGTGTTTTGTTGATTTCTGATCAACACCTTCATTCGGGATGACAGTATAGCATAATCCACAGTTGTTGTTAATGTTGTTATTTTCTGTATTGTCAATTACACCGCAACCTGCGGCAAACCTATCCGCAACCTGCGGGGTAGTTTCCGCACAGTGCGGTGTAGTTTCCGCACCATGCGGATCGGTTCTCCGCACAGTGCCGTCCTGTTCATAACTTTCGGACACTCTATGAGGCTGAAAGCCAGCCCCTGTTCATAGCTTTCTGCTTCGATCCCTGACGGACATCCTCTCCCATTCACTGAGCACGGCAAATGCCGCCTCAATGGGAGTTCGTCTTCGCCGTCGCAGGGCCAATGCCGCCCCGCCCAGCAGGAACAGCAGCGCTCCCGACGGTTCGGGGATGGCTCCGCCGCCTACGATCATTGGGCCACCATCCAAGTCTAAGGCAGAAGAGCGCAATGACAAGCGTCCATCAGCATCAACGTCAAGCATCACCCAGGCGTAATCGTACTTTCCAGTATATAATCGAGTATCAGACCAATTGCCGTCCCAATCCTCTGGCCAATCAGAAGTCAATTCTTCAACCTTTACCCCTAGGTAAAAGGCCGAGTCCTTGGATACTGCCGTCATTGTACCCCCACGCCCCTCCAGGTCTCGATATGCAAAAATTTGACCATCTGTGAAGTAACTGGCGTCCAAGATATCGCCAGCACAGGCGAGCATCCATGTGGCAATTGACCCCTCAAGAGTTATCGAACCCGACATCGACACATTCAAACCGGCATCAGAGACATGCAGGTTGATCTCTGGGCAAATCCTTCCGGACGAAGAATATCCCAGCATATATGTCCCCGAGGAGAACGGTGTCATGTCAGCCAATCCAAAACAGTCCCACTGGACACTTGCGGCAACTGCGGCAAAAACACTGAATAGCGTAACGAAAAATACCTTGGGTTTAGCCATGTTCACCTCGCTAACAGAAGTATCTGGAATCCTTATCCGTCTTAACTTCTACAGGAAAATTATCAGGATAGCGTCCTTCAAAAACTGAATTAGCAGCTTGTACATTTGCCCGATTGACGACATCTCCAAGATCCCCTCGATAAATGATCCCATTATAATCCCCTGGTCCTCCCGACCAAATTCTCCATTGATCGTCGCTAATCGATGTTATCGCATAACACACTTCAAAACTGAAATAAACGCCATCCTGTCGTCTTCCATGCCATTCTAGACCAGGAAGCCAGTATCCTTCATCCCCTGAAACTTTTTCCACAACGTTCCACAACACCTGGGAGCTAATGCCCAGGCACGCGAAACAGAATGACGAAAATGCGAAAACAATTTTCTTCATCGAACAGGTGAACATGAGTTTCATCGCACTTGTCCTCCTCTGATGCACGTGGCGTCAAAGGCCGCGAACCAATCGGCCGCGATCTTGTTCTTCAGCTCATCCTCCAGCATGCCAATCAGACATTTCGCCATGTCGTCTCCATTGCGTCCGCCATGATCAGGCATGATGCCCCATCACTTGTATTATAGCACATAATCCGATTCGGGAGGAATCGATTTGTTCAAAGGCCTCACACACAGGACTGGGTGGAATCGGGTGAAAGTCTTCAATCCCAACTTGAAACACTTCAAGCACTTTGAAGTCTTGCCTCATTTTTGGGCTGTTTTTGGGTCAAGACTTCAAGATTCTTCAAGAGACTTCAACGCAGAATTTTGAAGTCTTCTGAAGTCAAATATTAGACATTTAGCTATATATTCATTAATAATATATAATATATATATTTATATATAATCCTTCAACACTTCAAGCCCCCTGCCTCCCACCCGAAAAAAACACCCCTCCGCACACACCCCCCTTGAAGGCTTGAAGACTTGAATCGTTTCCGCGCCGCCGGGGATATCTGGACAGGATTCACAGGATTTCCAGGATTGAGAGAGGCGATCCGGTCATGAAATCCTGTCAATCCGGTTAATCCTGTCTGAACATAATTTCTCTGGACGCAGTCTTCAAGCCCTTCTACCTGGAACCCTTCAAGCACTTTGAAGGG
>JAKSOW010000065.1 GCA_024405395.1 Kiritimatiellia bacterium | reverse complement strand
TGGTGTCGTTAGCGGAGGCCGGTCATCCAGGTGACGGCATTGCGCGTGACGATGGTCGATCCCGAGGGCTCCGACGACGTGGCTTTCCGCAGTGCCGCCGTGATGGGCTTCCGCGAGGCGGCAGAGGCGGCCGCCCCCGAGTTCCTCGAACCCATCATGAAACTTGAGATCACGACCCCGCCCGAATCCGTGGGCGAGGTGCTGGGTGACCTCAATGGCCGTCGTGGCACGGTGCTTGACATGGATCAGCGCGGCGACATGCAGGTGGTGCACGCCCGCGTGCCGATGGCCCAGATGTTCGGCTATGCCACGGCCATCCGTTCGCTCACGAAGGGCCGTGCCTCCTACTCGATGGAACCGAGCGATTTCGCGCTGGTTCCGAAGAATGTGCGTGAAGATCTTCTGAGCCGCTGATCCGGACGGAATTTTCTCAGACAAGGAAACGAAATGGCGAAGACGATTAAGGTGATTGCCGGCGGCGTGTGTGCCGCCAAGGGCTTCCGGGCGGCGGGTGTGCCGGCGGAGATCAAGTACAAGGGCCGCAATGACGTGGCGCTGGTGGTGGCCGATGCGCCGTGCGCGGCGGCGGCCGTCTTCACGACGAATGCCGTGGCGGCGGCGCCTGTGCTCTACGACCGCGTGGTCGTGAAGGGCGGCAAGATCCAGGCCATTCTCGCGAACAGCGGCTGCGCGAACGCCTGCACGGGCGAGGCGGGCTACAAGGACGCCGAACTTTCTGCGCTGGCCACGGCCGGCGAACTGGGCATCGACCCCAAGCATGTGCTTGTGGCCTCCACGGGCGTGATCGGGCGGCGGCTGCCGATGGACCGACTCCTTGCCGGCATGAAGGATGCCGCCGCCAAACTGGCGCGCTCCCCTGAGGCGGGACTTGACGCCGAAGAGGCCGTCATGACCACCGACACAAAGCCAAAGCAGGCGGCGGTGCAGACGAAGATCGGCGGCAAGACGGTCACGATCGGCGGCATGTGCAAGGGCTCCGGCATGATTGAGCCCAACATGGCCACGATGCTGGGTTTCATCACCACGGACGCCGCCGTGTCGCCTGCCATGCTCCGTCGTGCGCTGAAGCTGGCGATTGCCGTGAGCTTCAACCATGTGGTGGTGGATGGCGACGAGTCCACGAACGACAGCGTGTTCCTGATGGCCTCGGGCGCCGCCGGCAATGCGCCGATCACCAAGGCCGGGGCGGACTTCGATGCGTTTGTCGAGGCGCTGACGGCGGTGGGCATCGCGCTCGCGAAGCAGATGGCTGCAGATGGCGAGGGTGCCACCAAGTACGTTGAGGTGCGCGTGAAGAACGCCAAGACCCAGCGTGACGCCGACCGTGCGGCACGGGTGATTGCGAAGAGTCCGCTCGCCAAGACCTCCTGGTTCGGCAAGGACCCCAACTGGGGCCGTGTGCTGGCGGCGGCGGGTTACTCGGGCGCCAAAGTGGTGGACATGGAGGCTGAGGTGTTCTACGGCAAGACGTGGGCCTACCGCAAGGGACAAGTGGCCGATGCTGCGCAGCTGGCGAAGCTCGAGAAGGAGATGCAGGGCGATTCGCTCGTGGTAACGGTGGATCTGCACCTCGGCCAGTACGCGTCTTCGATCTACACCTGCGATTTCTCGCTTGACTACGTGCACATCAACGCCGACTACACAACCTGATGTCCGACAAGGTATACAGCGTCGGGGCGCTCTCGAAATCGATCCGCAACAATCTTCTTGCGAACAACGCGAAGATCAGGGATGCCTGGATTGAAGGGGAGATCTCGGGCTGGAAGCCCTATCCCTCGGGACATTTCTACTTCACGCTCAAGGACGACGAAGCCCAGATCAGCTGTGTGCTGTTCGCCTTCTGCGTGAAGGGCTGTGAAGAGGCTTTTCTTCAGGCGATGGCCCAGGGGTCAGGCGCCGTCAACGGACTGAAGGTGCAGCTGTCGGGCGAACTCGACTATACGCTTTCGCGCGGCCAGTGTTCGTTCAAGGCCTATCGCATTCGCCTCTCGGGTTTGGGCGACAAGATGGCGCAGTTCAATGCGCTGAAGGCCAAGCTCGAGGCGGAGGGACTCAACAAGCTGGATCATCCCGATCTGCGGCGGCCTTTTCCGTTTTTGCCGCATCGAATCGGCATCGTCACGTCACCCGCAGGTGCGGTGATCCATGACATGTGCGATGTGCTGTTCCGCCGTTTTCCGAATCTGGAGGTGCGGCTCTACCCGGCTAAGGTTCAGGGCGAAGGCGCGGCGGCGAGTTTGGCGGCTGGCGTCGCCTACTTCAATGCCCTGGCGACGGATCCGAATGCCGAATGGCGCCCAGATGTCGTCATCATCGGGCGGGGCGGAGGCTCGGCCGAAGATCTCTGGTGCTTCAATGAGGAGCCTGTCGTCTATGCTGTGGCGGGAAGCGTCACGCCGATCATCTCGGCGGTTGGGCACGAGTCCGACACGACGCTCTGCGACTATGTGGCCGACCTACGGGCTGGGACGCCTTCAATTGCCGCCGAACGTGCCGTTCCCGAGAAGGCCAAGCTGACGGCACGTGTCGAGGAGCTTTTGGCGCGGTTGCTGCGGGCACCGATGCAGTGTGTCGAGGGGTGGACACAGCAGCTTGACTATCTTTCGCTGAAACTGCAGCGGGCGCCACGCGAGGCGTTTCATGCCTGCGAACGGCGCCTACAGCGGGCAGAAATCCGCCTGACGCCCGCCATGCGGGAGGCTGCCCAAAAGGGTGAGATGCGTCTGCAGCGAGCACAGTCTCGTCTGATGCCGACCGTTCGCGAGGCTGTGCAACATGCCGAGACTCGCCTGCAGCGTGCGGCGCTACGGCTGGAGCCGCCGCTCCGGCAGGGCGTCGAAGCTGCCGAGCACCGACTGGAGCGGGCGGCGGCGAAACTGGCGTTGCTGAATCCGGATGAAACGCTCAAGCGGGGCTACTCGATAACGCTTGATGCGACTGGACATGTCGTGAAGACGGCGTCTGAGGTGAGGATGGGCGATGTGCTAGTTACGCGCCTGTCCGAGGGCGACGTGCGCTCTGTGGTGGCATCCGAATAAGCGGGATCTCCGCATTTGACAGAAAACGCTGGTTTGTGGTACAATGGCGCCTTAAAAGTAGAGTGTGCGCGATGTTGCGCCGCTTGACATGAAGGAGAGCATAATGAAGTCGTTTTCGCTTAAGTATTCGCGCATTCTTGTTTTGGCCAGTGTCTGTCTGGGTGTGGCGTACGCCTGGGCGGCGCCGCTTAAGGTGCTGATGATCGGCAACAGCTATTCCATCTGCGTGTTGAAGCACATGCCACAGGTGGCCAAGTCCTGTGGGGCTGAGCTTGACATCGCCTCGCTCTACATTGGCGGCTGCCCCATGGAGCGCCATGTGCAGAACATCGAGAAAGTCGATGATCTGTCCTATACGCTTACCTGGAATCGGTGCGGCGATGACAAGGCCGAATGGCCGGAACTGGCGGCCTGCATCAAAACGACAACCGTCCGCAATCGCAAGACCGGCAAAGAGAGCCCGGCCAAGCGCGCCAACATCTGTGCCGCCCTTGCAGCCGACAAGTGGGACATCGTCACTGTGCAGCAGGCCTCGCATTTCTCCTTCAAGGCCGAAGCCTACCACCCTTGGGGCGACAAACTGCTGGCCACCGTGAAGAAGCTCGCGCCTCAGGCCAAAATCTATCTGCAGGAGACGTGGAGCGATCAGCCCGAATCGAAGCGTCTAGCCGGCTGGAAGTTCACCAGCGCGACGATGTATGCCGCACTGCACCGCTGCTACTCTGATTTCGCCAAGGAAAACAACCTCCCGATGATCCCCACTGGCACGGCGGTGGAATTCGCGCGTGGTGTGGCGCCTCTGCAGTGTGCGGGCGGCAATCCGCATCTGGGGCCTGTGGGCGAATATCTGCAGGGGCTGGTGTGGACGGCCAAGATTTTCGGTAAGGACGTGACGTCGTGTGCCTATGCGCCCGCTGACATGGAGCCCGCCGTGGCAACGGCGCTGAAGGCCGCCGCCATGCGGGCCGTGAAGGGCGAGCTGCCCGCTTCGGCCGAGGCCAAGTGAGGATACGGCCCATGCGACTGCTTTTCATCAGCGACATTCATGGTGTGCCGTCGACTCTGGAGGCGGCACTTGACGCGGCCCAGCCCCTGGGATACGACAAGATCGTCCTGTTGGGCGATCTGCTCTACCATGGTCCGCGGAACGGGGTGCCGAATTTCTACGATCCCGTGAAAGTCGCCAAGATTCTGAATGGCCTCAAGGACAAGATCGTGGCCGTGCGCGGCAACTGCGATGCGGAAGTGGACCAGATGATGTTCGAGTTCCCGATGATGAGCGACTATGCCATTGTCGAGACTGGCTCGGAGACGTTCTTCCTCACGCACGGCCATTTGTGGAACGAATGGAAGCTGCCGCCCGTGGGCATTGGTACCGTGTTGGCTCATGGCCACACGCATGTTCCTGAACTCAAGAAGCTGGATTGCGGGATGACGATCTTCAATCCCGGCTCCATTTCCCTGCCGAAGGGCGGCTCTTCGCGTTCATTCGGCTATTTCGACGGCGAGAAGCTCAGTCATCACGTGATCTGAGCTTCTACAGGCACTTACGCAAACGTCGTGGGGCCCTTGCCGGGTCCGAACGGGGAGAGGTCGCGCAGGTTCTTGATCACCGGCGGCAGCTCCTTGAGCACGTAGTCGACCTCTTCCATCGTGTTGTAGCGCGACAGGGAGAAGCGGATTGAGCCGTGCACGGCGGTGAAGGGCACGCCCATGGCGCGAATCACGTGTGAAGGGTCCAACGAACCAGACGCACAGGCCGAGCCCGTGGAGATGCAGATGCCCAGGTCCGAGAGGTGGTAGGCGATCGCTTCGCCCTCGATGTACTCGAAACTCACGTTGAGCGTGTTCGGCAGGCGGTTGTCACGGTCGCCATTCACGCGCACATTCGGGCAGGTGGCCAGGATGCCAGCCTCCAGTTTGTCCCGAAGGGGGGTGAGGGCACGCGCCTCGTCCGCCATGTGGGCGGTGGCGAGCTCGCAGGCCTTGGCGAGGCCCACGATGTAGGGGACGTTCTCCGTTCCTGCGCGGCGGGCGCTCTCCTGGTGGCCGCCCAGCATGAAAGGCTTGAGCTTGGTGCCTTTGCGTACGTAGAGCAGGCCCACGCCCTTGGGCGCATGGAATTTGTGTCCGGAAATGGCCAGCAGGTCCACTGGCACCTTCTTGACGTCAATCGGCACCTTGCCGGCGACCTGGACGGCGTCCGTATGCATGATGGCGCCGTATTCCTTGGCGATTTCCGTGACCTTCTCGATGGGAAATACCGTGCCGGTCTCGTTGTTGGCCCACATCACGGAGACGAGCGCGTGCTTTGTGCCCTTGAGCTCAGCGCGCAGCTGGTCCAGGTCGATCTGGCCCACGCCGTTGACGGGGAGCTCGATCTCGGTGTGCCCCTGCGCCTTCAGACGGCGGGCCGACTGCAGCACGGCAGGGTGTTCCACCGCTGTGGTGATGACCTTCGTGTCCTTTCCGTAGAAGTCTGCCGTGCCGCGAATGGCGGTGTTGTCGGACTCGGTGGCGCAAGAGGTGAAGAGAATCTCGTCGGGATCGCAGTTGAGGAAGGCCGCCGCGCCTTCACGTGCCTTCTTGAGGTGGGTGGCGACTTGACCGCCAAAGGCGTGCATCGAGGACGGATTGCCGTAGAGCTCGCCGAAGAAGGGCATCATCGCCTCGACGACTTCCGGGGCGATGCAGGTGGTGGCGTTGTTGTCGAAATAGACGACCTTGTTCATACTATTCATTTTCCCTTATTTAAGAGGTGCGTATTATAGCACACGCACGCGGCATGCGCAATAGTGGGTTTAGGCGAGGTTGATGTCGTTAATGGAATAAAACACCGTTGCGGGACTCAAAAATCACACTTGCGGCGAAAATGCGGGTTTGGTAGAATACGGGACAAAGGTAAAGGAGACCAAATGATTGGTGCATTGTTGGCGACGGCCGTGTTGCTGCCGGGCGGCACGCAGATTGAGGTCACGGCGCAGTCGGCGACGGGGGCGGCCGAAGTTGTCGTCGCGTACCGGGATGACGCCGCGCTTGTGTCGGTTGCCGGGCCGGAGGTCACAAACGTCGTCTGCGAAGTGACGGGGCAGACGCCGGCCGCCCTGGCGTTTGGCAATGGCTGGTATGTGACCGAACCCGGTAACCTTGCCTCATTGCCCAATGGTCACATGAATGCCACGTCGTTCGACGGCTTCCTGTTGCGTGACGGCACAGCGGTGGTGATGGCGTCTGAACGGCCCATACAGACGCTGTTCGTCAAGAAAGACGAACGGCGCTTTGGCATTCGGACGGCCGAGTCTGGGCGCTTCACCTTTGTCCATGGGCGGCAGGGGCTCTTCGAAGCTGCCATCCGTTATCGCGAGAAGTACGATACGCGCAAGGCGGCGCCCGGTGTTGCGGTCAAGGCCGGCAAGTTCTGCGTGGACGCCTGGAATGGCCGTTATGCCGAGCATGCGGACTTCATCGACGCGGCGGCCGCCTATGGGCTCACGAATGACCTCTTCTTCTACTCGCACCAGTGGCAGCGGTATGGTTATGACTATCATCTGCCGGATGTCTACCCACCCAATCCCGCCTTCGGCACGACGGCGGAGATGAAGCTGGCGCAGGAGACGGCTAGGCGTCACGGCTGGTACTTCGGCGTGCATCTCAACACGTCTGACTTCTACACCGATGCCTCGGACTTCTCTTTCGATAAGGTGGCCCACGATCGTCAGGGTAAGCCCATCAAGGCCTGGTATAATGCTTTCCGCAAGGCGCAGAGCTACCGCATGTCACCCGATTACGCGCCCGTCTCGATGCGCAAGGTTCTTGGCGAGATGAATGCGGACGGTTTTGTGAACGACAGCATCTTCGTGGACGTGATCGGGTCGGGCCCGGCACGTGGATATTGTACCCAGGATGGGCAGTCGCGTCCCCAGTCGCATGCGGTCGCGAAGATGGGCGAGGTGTTCGACGTCATCCGCGAGACGCAGACGTTGGCTTCTGGCCGCCCGGCCTTCACCTCAAGTGAGGCGGCGTGCGATGTGCTCATGGGGCATTTGGATGGCGGCGACTGTCAGTTCCTGATGCTGGGCGCCGAACGCGGCGAATACCGCTGGGAACGCATGGAGGCCGGCGACATTGTCAAGGTGCCGTGGTTCGACGCCGTCAATCACGCCCGATTCTCCTTGCACGGCGTCGGCTATTCGATCCGCTATGAGGGCGGACGCGGCGAGGACTGCCACGGCATCGACTCCGATGACTACTATTCGCTGGAGATGCTTACTGGCCATGCGCTCATGAGCGATGCCTATTCGCGTGATGTGCGGGACGTCTCGGCGGGGATTCTTCGTCCGTTCGCCAAAGACCGCGTGCTGCGGCAGGTGGTACGGGCCTATTGGCTGGGACAGCATATTGTCCGGGAGACGGCACGGGACGACATGGCGTCGGTAGTATTTGCGGACGGCGATGTACGGCGGCAGATCGTCACCTGGAAGGGCGGCATGACCGTGTACGTCAACCGAGGTGCGAGCGATTGGACGGTCGCCGATGGCGTGGTGTTGCCCGAGTTCGGCTTCTACGCCAAGAGCGCCAAGACGGGCGCTTGGGCGAAGATTGCGAAGTTCCGCACGATTGACGGTGACGAGGTGGTGGCCGAGGCTTCCGAATGGAGGGATGGCCCCAGGACGATCCGTTATGTGAACGGACGCGGTTTCGGCACGCCCAATCTGTTGCCCTACACGCCAAAGGCCACAGTTGCGTGGGGTGCCGCCGATCAGCTTGAAGTCAAACTCGCCTTCACGCGTTTCGCCGCCAAAGGTCATGTGTGCGTCACGGGGACTGTCCCCCATACGGCAACCCTCTGGTTGGTACGCCGCAAGACCACAGAGAACAACAACACGTTGCCGGATTATCGCCTCGACTCGCGGACCATGGATCTGGACAAGGGGATGGCTCCCTGGTGCGTCAAGTTGCCTAAGAATCTGTCTGGCGTCTATGATGTGCTTGTTTCCGTGATGCCTGCCAGCCTGCCGCCCGAAGACAACTTCGAGGGTAAGGACCGGCTTAAGCTGTTGGGCACGCCGAGCTTCTTCAAACGCTACCATTTGGGGCGATTGGACGTGAAAAAGGGCGTCTTCACACCGTTTGGGCAAAAAGACCAGGCATTGTGGCCTCGTCTCTTCGCGCCGTCTGCGCCGGTGGATTTCGGCTTCTGCCGAACGACGGGCGCGTTTCGTCAGGTTGAAGAGCCTGGGAAAGCCCCAGTGATCACGCCTCTACCTGGTGAGCGGTAGAAAACATACGGGCGTAAGATGATCAAAAGGGAATTGGACAGAGATGGACGTCATCGAAAAATCTGAGTTGGCGAAGTTGTCGCGGGACGATCTGCTGCGGCTGATCGCCATTTATTCGAAGAACTGGCTGGCGATGGATGGCGTCTGGTTTCAGTCGGTCGAGCGGCGGCTGGGGATGGACGAGGCCATGCTTCACGATGCGGAGGCCTGGCGGCGTTTCACGGTGATCGAGGCCACGCGTATCAAGGAGTTCCTGGGACTGCCCGAGCAGGCGGGCGTTGAGGGGCTCGCGCGCGCCCTCCAGCTGCGCTTCTACGCCAACATCAATGAGGACCGAATCGAGGTCGAGGGCAATACGCTAGTCTACACGGCAGTGGATTGCCGTGTACAGACGGCGCGGAAACGCAAGGGCATGCCATTCCATCCCTGCAAATCGGTGGGATTGATCGAATATACGCTTTTCGCCCAGACGATTGACGACCGCTTCACCTGCGTGTGCGAAAGCTGCCACCCCGACGTCACCGATCCCACCTGTGCTTGCCGTTGGCGGTTTTCGCTTGTGTAGGGCTTTTCAGAAAGCTAAATCCGTTCCACTGGGAACGGATTTTTGCTATAATCTCAAATCCTGTTGGGCGGGGGCCCTGATGAGGATTGTTCTTTGAGGTAATTGCAGAACTGTCGTGGCTGCCAGTTTCGTGGAAATATGCGCGACAGGCGAAATTTCGGGAGGGCGGCATCGACGGCGTCGTCGCTCGACTGAGGTTTTGCAATTGCTTCGTAAAACAAAATGACTTTATGAAAGGGGACAAGATGAAGACAATTCGTGTTCTGGTCGCTTTTGCGATTATGGGTGCCCTAAATGCTGGCGCCGAAGACGTTGTGGTCAACATCACATCGGCGGAGTCTGATTATGTCATCGCGTCAACGGCTGATGCCTATGCCCAGGCACTCCTTGCGGGCGAGAAGACGAATCGGCTCTACAAAGTCGGAGGGGGCCGCCTCGTCATCAACTGCGACTTCCTGACGGCCGGCTGGAAAGGCGAGCTACGCGTGCATGAAGGCTTTGTGCGCCTGCAGAACGACAATGCGCTCGGGACCTCGGACGGTGGTGTCGTCATCGACAACGGCGCTTCGCTGGAGCTGGATCCAGTGAATGGCAAGGCGCAGTTGTTTGCCTTCGCCAATGAAAACCTCACGTTCGAGGGTGTTGGCGCCGATGGTGAGGGGTGCCTCAAAATGCTGCCCACCTACAGCAGCTGGAATGTCTTTCGCAACGGCAATAAGACCATGACTGGCGACGCGCTCTGGAATGGTGCGGGCGGGCGTACGGATGTCCGATTTGGCACGTTTGACATGGGCGGGCATACGCTCTCCTGCAAGGGGTCTATTGCCTTCTGCGGCCCCACGATTGTCAACCCGGGAAAAGTCAAGGCCGTGGCAGGCGAGCGGGGTAATCTCTCGCTGGATGACCTGGTGACCTGGAATGGCGATGCGTCCAACGAGATGATTGTGGACGGCGCGACGGCAATGAGCCTGCAGATTCTCGAGAATCCGCTTCCGTGGACGTTTCGCGTCAAGAACGACGTCTCCGTGGCTTTGAGTCCCAATGTCCGAACCGCCGTCACCAACATGTCCTCGGCCGCGACGCGCAACAGCTTCGAGGGGCCGGTTGTGCTGGAGAATGGGGCGCGTCTGCGTTTCACCTGTTGGAGTGCGCCCGGCACGGTGGTCAACATTCGGGGACCTGTTACGGGCGACGGCCAGCTGAACCTCTATGGCACGTGTGTCTATCTGCGCCTTCTCAACCGCGACTGCTCGTATTCGGGCGGACTTGCCGTGGAGAGCGGCTGCGTTGAGGCGGCGGGCATTGGTTCGTTGGGGACCGGGCCGTTGACGTTCAACAGCGAGGGGCGGCTGGTGTTCCTCCACGGTTCGCCGTATGACACGTATGGCATGGACGATGCCGAATACGCGCGCATCATGGAATTTCAGCGCACGCATCTCACGTCTACGGGATATTATCGTGACGCGCCAAAGTACTCTTTCCCCACGTTGGGTGACTACGCGTATGCGTCCGCATTGACTGACGGGAAGGTGATCTACCACGACGAGACGAATACGCTGACGCTGGCGGGCGGCATCACCGGCGAGCCGAAGATCGTCAACACGGCGGGCACGTTGGTGCTGGGCGGCACGGGCGTGAATTATCCGGGCAAGATTTTCGTGCAGGACGGCACGGTGAAGATCGCGGACAACGCCACCTACATGATCGGCGACAACACATACCTCGTGTGCGGCGCCTATCCGCGCACGCCGCGTCTGGTGGTGGGCGAGAACGCCATGTTCGCGGCACGGGCGGACGTCTCCAAGGCCCTGCCGCTTCAGTATGTGGCCGGGCGGCCAAGCGACGGCTCCATCACCAAGGCCGAGAACAGCGACTTCTCGCGTGGCATTGTGGAGATTCGGTCTGGCGCCGTCGTCACCAACCAGATAACGATTGGCGGCGGCAACGACAACGACTATGCCCGCACAAACGAATTCGCCGCCCTTTATCTCAAGGGCACGCTGGTGCAGCATTCGAACAACAGCCAGACCTCATGCTATGTGGGCAATCACGCTGGCGGATACTTCGAAATCTCGGATGGCGGCTACCTGGACGCCTCCCAGAAATCGGAATGGTTCTTCGTTGGCCGACGTGGCGGTGGCACGGTCAGGTTGCCGGGTTCTGGTGTCCTGCACATGAAGGGCGGGTTGATTCAGCACAAATCCGTGGGCTTTGTCGTCAATGGCGGCGGCGCACTGGGGCACATGCGCGTTTCGGGCGGCGCGGTCTCCAATGGGCATGTCATGGTGGGCATGAGCCTCTGGGTCGGTAACGGCATTTCGCCTAGCGAAGGCGCGCTTACGGTGGAGAAGCAGGGAACGGTTCATCTGACGGATGATGGTGGTGTTCAGTTGGGCGCCTTGTCCAATACGGTGGCCATCCTCAATCTGAACGGCGGCGAATTGGCGGCCAAGCGCATCCTGGCCGTGACCAATCGTTGTCAGACTTCCGGCAGCATCAGCCAGCCGATGGACTACACGGGCAACACCTCCCTCAAATATCTCAACTTCAATGGCGGCACGTATCGTCAGTATGGCTACTATTATTGGGTTGGAGACGAGAATCTCACGCGTGCCACGGTCTTTGCGGATGGCGCCACGATGGATGTCGGTACGGAAAACAGAGGACTGGCCTGCCCGTTGCTGGCGCCAGAAGGCAAGGGCGTGAAGGCGATTGCCTTTGCCAGTACCGAGCCTTGGCGCTATATTGGCGCCCCCTATGTGCGCATCGTCGATCCTTCGGGTGCCGGCTATGGCGCCACGGCTACGGCCGATTTCGATTCGGAGGCGGGGCTTATCACGGGCATCACCGTGACCTCGCCCGGCTGCAACTACGGACTGGGCACCTATGCCGAGATTGATTTCGGCGGGTGGACCAATCGCGTGCAGGTGGCCTGCGAGCTGGCCGACAACGCCAATACGGGCGACTTCGTGAAGAGGGGCGCTGGGCAGCTGACCATTGGTGCCGACAAATGCGTCGCCGTGGGTGGCACGATCGACGTGGCCGAGGGTCGCATGCTGCTGGATGCCCCGCAGGCGCAGACGTTGCCCAATGCCTCATCCTTCCGTGTGGGGGCGGGCGCTGTGCTGGATACGCGCAACACGCCGCTGACTGCGACGAAATTGGCCGGCACGGGCGAAATCGCCACTTCGGTGACGCTGGCGGGCACGCTTGTCGTCGATGCCGCAGATCTCATTGCCGGGCGGGCGCTTACGATTGGGGGCGCGTTGACTGTGGCGGAAGGGAGCTGCATACAGGTTCTCAACGCCGAACTTCTGGAGGCGCTGCCGCGCAAGACACGTCTGCCGCTTGTGCGGGCAGAGGGCGGCTATGCGGGGCCAGGTTTCAGCGCAATTACGCCGTCTGACGTGGGTGAGATGGGCTGGGGCGTGGAACGGCGCAGTGATGGCTATGTGATGGGCAAAGTCATTGGCATGGTGATCAACATTCGCTGATTGCGGGAAGGAATTTGACTATGTGTGGTAAGTTTGCCTGGCTGGGAACGGCGTTGGTCGCCGGTTTGGCCGCATCTGCGGGACTTGTTCCCGAGCAGTACTATTTCCTCGACGAGTATGAAGACGCCAGCGTGGTGCGGCCTGGCGCACCGACGTTGACGATGGGCATGGTGTCGCCGGGGCTGCTGACGCGTACGCACATGGGCGTATATCGGGGCGAGAAGGTACAGCTCTACGCGAATCCGTCGTTGTCGCTGCCGCCGTGTGGTGCGAAGAAGCTGGTCTATTCCGTCCGTGTCTATGGTTTTGGGGATGATGTCCGCAAGGATGCCGCGCTGGTGACGGAATTCACCTCGGATGGCGGCGCGTTGCGTCTGGTGGTGCGGCATGTGGCCGACAAGGCCGATCTTCTGTGTACGTTCGGTTCGCAGAAGCTGTCCATCCCCTACGAGTCGCTGCCGGCTGATTTTGTTGTGAGCGCGGATAGCTGGAATCCCGCCGAACTGCAGGTGACGAGCCTGGCTGATTCACAGCAGCGCATCGTACGTGAGACAAGTGCGGTTTTCAAGACGTCGCATCAGGCGATTACGCGTTCCGTGGGCGTGACCACCACGCTGGAAAGCGCACGGCCGGGGACGGCTGCAGAAGTCAAGGTTGACCGACTCTTCGTAGCGCTTGCGAAGCCGGCCCCAAAACCTGTCGCCGTGCCCACAAAGATCGTCCCCCTGAAGGAATTTGACCCCGTGAAGGCCGGCTGGAAATTGGCCTTCTCGGATGAGTTCGAAGGCACCACGGTGGACAAGACGAAATGGGAGGATCGCCACGGCCGACCCGAACTGCTGCGCGTGAAGGACGGTAAGCTCATCATCGACTGCGTGGATGACGGCAAGGGGCAGCTCAAGACCGCGTCACTGTGGTCATGGCACCAGCAGTGTTATGGCTACTTTGAGTCGCGCCTCAAGTTCACGAAGGAGAACGGCTGGTGGGCAGCGTTCTGGCTGTATGCCGATTCCATCGCCAATCCCTTCGTGGACGGATTCGAGATCGACATCTTCGAGGACTACCACACG
This sequence comes from Kiritimatiellia bacterium, assembly GCA_024405395.1. Lineage (GTDB taxonomy): Bacteria > Verrucomicrobiota > Kiritimatiellia > RFP12 > UBA1067 > RGIG6720. Next base: position 6,765 of record JAKSOW010000065.1, on the reverse strand, counting down.
CGGCGCAAAGACGCCGCCGGCCGCAACCTCAACATTCTCGACCACAATCTCCATACGCATGCAACCGGCAGCCTCAAGAGCTGGAACTACTACGAGCAGTTTGCGGGTTCGCTTGACGAATACCACGTGATTGGCTGCAAATGGACCCCGTTTGAGATCTCCTATTATCTGGACGGCCGACTCATCGAATCGAGTGCCGTCCACAGCCCCTGGGATTCCGTCACGTTCGACGCCTTCCACCACATGGCGGGCTCGGTGCCGCTGCGCACCATCGTCTCGGGCCAGATCATGGCGCCGAATGCGTCGTGGCTCAAAGGCTGCACGCAGTATGACGCCAAGGATCTGCCGTACCACTACTATGTGGATTACGTGCGCGTGTATGAATACCCGGATCCTGTGGACGAGAAACCGTCTGTGGCCTGGGCGCAGGATTATCCCAGCGGGACGTTCCTCATGAAGAATCTCGGGGACAAGGTTTCCTATGAAGTGGACGTGAAGGAGGCGGTGAAGACCAAGTCGAAGATTGCCGCCGTATACCTGTTCGACAGCGGTTATCTGCTGGAATGCAAGACGTCGGCACCTTGTCGATTCGACCTCGCGCTCACGGAGGAGTACTTCGACAAGACGGATTTCGTCCGCCCGGGCCGCCAGGGTCAGAAGCCCAAGATCGAGGGCGGGCACGCCCTGCAGGTGTTTGTGGCGGATGAGAACGGCCGGATTGCCAGAACCGACAAGGTAATCGAGTTCTTCCTGATGTCCAAACGCCTGATGTCCAAGCCCTATGAGGGCAAGGCCGCGACGATTCCCGGTGTGCTGCAGATCTGCCGTTATGACGAAGGCGGTGAAGGGGTCGCCTATCATGACGGCACCAAGGGCAATCAGCACGGCGGCAAGACGAACACCCGCATGAACGAGGATGTCGACTGCACACCGCATGGTCTGGGCGCCGTGGGTCGTGGTGAATGGATCAATTTCACGGTGGATATTGCCGAAGCAGGCGACTATGTGCTCAAATTCCGACACGGCAATCCAACGACAAAGCCCCAGTCCTTGCTGCTACTGTGCGATTTCAAGCCTATCGGTGAAGTCTCTTGCCCTGGACATGAGACCAAATACGGTTGGTCGACACGCCAAGAGGCGCAGATGCCCGTGACATTGCCGGCTGGCCGTCACATCCTTCGTTTTGTCTTCAACGGTGGCTATAACCTCACGGACTTTACGTTCGAAAAGCGCTGAACCACAGCCTTGAGATTGAGTCATCTGACTCCTGATGGGGTGTGTGCGAGGGGATAGGGCGAAAATCGCGGTAACTGACGATTCATCGTGATATCTTGCTGTTTGTTTAGATATTGACGTTCGGCATTCGCTTTTTGTTCGCTTCTTGTTCGCTTTCCGTTCGTAAACCGTTCGTAAATGTTCGGAAAGATTCGTATCTCCGATGCGAATGAATGCGAACGAAATACGAACAAAACCGAATGATTTGCGAACGAAATGCGAATGAAATGCGAATGAAAAATGTCTATAACCGATAATATTTTCACTTTATTTGCGTATCTGCAACATATGGTAAGAATCGCAAATGAACCTCGCACAGGTAATTCGCCCGACGCGACTGCGTCCTCTCGGGCATCCGACCGCGCCGTCTCGGGTACCCGACCTGGGCATCTCGGGTACCTGACTTACTCTTCTCGGGTACCCGACTTTTCGTTCTCGGGTACCTGACTGTATGGGCTTGGGTACCTGGCATCATTTCTTTGGCTAGGCGGCACAGCGCAGAACCTCCCAGCGTATCGAATGTTGCCACGCATGGCATCTCAGCTTATCAGGTACATAAATTTATGAATCTGTACACTTCTGCGCGACAGAACTATATGATATAATGATTATGATATAATAATTTCCAAACGCAGGATAGGGATAAAATGAAGGTCGCAAGTACGAGAGATAGCCTCATTCTAGCACTAAAGAACGACAAGAACAGCGAACGCTGGGAAGAGTTCGTGAATCAGTACTGGGACTATCTGTACTATGCGGCCTGCAAGGTGGACAAGGAGACCGGACGGTGCGCGTTCATCCCAGACGGGGTTGATCCAGGCGAGGCCGTCGAGCAGACATTCTGGCAGTTGAAGAACATCATTCTTCCAGATTTTCCGCAGTTCGACGTGGACTTCACCGAGGATCAGTTGGCGAAGAAGGTTCGGTACGGACTCAAATGGCGGATCTTCGAACTTGAGAAGGGGAAACGGTTTCGGAATTATTTGCTTTCGGTCCTGAAAAACGTCGCGCGCAGCCTGTACAACGCGCGGAAAACCGACCGACTCGTTTTCGTCGATAACCAGAAGTTTGAATGTGGATGGGGCGAGGCGGACGATCCAACGGAGGCCGCAGACTATCGTTACGAGGGTTATGGCGAGTCCGACGAGGGTCGTGTGCATGGGCGGGCGGGAGATGAAGAGACGCTGCAGACGTGGGAGGCAGACTTTGAGGCGTTCGAACGTGGTGAAATCCAAGGTGATGGGCAGGACGAGTCGGAGAATGACTTGCACATCAAACGACTGGCCGCGCAATATGCCATTGAGGCTGTGATGGCCGATCCGCGCATCGAGAGGCAGACGAAGGAGATCTACGGGCTTCTCATCGAGCACGCCCAGAATGGACGGCATGGAGACGGCGCGTTCGAAGCGATTGCGGCGCGGTTCAAGGTTTCGCCCGCGTCCGTCTACAAACATCGGCAACGAATGGAGGACCGTCTACAAAAGTACTACAAGGCGTTTCTCGACGCACGGGAGGTCCGGTCATGAACTCGGAGACAAGTGGAGTCCTTCAGCAGATCGCAAGGGGCGGTTTTTACATTCCGTCCGTTGTCGATACGGGCCTTTCGGGCCAGATCATCGGGGATGTCGAACTTGTGCGCCTCCTGGCGAATGGCGCGACCTCCGATGTCTGGGAGGGAGTGAATCGGATTACCCGTGAACCCGTTGCGGTCAAGATCGCCTGTCGGAATGATGATGCCGGGCTGCGTGCGCGTTTCGAGCATGAAGCTGAACTGCTGGAGACTTCGCTCGTCTCGGATGGACCGGAAAGTCCGTTCCCCCGATATTATGGCCACGGCGAATACGAGGGACGCCCGTATCTTGTCACGGAACAGCTGGAAGACGTTAATGTGCCGGAAACGAGCGACGCATTCGGCGGATTTCTCCTGGAAGTGATTGATGCGGTCGAAGTCCTGCATCGCAACGGCTATATCCATCAGGATCTGAAGCCGGCCAACATGATGCGTCGTCGGGAGGGTGGCCGGCTTGTGCTGATCGATTTCGGTCAGGCGCACCGCATTGAGAAGGGACGCCTGACGCCGCAGCCGAATTCGCTAACCATGGACGCGTCAGGGCACCGCACGGCGACTGGGACGGCGGGCTATTGTGCACCCGAACAGCTGGATGCCGAACGGACGGCCTTTCTGCCCGCGACGGATGTCTATGCCCTTGGGATGCTGATCCGGAATTTCTGCGGAAGATCGCCTGAATGGCGGCAAGTTGGAAGCGACGCAACGGATCCCGATCTGAGGCGGCGCATCCCGGATGTTGAGACGCTGCGGAGACGGGTGATGTTCAAGGCGTCGAAGAACCGCCGCAATGCCATGCGCGATCTTCTGCAAGATCTGGAGATTCGTCGGTCGCGTGGCAGGGGGCTTGTGCATGTCGGTTGGGAGAGACTGACGCGTCGTCAGATTGTTAGGAAAACTGGTACGCAGGCGCCTGGTCTTGTTCGGATCGTTGTCCCGTCAATGTTCCGTTACGTGGTTGATGAGGCCCTTCATTTAACGGGACCTGTCGTGGTCCGTGTATTTGGCTCGGGGACGCTGGATTTGGACGTTTCTGCTGATCGTGATGTCCTGTTCGTTATCAGTGGTGATGTGACTGTGATTAACCGTTCGGCACGGCAGACGGGCGTCGACTACTTCGTCAACAACGGCGGACTTCTCTGTTTCCCGCAGATTGCGGAGCAAGACAGTGAGGAAGTGCGGCGGCACGTCCATCTGGCCTCTTTTGACGGTGCATTCGTCCACTTCGGCTCTGGAACTTCACGGGACGAAATCAACGCGCGCTATCGTCAGGACTGGGAAGAGGCAATCGCTTCGGGCGATTCCGAAGCCTTCGCACTCCTGAAAGAGTCGCGTTTCTCCAGGCCCGATGACGGCGTGCCGATCGTGCTGAGGCGATGAGAGAATAGGCACTGATTACGGAAAACGGACAGTCTTCAGATTGTCCGGTTTTTTATGTCCAAAATCCCTTGATTGAGACAATAGGTGTGTCAATGAAGGAAAGGACATGAGATGAGCAGAATACCCTGGATGGAGGAACTGATTGAAGGCGAGCTCCCTGACGGGACGCCGGTCAAGGCGATGTGCTGGTATTGGGCGAAAGACGTCAATGTCGAGATGATTTCGCCCTATCCCGGTTTGCGTACGGGGCTCCACATGATGTACATGATTCCGATGCGGTTTACGGACGGCGAGCTTTGGAAGAAGCGGGCGTGGGGCATGATTGCGACGCTCGTGGTGCGTGGCCGATGGATCGACGCGCATCCAGATGCCGTGAAGGAGCGTCGCCAGGAGGGCAAGCGGCGCATCGGCATCGCCCGAAAATACATCAAGATGCTGAAGGACGAACGGGCGGACTGGAAGCGGAAACTGAAGAAGGGGCTTGTTGACCTTCGGACGTATCAGCGGAACATAAATCCCATCACCAAGGCGATTCAGCCGCTTGAGCTCATCATTCACGAACAGGATGAGTTCTACTGGCTGCGGGATGGCATCGTCGTGCCGTCTTCGTATCCTGTCCAACAACCTTATCCTTCCAAGTGCCCTGGTCTGAAGAATGTTCACGTCTACTGGCAGGATTCGGTCTTGGTGTCGGATCCAGAGAAGGGGTGGGATCGCGTTCTTGAAACGCAGATTCCCGAGGCTGATTTCGCCGTTGCGGGACTGGGAGATCCAGTGGACGGGCGTTCGGCCATCGACCTCGCGGCGTTTTCGGCATACCTGAAGCGTCGAGCCTGTGACAAATCCGGTGTCATCCTGGACGCCAGACGCGAAATCGCCCGCGTGGGCGACGCCTGGTGTGCGACGATGGCATGAAAATTTGATGTCCAAAATCGCGTGACGCCGACAATATGTGTGTCAACGAAAGGAAAACGACAATGGCAAAGTTCAAACAGGTTACGCAGACGTTCCTCTTCCGGAAACTCGTGGGTTTCTGGGGAAACATGGTCGAGAACTACAAGGACGACGTGCAGTACAGCAGTTTCTTCGAGATTCTGCTCAATGGTCTCGACCATGACGAAGGAATCGCGTTGATTGAGGCTGCGTATCCGCCGGAAGAACTCGCGGCGAAGGAGGCTCTGCGCCATGGAAATGAACGGCGGGGCGGGCGTCTGCGCCGTCTTCGTGTCGATTTCGACGATACGCTTGATGACGTGTTCAAGGCCCTTTGGAACCATCGCAAGTCGCGGACGAGATGCCGCAAGGTCCTCCTGACGATTCGCGACCGCCTCCTCACGAGTCGCCCACCGACGAAAAATGACGTCTTGGAGAGCCGCTTTCAGGAGTTGAAACGTGTCCTCAGACTGTCGGACCTTGAAGCCGAGATTCTTTTCGTCGCCTACGCCATCAGTGAAACCGGTCTCAGCTGGCCTCGGCGGCTCGACGACCGGGAAAAGCCGCTTTTCTTCGCGATGGCCCTGGACCGTGCGTATGGTGAGGTCATGAAGGCTTTGACGCCCAAGGGACGGCTGCGCACGTTTAACCTGCTTGACGAGGATTGGGACTTCAACGGCGGCACGCTCGGCGGCTATCTGGACGGAACCGAGGATGAGGCCCTCGAACGCCGCTTCTATGGGAAGAATGCCGAGGCGGAAGTTCTTCCGTGGAACTTCTACGGACGGATGGCGGCCACCGACGGGTTGGTTCTCAAACGACTGCTTGCCGGCAATCCGGGGAAGTGCAATATTCTGTTCTACGGGGCACCGGGGACAGGCAAGACGTCCTTCGCCCGTACACTCGCAAAGGAAGTGGGGCGTACGGCGTGGGAAATCCGACAGGGCGGCGAGGACGGCCGGAACATGAAGGCCGAAACCCGCATGACGGGTATCCAGGTCTGCAACAGCCAGGAGAATGCAGAGGAGTCGCTGATGATTGTCGATGAGGCCGATGAACTTCTGCGGGGAGGCATGTCGTTCTTCGACCTCATCTTCGACGGTGCCTCGGGCGGCAAGTCCACTGAGAAGGGCGTCATGAACACGATTCTCGACGAAATGAAGATGCCGGCCATTTGGATTTCAAATACGTCGGCCCAGGCGATGGATGAAAGCGTGCGTCGCCGGTTCGACTACTCGATTTGCTTCGAGGAACTGGACCATGCGCAGCGGGTTTCGATTTGGCGCAATGTCGTCCAGAAGCTCGGTCTCGGAAAACTCGTCACCGAGGCACGAATCGCCGAATATGCCGCGAAATACGCGACAAGCGCTGGCGGGATTTCGATCGTCCTCGCCAACGTCAAGCGCCTGTCGCCCAGCAAGACCCAGGTCGACGAGGTTGTTGCGACGCTCATGAAACCCCATTGCCAGCTGATGGGCATCAAGAGCGAACACCAGTTCCTGCCCGCCAAGGGCTACTCGCTGGAGGGACTCAACATCAAGGGGAAGGTCGGGCCCGACAAGGTCGTGAAGGCCGTCCACAACTATCTGGACGCGTCCTTCAACGCGGTG
>JAKSOW010000064.1 GCA_024405395.1 Kiritimatiellia bacterium | reverse complement strand
ACCTCCTTCCGCAAGGTGAAGTACCTGAAGGTCGCGAGCAACAAGCCGCGGATCGCCAAGGGCTATCCGACCACCGACCCGAGCCGCGTGGGCGTGTACGTGCTCTACGGCGGGTTCACGCTGGAGGGCGAGCGCCTGACGGGCGGCACGGTGAAGCTGAAGTTCTCGACCGACGGCGAGATCATGCAGGAGGTGGAGCTCATCTCCGACATGTACGCGGTCACGGACACGAAGATCGACCTCGTGCCGAACGCGATCTCGGAGTACATCGAGTCGGCGCACAGCTCGGTCAAGCCGGTGCTCACGGTGACGACGCCCGAGGGCAGCGCATCCTACGAGTTCACCACGGCCGGTGAATAAAGCCAAGGGGTGGCGTGGTGGTGGAGCGATTCGCCACCACGTCACCCTCCCATCCACAACCCAAAGGAACCATCATGAAGCTGAACATCAACTGGAGAGAAATCGGGATTCAGATCCTAAAAGCCATTTGGCCTGTCATCGCCGGGGCGCTTACGGGCGCGACTGTCGTGACGGCCACGGGCTGCACGTCGATGGCCACCCAGCCACGCGGCCAGACCACCGAAATCATCGCCTGCGGCATCCCCGCCATCGCCTGGATATCCCACTCCTCGCAAATGGCGGAGAACTACGGCGGCGACACCAACGCCCCGACCAATGCGGTAAAGCAGGTCGTGCCCGTCACGACCGTACTAGGCAAGTAACATCCTTCGATGCCTAATCATTGCCGGGCTGGTCCCGCTGCAGGTTGATGCGTCGCCACGTCACGCCAGTGCAATCCATAGCGCACAGGCCGCCAGACAGCACGCCGTGAGGACATCAGCGGTGCGACGATGTCGGGCAAAAAGCCCCTGCAGGAAAGATCCCGCGAGCAACCACGCCAAGTTGCCGCCGGGTCCGGCCAACGTCAACAGGGCCGCCACCACGAAGAGATCCGCCAGACGATCCGAATAGGGCAGCACAAAGGACGAATAGACCGTCATCTCGAAAAGCAGCATCTTCGCGTTGGTCATCTGCACGACGAACCCGCTCCAGAACGAACACGTCCCATGTCGGGCTGAGGCCTGTCCGCGTGCAGCGTAGACGCCGTAGGCCATCCACAGCAGATAGGCCGCTCCCAGGTAGCGAATATGGCCAATCCAGGATCCAAACGCCAGTCCGGCAAAATGCACGGCCACAACGCATATCGCCGCTGCGCAGGAATAGCCCGCCAACAGCCCCAGCCACATCTGCAGAGCGCCCGCACGCCCATGGCGCAGCACCATGGAAAGCGCGAAGAGATTGGCCGGGCCGGGCGAATATCCGACCAGCACGATGGAGAGCATCAGCGCGGGCAGAAGATCCAGCGGCATAAGCTCACTTGAGCGCCAATCCGGCCTTGAAGGCCGCCCCAGCCACGGGGCCCAGCTTCAGATAGGCGTGATTGACGGGATCATAGGTAATGGGATCCAATTTGGACATGTCCACCTTACCGTCAGCCGTCAGGCAGCTCTCCTCAATCCCCACATTGACGATGCGCCCCACCATGCGGCAGTCCTCCTTGTCGTAGGAGACCAATTCGCATTCCAGCACCATGGGCAGCTCGGCAATGACGGGCGCGTCCACAAACTCGCTCTTCGCCAGATGCCAGCCCGTCTTTGCCAGCTTGTCGGGCATCTTGTTCGCCGAAACGCAGCCCACGAAGTCACAGGCCACCATGTTGGCGGCATCCGCCACATGCACCGTGAAGGCCCGCCTCTTCAGCACGTTGGCCGTCGTCTTATGGGAATCATCCACGCAGATGGAAATGCGGTCCTCCAGCGAAATGCCGCCCCAGGCGGCATTCATGGCATCCGCGACACCATTCTCGTCGTACGAACCGATGATCAGCACCGGCATCGGATAAAGCCAGGACTTCGTTCCAAAATTCTTCTTCATGACAGACCCTCGCGATGAATCAACGCCGTGGCGCGGGAGCGGTGCCGCGGTTCTTGTTGCGCTGCGGTGGCTTCGGCATGAACGGATTCTTCTGTTCGTTGCCGCCCATTGCGCCCATGCCAAAGGCAGGGGTCTCATAGCCGATGACCACATCCTTGCCTTCAAGCGACACAGGCCCCTTCAGCTCCGTGAACGCATCATTGGAGATGCCGTCCTCGACCACGATGCGGTCCAGCTTGCCGGCGTCGTTCTTCACCCACACCGCCTTGACGCGACGCTGCCCAGGCTGCCTTGGGGCATCCAACTCGGCCGCGGCCGAGCTGGCCATCTCATCGCTCTTCGGACGGAACCGAAACGCCGCCGAAGTCACGGCCAGGGCATTCTCCGCACGCGCCGTCTCCACGGAGATGTTCGCGGTCATGCCCGGGAAAAGCATCTCATCGGGATTCTCGGCCTCGACGATGATGGGGTACGTGACCACGTTGTTGGTGGTCGTCGCGTTCTTGCGGATCTGAATCACCTTGCCGGTGAAGCGGCGGCGGTAGGCGTCTGCCGTGAAGGTGACGCGCTGCCCCAGCCGAATCGAGCCCACATCCGCCTCCGGCACCGTGGCCTCCACCCAGATCACCTTGAGGTCCTCCGCAATGGTGAGAAGCGGCACGGCGTTCATCGAGGAGACGACCGTCTGGCCCTCGTCCACGCTGCGGTCGATCACGATGCCGTTGACGGGGCTCACGATCGTGCAATAGCCCAGATTGGCCTTGGCCTGACTGACCGTGGCGCTGCTGCGCTCCACGCTGGCCTTGGCGGCGTCCAGCGAGGCCTTGGCGGTGTCGCGGGACTCCAGGGCGGCGTCGTAGTCGGCAATCGGGCTCATTTCGCGGTCAACGAGCTTCTTCTTGCGCGCGAGCGTCTTCTCGGCCAACGCCAGCTGCGCCTCGCATTTCTTGACGTTCGCCTCGTTGCTGTGCAGTTCGCCCAGCGCACTGCGGTAATTCGCCTCATAGACGAGCGGGTCGATCAGCGCCACGACCTGTCCGTTGGTGACAATGGAGTTGTAGTCCACCAGAAGCCGGATGATCTTGCCGTTGACCTGCGCACCCACCTGCACCTTCTTGATGGGCTGCACCGTGCCGGTGGCCTCCACCGTGCGCACGATGTCGCTGCGCAGCACAGGCGCCGTGCGGTAGCGCACCTCCTTGGCCTCAACCTTCTTGGCCGAGAGAAACTTCCAGCCCCACCAGCCGCCGGCGCCCAGCACGGCCAGCACGACAATCCACTTGACGATCTTCATCATGACGCTCCTTATCAGTACTCCATGCCCTTGCCCGTGAGGCGCACCAGCGCCGCCTCGGCGATCTGGCCGGCATAAAACGCCTTCACGCGCGCACCCTCGGCGCTGGAGAAGGCCGAGGCGGCATCCGTGAAGTCAATGCGCGAGGCCTCGCCCACACGATACTGCGCCACCACGTTCTCGTAGTTCTCGCGCGCCTGCATCACCTGCACCTGGGCAGTGGCAAGCGCCTGGCGCGCCGTGTCACGCGCGGCGCACGCGACCGAGAGCTCGTGGGAAAGGTTCTGCTCGGCCAGCAGCACGGCCTCCCGCGCCGACAGCATCGACACAATGGCGCTGTCCACCGCCGAAGTCTTGCGGTAGCCCTCAAAGAGCGACTGCACGGCCGAAAGCCCCCAGCCGAAGTTCCAGGGCGGATCGGCCCAGCTGAGGTCGGCGTCCAGGGAAAGCGACGGCAGCAGGTCGGACACCGCGTAGTCCACCTGCGCCGAGGCCGCCCGCAACTTGGCCCGCAGCACCATCAGCGATGGCGCATTGGTGCGCGCAAAGGCGAGCGCGTCTGCGGGATCCTGTTCGGATACGGGCAATTCGCGCTTGGCCGCCGCAAGCGCATCCGCCGCCGGCAACAGGACATCCAGGCGATCGGCGCGGTCGGCCTTGAGGCCCAGCGAACGGATGAAGTCCGCGCTTGCCGTAATGACGTCATTGGAGGCCGTAATCGAGCCGAGCTGCGCGTTCGACAGGTCGAGACGAGCCTTGAGCACGTCCAGATTCTTCACCTCGCCCGCCTCAAAAAGCGTTTCGGCCTGGCGCAGATGTTCGGCGTACTGCAGCTCGTTTGTGCGTGCGACCACCAGCAGCGCATCGTTCCGAAGCAAAGTGAAGTAGGCCTTGGTGACTTCCTCGAACACGCTGAGCTCCATGTCCGCGCACGCCTGCTGGGCGGCCAGGATGTTCTCGTACATCTCCTGCTCCTGGGCGTCAAGGCGGCCAAAATCGTAGAGAAGCAACGACATCCGAAATGCGCCATTCGCCCGCCCCGTCTGCCGCCAGGAGAAATGCGGGCCCGCATTGTGCGTAGACCGCGACTGTCCGCCCGAAAGGCCGATGATCGGATATTCGCCCGACGTGACCGACACCAGCTTCAACACGGCATTCGACACCGCCAGGCGCGACTGCTCGACATCGGGACGGTTGGCGAGGGCGTATTCAACGTATTCCGGCAGGGTGAACTTGGTGAGATCGACGTAGTCGTCTCCGTCCGAGGGCTCCTCCTCGTCCGCCAGAAAGACCGCCATGTCCTCCTGCGCCACCTGCGCACGATATATCGCATCGCAGCCAACCATGCAGGCAACGGCCGTCGCCGCAAACAAGACTTGAACCAAACGTAAAAGCATGACGGATATTATACCTACCTACAGGTATGTATGTCAAGCGTGCATCACTCAGGGGCGGCCCCGAACCAGTTCATAGAGGAACGTGGCATTGGCGGGGTCGCGGGCGACATCAGCCGTGAAAGTGAGGCGCCCATTTGCGATTGCGCAGGGAACCTCGCCTCGCCGCCCGCCGGTGGTGTCCAAGGCATGGACTTTCCAGGCACCGGAGCCAACCTTGAGGGCGATCTCCGCCTGACCACGCCGCATCAGATGCGGCAAGTCCCCCCACTTGAGCAGGACCTGAAGGGTCTTGTCGGCGTAGGTTATCCCCGTGTTCTGCACATCCGTGAGATGCGTCACGAGCAGATGGTCCGACTGGTCCAGGGGATGGCTGTCCAGGGAACTAGCCCAGACAGTCGCCGCCGACCCCGCAAGCCGAGCCGAGAAGGTTCCCGCCGCAATCACGCCCTTTTCCGCGAAACCACCCGCCGTGAAGGGCGTCGCCAAGGTGAACACCCCCTTCTCGCCGTCGGCAACCACGGCCCCGCCCCCGCAGGGGTACTGCAGCGGATTCTGTGCGGCCGACCATTGGACGTTGCCATACACATGGGGGAATGTGCCCAAGGCCGTAACGCCGGCAGGCGGCACAGCTCCGACAGTCGTGCCGAGACGCGTGTGCCAGCCACTCGCCACCCAGCCATTGGTGCCGTCCTCCACAAAAGGCATCGCCGTGCGGCAGGCCGCAACCTGCTCGGGGGGCAGCATGAAAGCACCCGCGGGCTTGAGCGGCGCAACATCACGACGCAGGAACAAAAGCACACTCGCCCGTTCGGAGGCCAACGACAGCGGATCGCCCGACATGTCAAAATAGGTCATCGGCTTCGCTTCCCTCACCCCACGGTCGCCATGACTCCAGGCGAAGCGCCAAAGGCCATCCCAGTCCTGCAGAGCCGCAAAGGCGGCCGTGGCGATGCCGCCCACGCCGCGGAAACGGCCAGGGCCCGAATAGTTGTATTCGGTGAGGACAAAAGGCTTGCCGTAGATGCGGCTGCCGGCCGCACGACGGGCCCCGCGGTCACGCGACAGGAAAGGATTGCTGTTGGGGCAGCGGCTCGGCAAGCGCCACTTGGTCTCCAGGAAGTGCGGATGATCCACGTAGAAGTGGTCGTCCACATAATCATACTCCGCACTGCGCACCACTTCGTAGGGAGCCGGCGCAAAGGACAGATTCATGTCCGTGATGAGCGCGCGGCATTTCATCTCCTCACGCAGAAAGCGCGTCATCTTCCGCGCAAAGAGCGCCTCACGTTCGGCAAGAAACAGCAGGAAGGCCGTCTGCGTGACATCGGCGGGCTTGCCTTGCGGCGCCCTTACCGACGTCGGCATCTGCTCCGACACCGACGCGAAGGTCGCGTCCGTGGACTTCTTCGCGGCCAGCCAGGTCTTCCACGCCGCCTGCGCCTCCGGCAATTCGGCCAGTTGCGGACACGCCCGCAGATTGCCCTCGTTCACAAGCGAGATCCACCCCAGCGCCGGTTCATCGGCATAGCGGCGTCCCGTGAAGGGATTGACGTGTGCGAGAAACGCACGAGAGAAGTCCAGCAGGTCCTGATAGGCGCCTTCGCAGAAATGCACCAGAATCTTGTAGTGGGCGATCTCCGTGCACCGGCCTTTGCGATCCAGGCCAAGATCACGATAGAGCGGTTTGCGGCTCACGTAGAGATCCGTGGTCATGTAGAGGCCATTCGCGATGCAGGCGGCGACGAGACGGTCGAAGCGGCGCATGTTGACCTCGTTCAGCTGACCGTGCGGGCCAGCCGAAAGGCCATGGTCATGGTGATGGAATCGCACCGCATTGTAGCCCACACGCGCCAGATTGGCGGCAAAGTCCTCCGCCAGATTCTCGTCGGGGTAATTGGCGGCCGCCACGATGTTGCAGCCGTAGAAGCGCTGGGGGACGTTAGGCAAGTTCTCGAATTCGAAATGCCCATTGCGCACGCAAGGATAACCATAGCGTCCCGCCGGCCCCGTGACGCCACGAAGCCCGGAGAAGTCCAACGCGCTGCCAGGCACAATATGCCAATCCGCCGACAGCGGCACCCAATCATCGCCGGCGGTCAGCACAACGGGCTTGGCGGAGCAGGCGATACGCTCAGACGCCCGGAGCTCGAAGTCGATCTGCGTGCTCTCGCCCTTCCCCAGCACCTTCGCCTCGGGCACCTGGATACGGAAGCTGAACTCGTTCGACTTCCATTCGCGATTGTCCTGAAGACCGCACGGACGCGGAACAGGGAAGGAAAGCTCAAGCGTCTCACGTCCCTGCGCATCGCGACAGACGAGATTCGTGAGGCTGCCGCTCCACAGCATGACCTTCGGAGACTTCTGGACTGGCAGAGCAATCGGCTTGCCATTCACCAAGACCGTGCCACCGCCATAGCGGGCACACGGAAGGCGCATGCCGACAGCGGCATAGATGACAGGTGCCGCCAGACGGCGTTTCCAGCTGTAGGCGACCTTCAGCGAGCCATCGGCCCGAGGCTCGCACTGTCCGCTCCCCTCAAAGGCCACCTCCGCGGATGCCTTGTCGCGAAAAGTCCAGCTCCGGCGCCCGGCGTCATCTGGTTTCCAGCCCCCGTCGGGGGTACGGCACACCCATCCGGGATAAAACACCTGGGGCGCGATCGCGACCTCGGCCTGTTCCAGTTCAAGGCGGCTGCCCCTCATCAAGGCCTCTTCGGCGGAGACAGACAGGACGGCGAGCGCCCACAATAAAGCACTGCGGACCATATCAGGTAGCCGGCGTGCCAGCTCCGGCCTCGGCAAGCGGCGCGAGCACGCCACCGCTCTTGCCGGGTTCGCCGGCATAGAGGATCATGCCTTCGGAGACGCCCACACTCATCTTGCGCGGCGCGAGGTTCGCAATGAACAACACCTCTTTGCCGATGAGCGCCGCCGGATCCGGATAGGCTCCGCGGATGCCCGAGAAGATGGTGCGCGTGCCCAGAACACCGCAGTCCAGCGTGAACTTCAGGAGCTTGGCGCTCTTCGGCACGATTTCGCAGGCCACGACCTTGCCGATGCGCAGGTCCAGCTTCTCGAAATCGGCGAACGCGACTTCGGGCTTGAGGGCCGGTGCCGCCACAGCCGCAGCAGCCTCGGCGGGCTTGGCCGCCTTGTCCTTGTTCTTGGAGGCGCGACTCTCGTGCGCCACCTCGCCCGAATCGGCGGGTTTCACCTTGGCCTTCTCGATCATGGCCTCCACCTGTTTCGCGTCGATGCGCGTGGCCAGATACTCGTACTTGCCGATGGTCGTGCTCTCGACCGTCTTCGCGATGTCGTCCCAACCATAGGAAGCCTCGCCGAAGAGAGCCGCCACCTTCTCCGCGTAGGCCGGGAGAATCGGCTTGAGGTAGATCGCCAGAATGCGGAACACGTTGAGGATCGTCGTGAGCGTCGTGCGCGTCGTCTCGGCGCCATCCGGCAGCTTCACGGTCTTCCAGGGTTCGCGGCGGTCGAAATACTCGTTGGCGGCGTCGGCGATCTTCGCCACCTCCACCGGCACCTGCGAGAAGCGGCGGTCCTCGTAGTGCTGGGCGATCACCTCGGCGCGACTGCGGGCGAGGGCCACCAGTTCCTGGCCCTCCGCGTCGAGCGCGCCCATGCGGCCTTCGAGATTCTTGTTCAGCATCTGTGCGCCACGCGAGGCGAGATTGGTGATCTTGCCCACCATGTCGCCGTTCACGCGCTGGACGAAGTCCTGGAGATTGAGGTCCATGTCGTCCGTCGTGCCGCCCAGCTTGCACGCATAGTAGTAGCGCAGCGCGGAGGCAGGCAGATGGTCCAGATACGTGCGGGCGTTGACGAACGTGCCCTTCGACTTGGACATCTTCTCGCCGTTGACGGTGAGGAAGCCATGCACGAAGATCTTGTTGGGCTGCTCGAAGCCGGCGGTGTGCAGCATCCCCGGCCAGAAGAGGCAGTGGAAGCGGATGATGTCCTTGCCGATGAAGTGGTAGCGCTCCGCCTTGGGGTTCTGCCACCAGTCGGCGAACTTCTGTCCGTTCTTATCGCACCAGTTCTGCAGCGAGGCGAGGTAGCCAATCGGCGCATCCACCCACACGTAGAAGTACTTGTCGGGATAGCCCGGGATCTGGAAGCCGAAATACGGCGCCGCGCGGGAGATGCACCAGCCGCGAAGCGGTTCGCTGAACCACTCCAGGAGCTTGTTTGAGACATCGCTCGTGGTGTGGCCCGGAATCCACTGCTGCAGATAGTCGTGCTGCGGTTCAAGCTCGAAATAGAGATGCTCCGAGTCCTTCACCACCGGCGTGCCGCCGCAGGTGGTGCACACGGGGTTGCCCAGCTCCTCGGCGGCATAGGTGCTGCCGCACTTGTCGCAGCTGTCGCCATACTGGCCTTCGGCGCCGCACTTGGGGCAGACACCCTTCACGAAGCGGTCGGGCAGGAACATCTTGCAGTGTTCGCAGTAGAGCTGCGGCGTGGTCCGCTTCGTGACGCCGCCCGACTTCTCCATCGCGGCGAAGAACTGCTCGGAAAGGGCCTTGTTCTCGGGCGAATTGGTGGAGTAGTAGTTGTCGAAGGCGACCTCAAAGTCGGTGAAGTCCTTCAGGTGGGTGGCGTGGCTGCGCGCGATGAGGTCCTCGGGCGCAATGCCTTCCTTGGCCGCCCGGATCATGATCGGCGTGCCGTGCGTGTCGTCCGCACAGATGTAGACGCACGCGTTGCCGCGCATCTTCTGGAAACGCACCCAGAAATCCGTCTGAATGTACTCGACGAGATGGCCCAGGTGGATATCCCCGTTTGCGTACGGCAAGGCCGACGTGACGACAATTCTTCTCTTCTCCGACATGATCTATCAAACCTCCGCTTTCGAAGGCGGTGATTATAGCATATTTGCGAGTGAAAAGATACCCGCCACCGCCTCCTGTCCGACAACGACCTAGCCCAGGCGGCACGCCTGGACGGCGCGCTTGAAGCCCTCTGCGCTGCGGGCGATGATCGCCTCGTCCACGCTGCAGGAGAGGCGCACGTGCCCCGCCATGCCGAAACCGCGGCCCGGCACCACCAGGATGAGCTCCTTCTGGAGCGCATCCACAAACTTGAGGTCATCGCCGCCCGGCGCCTTCGGGAAGAAGTAGAACGCCCCACGCGGCATCACGAACTCCACGCCCGCCTCCGTCAGGACCTTCGCCATCAGCTTGCGCCGGCGATCGTAGATGTCCAGGTCCACCGTGGCATCCAGCAACGCCGCCGCCAGCTTCTGGCCGATCACGGGCGCGTTGACGAAGCCCAGCGTGCGGTTGGTCAGCGTCACGGCGTTGACCAGCGTCGCGCCATCCGGCATGTCGGGGTGGATCACCACGTAGCCGATGCGCTCGCCCGCCAGCGAAAGCGTCTTCGAGAAGGAGCCCAGCACCACGGCGTAGGGCGTGAGCGGCAGGACCGGCGGCACCACGGCGCCATCATAGGCAAAGGCCCGATAGGGTTCGTCAGACAGCAGGAAAAGCGGGCGCTCGCGCGTCTCGTTGACCTTGTTGACGATGTCCGCCAGGCGCTTCATGTCCTCGGCCGCATAGATGCAGCCCGTGGGGTTGTTCGGCGAATTGACGAGAATCGCGCGCGTCTTCGGCGTAATGGCCTTCTCCATGGCGTCGAAGTCCGGGCGGAAGCCCTCATCCGGCTTCGAGGCGATCGGCTTGAGCACACCGCCGAAATGGCCGCAGTAGCTGGCGTACTCCACGAAATAGGGCGCCGGGCAGATGACTTCGTCGCCCGGGTCGATCACGGCACGGAAGAAGGAGACGAGCGCGCCTGCGGCGCCCACGGTCAGAATCACGTTGCCGCCCTTCACCGCCAGGTTCTGCTGCTTCGTGATGTAGCCGGCCATCGCCTCACGCACGGCGGGGATGCCGGCGTTGGGGCAATAGCCCAGGCCCAGCGGCTTGACGGCGTCGGCCGCGATCTTCTCCAGCACGGCCTGCGTGGCCGCCGGCGGCGGCACATCCGGATTGCCGAGCGAGAAATCGCACACGGCATCCGTGCCATACTGCTTCTTGAGCTCAATGCCCTTCTCAAACATCTTGCGGATCCAGGAGGACCCTTCCATCGACTTCTTGATCTGATCGGTAACCGTCTGCATTTTCGTACCTCGTCTTGACTGTGACTTCGTTAGTATAGCAAAATCTCCGATTTAGGCCAACCGCGACTTCCTCATCGTTCCAGGAAGCGCCCCGAGCCCGCATGGGTGAACGCCCCTTTGCGGTAGGCTTCGACGCCATTGACGAACACATGCTCGACGCCGGCGGCAAAGGCATGCGGCTGCGTGTAGGTGGCGGTGCAGCGGAACTCCTCGGGCTTCCACACGGCCACATCCGCATACGCGCCCTTCTCCAGCACGCCTCGGCCGCGGAGGCCAAAACGCCGCGCCGGCACGGAGGTCATGCGCGCGACCGCCTCTTCCAGGCCCACGGCCAGGCGCCCACCGTCCGCAAAGGCGTCACGCCCCGTGAGCAGACGGAAGAACGTCGGCATCGTGCCGTACGCGCGCGGATGCGGATGGTCTTTGCCGAGCGGCCCCCAGGGTGCCCGCAGACTCGCGTCGCTGCCCGGCACGATCCACGGGCAGGAATAGATCCGGCGCAGATTGGCCTCGCTCATGCCGAAGAAGAATGCGCCCGTAAGGCAACGGTCGCATGCCAGAATCTGGCACACGAGCGAACCCGCCGTCAGTTGGGTCGTGGGCACCTGGAGCCGGTCCGCAGTGGCGGGATCGGCAAGAATGGCGGCAATGCTGCGCCCCGAAAGCGGCTTCGTCTCGGGCGACCACGTACCGCCAATCATGACCGACGACCAGTCCCGATCAGACGCATCGATCTCCGCAATGATCTTGGCGCGTGTCGCCGGATCGGCCAGACGGACGACCTCGGCCTTTGCGGCGCCTTCCTGAGCCCAATCGGGAAGCACAATGTCCAGATCGGTGCCGGCCGCGCAGAACGGATAGCGGTCGCTGCCGAGCAGCGCGCCGCCCTCCACCGCACGCTGCATCTTCTCCAGCACGGCATCGATCTTGTCCCAATTGCGGCGCCCGCTGGTCTTCAGATGGGAAATCTCCGCGCGGATGCCTGTCGCCTCAACCAGATCCAACACCTCGTCAATCGCCTCAAGGATGCGATCCGACTCCGAGCGCATGTGCGTGGCGTAAAGCCCCCCGTGCGCGGCGGCGACCTTCGCCAACGCCCGCACCTCCACCTCGTCCGAATACTTGCCGGGCTGATAGATGAGTCCCGTGGTCAGCCCCCACGCACCCGCGTCCAGTTCGCGCGCCAGCAGATTCTCCATCTCGCGCAGCGTATCCGGCGTGGCCCGCACGCCGGCGTAGCCAATGACGCTGGAGCGCAGCGTGTTGTGCCCGACGAACTGCACGGTGTTGATGGCCGGCTTCGCCGACGCCAGCACCTCGCGGTACTCCGCCAGCGACCGCCACGTGAGGCGTTCGCCAAGCACGGTCGCCCAATCGCCCGAAAGGCGCGCCTCGCCATATCGCGGCGCCACGCTGCCGCCGCATTGGCCATTGACCTCGGTGGTGACGCCCTGACTCAGCTTGCTGGGAGCATCCGGCTCAATGACGAGATACGCGTCGCTATGGCTATGCGCATCCACGAATCCCGGCGAAATCACGCACCCCGTGGCGTCCACATCGCCCGGCCGCGGTGCGGAGGGCGGCTCGACCGCCAGCACGCGATCGCCCTCGAGAAGCACATCGCCAGGACGGGCCTTGGCGCCCGTGCCGTCGACGACGAGACCATTGGCGAGACGAATCACGCGCGCGTCTCCACCGTGACCTTGGTCTTGATGCGCGGGAACGGCGTCTGGTTGTAGACGCGGGAATAGGGCGGGATGGAATCCATCAGCCACACGTTGCCGCCGATCTCCGAATCATGCCCGATCGTCGTGTCGCCACCGAGAATCGTGGCGCCGGCGTAGATGACGACATTGTCCTCGACGTTCGGATGGCGCTTGTGGCCCTTCATGAGCATGCCGGTCTCCTCGTCCTTCGGGAAGGATAGCGCGCCCAGGGTGACGCCCTGATAGAGCTTGACGTTGCGGCCGATGACCGTCGTCTCGCCCACCACGACGCCCGTGCCGTGGTCGATGAAGAAATGTTCGCCGATCGTGGCGCCGGGATGGATGTCGATGCCCGTGCGCGAATGGGCGAGTTCACTCATCACGCGCGGCAGAATCGGAACCTTCAGCTTGTAGAGCGCATGCGCGAGACGGTGCACGGTGATTGCGTGGAGTCCCGGATAGGCCATCACGATCTCCATCTTGCTCATGGCCGCCGGATCACCCTCGTAGGCGGCGGCGATGTCCTCCTGCAGCACGGCGCGGATCTTCGGCAGCTCCGCCATGAACTGCTCGGCGATTGCCTTGGCGGCGGACGCGCAGTCTCCGCAGGCGCCGCAATCGCCCTGTCCTTTTCCGGCCCGTTCGGCCTCGGTGCACCGATAGAGCAGCACCTGACGGATCTCCTCGCCGATTTCGTCCGCGATCTGCAGAAAGAGCCGTTCGATGTGCTGATGGCAACGCTCATGCGGCACAGGGTTGGTGCCATGACAGCCCGGATACATCAGCGCAAGCAGATGCTCGAGCGTGGCCGCCACACGCGCCGCTCCCGGCAACTGCACCATCTTGTCCGTATTCGCCAGCGCGCACTCCGCGCACGGCAGAAAGGCCTTCGCCAGTTCCTTCACGTCCATGTCACACCCTCGTCCATCTGCCGCCGGCCTTCGCCGACTGCACGACCGCCTCCACGATCTTCATGCCTCTGACGCCATCGGCCACGCCGGGGAAATCCAGCATTTCGGGCGTCGGCTTCTCGCCGGCCTCCACCGCGCGGATCGTATCGCAGAAATTGAGGTAGAGGCTCGCAAAGCCCTCGATGTACCCTTCAGGATGTCCCGCGGGGGGACGCGAGGCGCGCGCCGCCGCCGGCGAGACCTCGGCCACATAGGGGTTGGCGCGCTTCCAGGTCTCCTCCGGCGAACGCTGCGCGCGCACATGCAGCACGTTCGGATCCTCCTGATTGAAGTAGAGCCCCTTCTTCTCGCCGTAGACGCGCAGACGAAGTCCGTTCTCCTCGCCTGTGGCGACCTTGGAGACCAGCATCGCCCCGCGTGCGCCACCTTGCAGACGCAGCAGCACATTGCAGTCGTCATCCAGACCCTTGGGCGCGACAAAGCTCGAGAGGTCCGCGAGCAGCGACGTGATCTTCAGGCCCGTCACATACTCCACCATGTGGGCCGCATGCACGCCGATGTCCGCCATCGAGCAGCTCTGCCCGCTGCACTTCGGATCCATCTTCCACTTGTTGCGCTTGTCGAGCGGCTGCGAGAAGTCCATCTTACGGAATGACCCCTGCTGATACTCGATGGTGACTTTGCAGATCCGGCCCAAGTCGCCGCGCGCAATCAGATCGTGCGCCAGCTTCACCATCGGATAGCCCGTGTAGGCGTGCATGAGCCCGAACACGCGCTTCGTGCGCTTCACACAGCGCGCCAGGTCTTCGGCCTCGGGCACCGTAAGCGTCATCGGCTTTTCGCACATCACGTGGAAGCCCGCCTCAAGCGCAGCCTTGGCAATGGGATAATGCAGATGATTGGGCGTGCAGATCGCAATGAAATCGGCGCGCGTCTCGCGCGGCTGGGCCGCCTCGCCGGCAATCAGCGCCTCCCAGGACGGATAGATGCGGTTCGAGGCCACACCCGCCGCCGCACCGGCCGCGGCGTTCTGCGCGGGATCGCGATTGAACATGCCGGCGACGACTTCGGCGTCGCCATCCATGCCCACCGCCTCGCGGTGCACTTTGCCGATGAAGGCGCCCAGGCCCCCGCCGACCATCGCCATGCGGAGCTTACGCGCCATGGCCAGCCGTCCTCATCTTCTCCAGGCCCGTCGCCAGCGTGTCTTCCGGACGCGTCTTCTGGTAATCGGGATTGAAGAGCTCCAGCGAGAACCAGGGCGAAGCGCCGACATCGTCCAGGGCCGCATAGATTTCGCGCCACGGTGCCATGCCATCCCCCGGCCAGATGCGGTCACGGTCCGCCAGGCGTTCGGGCAGACGCGCGGGATAGTCGTTCACGTGCAGCACCGGCACCCAGGCGGGATCTAGGCGCTTGAAGGCGGCGAACGAACTGCCGCCGCGGTAGGTGTGGTAGACATCAGGCAGAAGCCCCACGTCCGTGCGGTTGAGCTTGCGCAGGATGGCCATGGCCTGCTCCAGCCTGAAGAGTGTCACGGAATGGCCCCAATACTCCAGCAGCGGCGTCACGCCATAGGCCTTGCCGAGATTGACGACCGCGACATAGCGCGCGGCGATCTCCTCGCCCGTGACCCGCGGCGCACCCTTCTTCTGCAGGCCAAACATCGACGCGGCGATGTAGGGGCACTCCAGTTCGGCGAGCGCGGCCATGTCGCGCTTCGTCTCCTCGAGGCCGATGTTGCGCGTCACGCGATCGGGATGCGCCCATTGGCCGAAGGCAATGCCGTTGATGAACTTGAAGTTCGCGTCCGCCGCCATCTTCCTGATGTCGTCGAGCTTGCCGGCCGCCTTCGCGGCGTGCACGTCCTTGAGCCACGGCTCCATGCCGTCGTAGCCGGCGGCGATCGCCAGGCGCACCTGCTCCTCGAGCGGCAGATGGAACTCGCGGATCGTGGCGGGATTGATGGCAAAGCGCCTTTTCTTGCCGAGGCCAAGCGACGCGCAGCCGGCGGCAAGCGTGGCCGCAGCTGCGGCGCAGAAGTCACGTCTCGTCATTTCTTTTGCAGTTTCTCTTTGTGGGCGTAGAAGGTCTTCAGCTCGGCGGCGAAATTCTTGGCGGCGGGGAAGTTCGATTCGTCAAACGACTTGGCGAGATCTTCCAGGAGGCCCCGCTGCTTGCCCGTGAGGCGCTGCGGCACCTCCACGACGATGCGCGCCACGAGGTCGCCCGTGTAGCCGCCGCGGATGTCGGGCACGCCCTTGCCGCGCAGGCGCATGAGCTTGCCGTTGGCGGTGCCGGCGGGAATCTTCAGCTGGGCAACGCCCTCGGGCGTGGGAATGTCCACCGTGCCGCCCAAAGCCGCCAGTATCGGCGAAACCGGCACATCAACCGCGAGGTCGATGCCGTCGCGCTCGAAGATCGCCGAATCGCGCACCTTCAGGATCACGAAAAGGTCGCCCGGCTCGCCGCCGCGCAGGCCGCCGGCGCCCTTGCCGCCCAACCGCAGACGCGACCCCGTGTCCACCCCCTTCGGGATGCGCAGCGTGATCTTGCGCGGCGTGCGCACCTGGCCCGAACCGTGGCAGTGGCCACAGGGCTTCTCCACCACCGACCCGGTGCCGCGGCACTTCGGGCACGTCTGGCGCACCTGGAAGAAGCCGCCACCGCCAATCACCTGGCCGTGGCCGCCGCAAGTCGGACACGTGACGCGCAACGAACCGCGCGCCGCGCCCGAGCCGCTGCATTCGGGGCAGCTTTCGGGCAGGGACAGCTCAATCGTGCGTTCGCTGCCGAAGAGCGCCTCGTCGAAGTCGATCTCCAGCTCCATCGTCATGTCCGCACCGCGCTCGGGCGCATTGGGGTCGGCCCGGCGCCGTCCGCCGCCGAAGATGTCCTCAAACCCGCCGAAACCGCCAAAGCCGCCACCGCCGCCGCGACCGCCGAAGATGTCGCCGAACATGGAGAAGATGTCGTCCATGTTCATGCCGCCGGCGCCAAAGCCACCCGCGCCGCCGTTCATGCCGGCATGCCCGAACTGATCGTAGCGCGCACGCTTGTCGGCGTCACGCAGCACATCGTAGGCCTCGGCCGCCTCCTTGAACTTCTCCTCGGCGGCCTTGTCGCCCGGATTGCGGTCCGGGTGATACTTCATGGCGAGCTTGCGGTAGGCGCTCTTGATTTCGTCGGCGCTGGCGTTCTTGGCCACGCCCAGCACCTCATAGTAGTCGCGTTTCTCCGCCATGGCCTCAGGCCCCCTTTCCGGCCGACACCACCACCTGGGCCACGCGCAGCAGCTTGCCGTTGAGCAGCCAGCCGCGCTTCACTTCGTTCATCACATGGCCTTCCGGCACCTCAGGCGAAGGAAGCGTCGCGATGGCTTCATGGAAATTCGTGTCCAGCGGCTCGCCAAGCGAATCGATCGGCGTGGCCCCATGGTCGGCCAGCATCTTCAGCAGCCCGTCATACACCAGCTTGACGCCCTTGACGAAGGGATCGTCCTTGTCGGCGGCCTTTTCAAGCGCCAGCGCCAGATTGTCCACGGTGGGAAGCACATCCTTGAGGATATCGGCTGCGGCCGACTTGAACAGATCCTCACGCTCACGCGCCGTGCGCTTGCGGAAATTGTCGAAATCAGCCGTCATGCGCGCATACATGCCCTTCCAGTCGGGCAATGTGGGTTCGGCAGGAGCCTCCTCCGCCTGCTCATTCGCCGATTCGCCCGCAGAAGCCTGCTCTGCCGCGGCCGCCTGCTCTTCAGCCGCAGCGTCCGACGCCTCCTCAACCTTCTCTTCCGCAGCCGCTTCCGGGGCCTGCTGGGCCTCCTCAACCTTATTCTCTTCTACCTTCTGGTCCATATCCTGTCTTGTCCTTTTCAAAGGTGTATATTTAACCACACCTACGGCATCCCGTCAAGCTAAACGCGTTTCGGCGGCGTCACTTGGACGCCGCGGCGAAGACGAGCGCCCCGTCTTTCGCCGCCACGCCAATGGTGCTTCCGGGCGGGTAGGTACCCGCCACGAGCGCGCGCGCAATGGGCGTCTCCAGCAGGCGCTGAATCGCCCGCTTGACGGGCCGTGCGCCATAGGCCGGATCATAGCCGTCCTTGGCGACCACGTCCAGCGCCGCCTCGTCAATCGACAGGCCCACTTCCTGCTCCGCCAGGCGCCGCTCCAGATCCTTGAGCTGCAGGCAGACAATGGCCCGGATCTGCTCTTCGCCCAGACTCTGGAACGTGAGGATATTGTCGAGGCGGTTGAGGAATTCCGGACGGAATATCTGCCGCAGGGCCTCGCGCGTGGCATTGGAGGTCATGATGATCACCGCATTCCGGAACGACACCGTGCGCCCGTGGGAATCTGTGAGCCGTCCATCGTCCAGCACCTGCAGCAGGAGGTTGAAGACATCGGGGTGCGCCTTTTCGATTTCGTCCAGCAGCACCACCGAATACGGCTTGCGGCGCACGGCTTCCGTAAGCTGGCCGCCCTCGTCATAGCCCACATAGCCGGGCGGCGCGCCCACCAGACGCGACACGGCGAATTTCTCCATGTACTCCGACATGTCGATGCGCACCATCGACCCTTCGTCGTCGAAGAGTTCGGCCGCCAGCGCCTTGGCCAGCTCCGTCTTGCCGACGCCTGTGGGTCCCAGGAAGAGGAACGCGCCCACGGGGCGCTGACGGTTCTTGATGCCCGCACGGCTGCGCAGGACCGCATCAGCTACAGCCTCCACGGCCTCATCCTGCCCCACGACGCGCTGATGCAGGATGTCGCCAAGACGCAGCAGCTTTTCGCGCTCTCCTTCCAGGAGCTTCGTCACGGGCACCCCCGCCCAACGCGACACGACCTCGGCGATCTCATCGGCCGTCACCTCTTCGCGCAACAGGGTTTCGCCGCCATTTTTCGTGATGTCGGTCTCATGCTGCTTGAGTTTCTTCTCCAGCTCGGGAATGACGCCATAGATGAGGCGCGACGCCTTTTCGTTGTCGCCCGCCGCCAAAGCGCTGTCGTAGGTGAGGCGCGCCTCGTCCAGACGTGCACGCACCCGCTTGATGTCCTCCAGCGAGTCCTTCTCGTTCTTCCAGCGCGCCGTCATGGCGTCCGCCTTGGCCTTTTCCTCGGCCAGTTCGCGCCGCAGCTCCTCCAGCCGTTTCCTGGAGGCGTCATCCGTCTCCTTGGCCAGGGCGATCTCCTCGATCTCCAGCCGCCGCACGTGCCGTGTGGCCTGGTCCAGCTCGGCCGGACAAGAGTCCATCTCCGTGCGGATGGAGGCACAGGCCTCGTCCAGCAGGTCAATGGCCTTGTCGGGCAGGAAACGATCCTGAATGTAGCGGGACGAGAGTGTCACCGCCGAGACGAGCGCCTCGTCCCGGATATGCACGTTGTGATACTTCTCGAAGCGTTCCTTGAGTCCGCGCAAGATGGAAAGTGCGTCCTCTTCGCTGGGCGGATCCACCTGGACAGGCTGGAAACGACGTTCCAGGGCGGCATCCTTTTCCATATACTTGCGGTATTCGTCCAGAGTCGTGGCGCCCACGCAGTGCAGTTCGCCGCGCGCCAACATCGGCTTGAGCATGTTGCCGGCGTCCGTGGAGCCCTCGGTCTTGCCCGCGCCCACGATGGTGTGGATCTCGTCGATGAAGAGGATGATGCGCCCATTGGCGGCCTTGACCTCGTTCAGAACGGCCTTGAGTCGTTCCTCGAACTGTCCGCGATACTGGGCTCCGGCCATCAGGGCCGTCATGTCCAGGGAGAACACCGTGCGGTCTTTTAGGCCCTCAGGGACATCGCCCCGGACAATGCGCTGGGCCAGCCCTTCGACGATGGCCGTCTTGCCCACGCCCGGCTCGCCGATGAGCACTGGGTTGTTCTTCGTCTTGCGCGAGAGGATGCGCACGACATTGCGGATTTCCTCATCGCGGCCAATGACGGGATCGAGCTTGCCCGAACGCGCGAGTTCCACGAGGTCGCTGCCATATTTCTTGAGCGCCTCGTACTGGCCTTCGGGATTGTCGGTCGTCACCCGCTGATTGCCGCGCACCTCGCGCAAGGCGACCAGAAAGCGCTTTTCCTCGACGCCCGCCCCCTTGAGGATCACGGTCGCGTTCACGGTGGGATTGCGCAACGTACCCAGAATGAGATGCTCCACCGAGACGAATTCGTCCTTCATCTCCTGGGCGGCATCTTCCGCGCGCATGAGGACATTGGCCAAATCGCTGGAGATATAGTATTTATCCGGCTCAATGGCACCTGTAATGCGCGGCTTGCGGTCAATGGCCTCTTCCAGCTGCGCCGTCAGCGCAGGCACGGCAATCCCCATCTTGGTGAAGATGCCCGGAATCAGGCCCTGCGTATCTTTAAGCAGGGCAAACAGCACGTGATCGACATCCGTCTGTTGCTGACCATGATGTTGGGCGACATTCTGCGCACAGGCCAACGCTTCACGGACTTTAGTGGTGTATTTATCGGCGTTCATGTATTTTATCCTCCATAATCCCTAAGCAGAAGATATGCCATAGGTTTTACGAACATAAACAACGCAAAATCCGTGCCATTGTGACACATACTGACACAGTTCCTGATACAAAACAGAAAAGAGGCAAACGCACAGCGTTTGCCTCCTTCTGAACCAGTAGGGATGTGGTTTTTACTGAGCCGGAGCGGTACCGTCCTCGCCATACCCCTTGCTCTTGAGGTAGTCGATGACCTTGCCGACCGTTGTAAGCTTTTCCGCATCCTCTTCCGGGATCGCAGCGCCGAACTCTTCTTCAAACGCCATGATCAGCTCGACGGAGTCGAGGGAGTCTGCGCCAAGATCGTCGATGAACGACGCATCGATGGTGACCTGCTCGGCATTGACGCCCAACTGGTCGACGATGATTTCTTTGACGCGATCTTCGAGTTTACCTGCCATTTTGATTTCTCCTTCTGGTTTGGTGTGGAATAGTGTAGCACAATCCAGCGCCCCGCGCAAGGGGAGAAATACGTAAAGTGTGAAACGGAAGTTGTACAATCTCGTGAGTCAAATCGGAAAGGCAAGCTGTCGAGGT
>JAKSOW010000063.1 GCA_024405395.1 Kiritimatiellia bacterium | reverse complement strand
TGCGAGAGCGGCCGCGGTCCGAAACGACTCGGACATCTGGGTTTTGCCTGCCATAGCTACATTCACTTTCGTGGGATAATATTATAGCACAATCCTACGGTTATGCAGCGTACGATAGACACGGAGGGAGGATGTGATATAATTTACTTAATCAAAATAAGGTAAATGAGGGTTAGGTAATATGAACTTCGCAGATACTTGATTTGCCTCCAATCCGTGTGATTCGTAAGATTCGTGGTTCTACTGGATGGGGCCGTATGCCTTTGCGTGGTGTTATTGCACCCCGGTCCGCGAATCGCGAAACAGCCGATGCTACGACGGGTTTTGTAATTACCACAAAGGTCTGGTGTCGGTGTTGATGATTTCTCGCATAAAAAACACGAGTGGTGAACCTTACGGCGGAATACGGCATTTACTTTAGTGGAGGTCTACCAAGGCTGACGGTTAAATGGATATTTGGCAGGAAATCAGAAAAGACCAGGAATGCGGGGCAAAACGGTTAGTTTCCGAGTACGGAGACAGGCTGTTTGCCACGGCGGCCTTACTGTGTCCGAATGAGGCCGATGCCGAAGAGCTTGTCTTCCGAAGTTTTGAGCAGGCCATCCGCAAGATACACCTGTATGAGCCCAGAGGTGAGTTCTTCAGTTGGCTTTACACGATTATGCTGAATCTCCGAAGAATGGACCTCAGGAAGAAAAGAATTGAGCTGGTGCCTTTGGGGAGCCTTGATGAGCTTTCAAGGGTGTCGGATCCGTTCGTCCGGACGCTTGTCGATTCGTCGGGGAAGAATGCCGTCGGCAAAGCTCTAGGGGCTATTTCACCGCTTCTGCGGGAGGTCATCACGCGCCATTATTTCGAAGGTGAGTCCGTTGCTGCGATCGCCAGAGACCTGAATGTAAGTGAGGGAACTGTGAAATCGCGGCTGTTCAACGCGAGAGAGGTGCTTCAGGGACTTTTGTCAAAAGGGAAAAGGAGTTGACGCAATGGAGTTGATTGATGTGCCGAGAAAGCATCTGCCGCCCGATTTTGCCGAACGACTTGTCAAGTCCGTCCGTCGCCGGAGGCATATACACCAGCTGAGGATTATGGCGCTTGTTGCCGCCATTGCCGTTTGCGGAACAGGACTTGTGGGAAGCTTCTGTTGCCATAATGAGCAAGAAGGGCCTCGTGAACCCCGACTTGTCGCCGTGCCGACAACACCAACGAACGATACGCAGATATCGGGTCTGATGCTGTTTGGATTTTTACGGGAGTGTTTCAGGCGAACAAGAACCGGGAAAAAGAAAGAGGAAGATATAAAGGAAAGGTAAGATGTCCAATGACGGCTAAATTGATCATTATTGCAATAGTCGCGGTTGCGACTGTGGTTGGAATATTCATTCTCGGCAAGTTGGCTGACAAAGGTGAGGCTGAAGAATCCACAGAAAAGCGGGAATGAGCAAGCGAGAGTCTCCTTGGGCGATGTGTTATGCAGCGTACAATAGACATGTAGGCGTTGAAGCGGGAGGAACGGGAGTGTATAATATTCGCCATGAAAACAACATTGGACATATCGGATGCTCTATATCGCAAGACAAAGACACGTACGGCTCATGACATGGCGTCGGCTCGCAAGAGCATCGCGGCACATGTCGTCGCGGTTCTTTCTGCGCTGTCGCTTACCCTTTGTGCCGCAGAGATTGATGGTTCCTGGCAGATTGTCGTGCCGCAGCGGGAGCCCTCGGGCATATCGCGGGTGTTGGCCGACATGGCGCGCGAGCTGAAGGCGGCTCTGGAAGAGGGGAGCGGCCTTGACCTGAAGATCGTGGCGGGCGGCGAGGTGGGGCCCAAGCGCATCTTCTTCGGACGCACGTTCGCCGAGCAGGCGGGATTCGATCTCTCCGACTACAAGGCGATGGACAATGCCTATGCGGAGAGGGGCGGCAGCGTCTATCTGTTCGGCAATGACGTGAGCGCCAAGGGCAAGAAGCCAAACGACAACTGGAAGAACATGTACCTGCCGAGCGTGAAGGCCGCCACGCGGTTCATGCAGGATGTGCTCGATGTCCGTTTCCTGATGCCGGGACGCGTGGGCATGGATGTGCCGAAGCTTTCGCGCGTCGAGATCAAGGATGGCGTATGCAGCGTGCAACGTCCGCGGTTCGACTTCTGGTACGGTCCGGACGGCGGCATGGCCTACTCCGTGGCGAATGGCGTGATGATGCGCGGCACCTACCATTCCTTTGGCGGCCATACCTGGCCGAAGGCGGTCACGATGCAGGACTTCAAGGATCGCCCAGAGCTCTTCGCGCTCGTGGGCGGGCGGCGCCACTGCGGCACGGGCGGTCACTTCGGCTCCCTCTGCATCTCGCATCCCGAGGCGGAGAAGGCTGTCCTCCGCGTGCTGCTGGAGAAGTTCGACGAGGGCGCCGAGGTGGTGCAGCTGGCGCAGATGGATGGCTGGAACTTCTGCGAGTGCGAGAAGTGCCAGATGGCGGGCGGGCTTGCGAACGCCGAGGCGATCGGCGAGAAGGTCTGGGCCTTCCATCTGGGCATTGCCGAGAAGATCCGGAAGCTGCGGCCCGGCAAGAAGGTGTGGATCCTCAGCTATTCGGCCACGTTCGATCCGCCCAAGAACATCAAGAAGTTCCCCGACAACGTGGTGGTGGAGGTTGCGCACGTGAGCGAGGCGCAGTTCGCGCGATGGCGCGAAATCGACGTGCCGGGCGGCTTCACGGCCTACATCTATTTGTGGGGCAACTATCCCTTCATGGGCTTTACCGCGAAGCGCAGCTACAACTACAATGCCGAGTTCGCGCGGATGCTGTTGCGCAATCGCGTGCATGGCCTCTACCGCTGTGGCTACGGCGAGCTCTTCGGCATGGAGGGCCCGGCGAACTGGGTGTTCAACGCGGTGCTGGAGAATCCCGAGGCGAACGTGTCCGCGCTTGTCGAGGAGTTCTATCGGCGGGCGTTTGGTCCGGTGGCCGGGCACATGCGCACTTTCTACGATACGCTCGACAAGCGTCTGCGCGGCGTCAACGCCTGGGAGGCCATGAACGACACGGGCGCCTGGAGCGAAAAGGAGGGCGATCTCACGGACGCCAAGCCGCGCAACGCGCTGGACTGGGTGGCGTTCGTCTACACGCCCGAGGTGATGAAGAAGATGGAGATGGCGCTGGCGTCTGCAGAGCGTGCGGGCAAGGCGGACGCGAAGATCGCCAAGCGTCTGGAACTGGTGCGCACCGAATGGGACTATGCCCGCAATCTGGGGCGCATCGCCCATCTCTTCTACGCCTATCAGCTGATGCCGTCGAAGCAGACGCTCAACCCGCTGCTGGATGAGCTGGAGGCGCGCAACAAGATGATCGATTCGCTCTATGACGAAAAGGGGCGCCCGAAGAAATTTCCCGGTTGGCCGGAGATTCGCCTGTTCGGCGAGCAGAAGGACAAAGGCACCATCAAGACGAATGGGCGGCTGCGGGCGACGATCGGCGCACCGCTCAGTTGGGATGTGGCGAGCCTGCGCGCGAGCGACGCGTTGCCGGGCGCGACACGCCGCACGACGGTGGCGCGCTACTGTGAGGACGAGCCATCCTTCGACAACTTCGAAACTGGGGCGTGGGCGCGCGTGAAGTGGCAGACGCTCGGGGGCATTCAGGGCGCGAAGCCCCGCTGTCAGGCGCGCTTCAAGCTTTTGGCGGGGCCGACGGCGCTCTATGTCGCCGCGGAGACGGAGTTGCCTGACGATGTGCAGACGACCCCCTTCGAGAAGGACGGCCCGTGCTGGCGAGACGAGTCCTTTGACCTGATGCTGGGCCCCAACGGCTCGCGCACAAAGGCCTATCACCTTGTCTGGAATCCAGTCGACGGCTCGGCCTACGATGCGGCGTATGGCCACATCGCGGATCCGCTCGACCCGCTGTTCGGCAAGTTCGATGCGGTCTGGAACGGCAACTGGCGCATCCGCAACGCGCGCGCCAACGGCGTGTGGCGGACGCTGGTGACGATTCCCTATGCCTCGGTTGGCGCCAAGGGCGGTGAAGGGTCGAAGTGGTACTTCAATCTGGGACGCGCGGTGAACGTGCGCGAGAAGGGCAAGTCGGAGCTGTTGCTGTGGAGCCCGGACCTCGAGACGCGGTCGATGGCGTCGCTTGACGCGATGGGATTTTTCCGTGTGGACAAATGAAGGAGGGAAGAGAAGATGACCAGTAGAACCAGTTTGCTGGGCCTGATGCTGGCGGCGGCGCTGCTCGGGCACGCCCAGCCCAAGTTCTTCATGCCGGAGACGCTGTATGCCGCGCCCGGCGTGCCTTGCAGCGTCTTCTTCGCGAAGATGTTCGAATCGGTCAATCACGCGAGCTACGCCTTTGAGGCCTTGTCGCCGAAGGGCAATTTCTGGGCCGACCGTTGGACCTGGACGCCGACCGCGGCCGAAGCCGGTCTGCGCGTTCCGGTGGTGTTCAATGCGTGGAACGACGCCGGGCTCGTGGATTCCGTCACGACGACCGTTGTGGTTGCGCAGGCGCCGGCACCCGCGCTCAAGGCGCGCAAGATCACCTTGGCGCTTTTCACGGCCTCGTTCTCCAACTGCCTGTTCCAGGATCAGCTGCGTCGGCGCATGCACGAGGCGGGGTTGGTGGGGTACACGCCGGTCGGCAGCCACACGGGGCGCAGCTGCTCGGAGGTCTGCGATCCCAAGGAGGGCGCGCCGCATGACGGCTATGGCGGGTTCGCCTGGGGCGACTTCATGACGCGTTGGGCCATGACGGTAGACGAAATCGACAATCTGCAGGCCGAGGCGGAGAAGGAACAGCTGCGGCGTTTCGGCGTGCGGCTGCCGGCTGGGCAGGAATGGCGGCATGGTCTGCTGAAGAGCCCGATCGTGCGGATCGAGAACGGCAAGAAGGTCGTGGACGTCCAGTATTGGCTCGATAAGGTGAATGGCGGTGCGGCCCCCGATTATCTGCTCATCATCCTGGGCGGCAATGGCATCGCCACGATCCGTCCCGAGAAATTCGACGAGGCGCTGTCGGGACAGGTCGCCCGCGCCAAGGAGTTGCTGCACCATATCCGCAAGGCCTGCCCGAATACGCGCATCGCCATTGGCCAGGCGGCGGGCGGCTCGATCGAGCAGGTGGGCTGGGGCAAGAACTACGGGGCGAAGACCTCGGCGTTCCGCGGGAACATCAACCGCATCCAATACGACCGCGCCATGATGCGGCTGGTGGCCGAATCGGGAGATCCCAACATGGTCTTCGTGCCGTTTTCCCATGGCATCGACCCCGTGCGGTCCTTCCCGCGGACCGAGGCCGACGGCAATGCGCTGCACGGCACGGAGCAAAGCGGCTTCCAGGCCGGGGACGCGCTGTTCGCCTGGCTGCTCAATGACCTCGAGACCTGTGCGCAATCCGGCAAATGAGACGTCAAACCATGAGTCTTCTGATTGGCATGTTGGCGGCGACCCTCGCGGCGGCGCCGACCGTTGATGCGGTCGAATCGGGTCTTGCGGCACGTGATGCGGAACTGGATGCCGAATGGCTTGCCGTGGGCGGAAGGGCCGAGCTGGAAACCAGATGCGCGGACTTTCGGAAGGGCCTGCGCAAGGCGACGGGGTATGGGGCGATCGCACGCACGCCGCTGAACGCGCAGATCCTGGGGACGAAGGACTACGGCGCGTTTCGGATCGAGAAGGTGCTGATGGAAAGCGCGCCTGGCGCCTATGTGACGGCGCTGGTCTTTCTGCCGGCGGCCGAGATCCCGCCGCCCTACGCGGGCTTCATGTTCATTCCCGGGCACAGCAACAATGGGAAGGCGGCGGATGACTATCTCCATACCTGCGAGCTTGGGGCGCGCAATGGACTGGCCAGCATCATCTACGATCCGCTTGGACAGGGCGAGCGGTCGCAGGGTGCCGGCCTGATCAGCGCCGACGAACATGTCCGCATCGGCGCCTATGCGTCCTTGATGGGGGAGACCACGGCCACCTACATGATGCGCGATGCCGTGCGGGTGTTCGACTATCTGGCCGGGCGTCCAGACATGGATGCGACACGTCTGGGCGTCTGCGGCAATTCGGGCGGCGGCACGATGTCGGCCTTCTTCATGGTGGCCGACGACCGCGTGAAGGCGGCAACGCCGTCCTGCTATCTTTCGTCTCTGCGCGAGCATGTGCTGGCATGTGGACCGCAGGATGCGGAACAGAATTTCTTCGGCGCACAGGAATGGGGCTTCAACCATGCGGCGATGATTCTGTCGGCGGGATGTCCGGTGCTGATCAATGCGGCGGTGGAGGACTTCTTCCAGATCGCGGGTTCGCGGGCCACGTACCAGGTGGTGCGGAACGTGGCGGCGAAGTTTTCCCTGCCGGCTGACTGGTATGCGCTCTCCGAGGCGCCGGGACGGCACAAAATGTCGCAGGTGCATCGGGAACGCGCCGTGGCCTTTCTTCTGAAGCATCTGTCGGGCAAGGCGCACACGGTGCGCGAAACCGAGACCACGGCATTCACGGCGGCGGATTGGCAGGTGACGCCGATGGGGGCCGTGGCCAAGCTGCCTGGGTTCAAGTCGGTCTACGACACACTGTCCGACAAGATGGCGCAGCAGGGCGTGTCCGTTGAGAGGGCGGCCGCGTGCGCGCGCGAGCGTGTGCTGCGCGAGCTGGCGGGTGGCGATTGCCGAGGCGTCGTGGGGACATTGAGGGGAAATGTTGTCCAAGGGCGGCAGGTGCGTCTGCACGTGGGCGGCACGGTTGGCGTGGACGAGGCGACCGTGACGCTCTTCGCCGATGGCGCGCGTCTGGTGCAGCGTCCTGTGCGCAAAGGCAAGCGCTCCTACTACGAACGCCGAAAGGACGACGAGGTGGTGGCCGTGGATCTTTACCTGGCCGGGCGCTCTCTGGTGGCCCTGCGGGCGGCGGAGCTGTTGACGGTGGCGGCGGAAGTGACGCGGCGCACGGGCCAGAAGCCCGTTCTCGTGGCGGAGGGCCGATACACGGTGCCCGCCAAGTTTGCGGAGGCGGCGGACCCCGCGGCATTTGCGGCGGTGACGCATGTGGCCGAGCCCAAGCCCTGGCAGGAGGCCATCCGGACGCGCGACTATCTGTCCTTCGCCGATGTGGATCGGGTGGAGGCAGAAGAGGCGGCATGCAAATAGGAGGGAAGGAAACGTATGATTCCATTGGCGGCAGGTTATCAGCATTTCGCGGACGGTGCACCCTTTGCGGAGATGGCGTTGCGCCATCCGTCGGTGAAGGAGGTCTATTTCCCCTGGGTGGACGAACCCTCCGGGCGGCCGAAGTTGGGGTATGAGGAAGAGGATGATGCCGAAGAGGTGGCGGCGGCTTTGCGGCGGGATCTGACGCGTCTCCGCGCGGCGGGCGTGAAGCTGGATCTTCTGCTCAACGCCAACTGCTATGGCGCGGAGGCGATGAGCGTAAAGCTGGAGACGCATGTGCGCGACATCCTCGCCACGCTGGATTCCTGGGGTGTGCGGCCCGAAATCGTGACCACGGCAAGTCCCTTCGTGGCGCGCACGGTGAAGGGCGTCTCACCCGAAATCGAGGTGCGCGCCTCCGTGAACATGCACCTCACCACGCTGCAGGCGTTCCGCTATCTCGCGCCATTCTTTGACTCGTATTACGTGGGACGCGACATTCAACGCGACCTGGATGCCGTGAAGCGGATTTCGGACTGGTGCCACGAGCAAGGCAAGAAGCTGTGTCTGCTCGCCAATTCGGGCTGTCTGCGCAATTGCCCCTGGCGGACTTTCCACGACAATCTGATCGCCCATTCGGATGCGGCGATGAAAGTGCCGAATGTGCGCGGGTGGAGTCCGCACCTCTGCTGGACACTCTATCGGGACGAGGCGAACTTCCCTGAAATCCTCAAGGCCACGTGGATCCGTCCCGAGGACATCTCCCGTTATGAGGGGATTGTGGATGTCGTGAAGCTGGCCACGCGCCAGCACGCCAATCCCGACATGGTCATGATGGCCTATGAGTCGCGGCGCTTTGAGGGCAATCTGCTTGACTTGTTCGAGCCTGGTTTCTCTCCGGCCTTCTATCCGCATTTCATCGACAACACGGCCTTCCCCGCGGACTGGGCCGAGCGGGTGTCACGCTGTGACCATGAGTGCCACAACTGCGGCTATTGCGAGGAGGTCTTCAAAAGATTCCCCCGCATTGATTCTTCACGATAATGAGGCTGAACAGGAAATTTGCTTTGGCGATATTGGCGGGGGCCCTTGCCGCTTCCGCTGGCGCGGCTGACATGCCATTCGTCCGTACCGAGTCGCGGGCGGCGGAGCCGGGCACGCGGATTCGGACGTTGCCGCGCACCTGGATATTTGCGGAATGGGAGCCTTATGGACCGCATCAGAACATGATGCACCGCTACACGGAGCGACCTCTCTACATGGACATCCGCGATCGTGCGCCAGGTGCCTGGACATACGCGAATTTTGTCCGTGACACGCGCATCTGCCATGACGTCTGTGGGCTCGACGGCTTCGCCTCGCTGGATTATTTCGGCTTTCATCTTTCGCAGCTCAAGGATTTCGAGAAGGTTCCCCCGCCGGCAGGCTATTCGCAGATGATCGTCATCCCCGGCTACACGGATGTTGCCGCGGAGAAGGCCTGGGGCCGTCTCAAAAACATGATCGTCGAGGCGGCAAAGTCGAAGTACACGACGCGCTTCGACGGGCGGCTTGTTATGTGGACCTATGGCGGCGGATACGAGAACCAGCGGCGGATCGCGAAGAAACTGCGGGCTGATGCGGAGATGCCGCCGTTCATCTTCGTCGCCGAGATGCCGTTTATGGACATCCACAACGCCTACGGCAAGTACGAGGGCGACACGAAGAATCCGCGGCCGATTCCAGCCGAGGTGACGGAGCCGTATCGGGCGAAGCTCGCGGAATTCGTGAAGGACGTGGACGGACTCAACGTCTGGTGCACGAACCTGCGCTGGGACTACGACGGCGAATATCCGACCCATTCCGAGAAGACCGACATCTACCGCAAGTATCTGCTGCCGATCGTGCAGGAGGTGATGGCGC
The DNA here is from genome assembly GCA_024405395.1 of Kiritimatiellia bacterium. Lineage (GTDB taxonomy): Bacteria > Verrucomicrobiota > Kiritimatiellia > RFP12 > UBA1067 > RGIG6720. The sequence goes on along the minus strand of JAKSOW010000063.1, from coordinate 11,653 downwards.
GTCCCGAGAACCGCGGCAAGCTCGTCGGCTCGTGGCTGCGGCAGGGATACGTCAATCCGTTCTCCGGCACGACGGACGGGGAATATGGCACAGAGACGCTGCGCAACTATCTCGACTCGGCCATTCTCATCAACCCCGACCTCCTCATGTGCTTCGAATGGAACGAGGCGAACGAGAACACGCATTTCCAGCCGACTGTTGCCCATGGCAGAACCTTTGCGCGCGTGCTGAACTTCTATCGGGCACTTCTCGACAGGACGCCGCCGAAGCCGATGCCGGGCGACGACTTGTCCGTCCCGAATCTCGTCGTTTCGGTTCGCCAGGCAATCAAGCTCGGCGAGCCGTGGCATTGCGAATTGCTTTATCTGCCGGACGGGGCACGGACAAAGTCGTTCTCGGCACAGTTGACGCTAAAAGGCTCTGAGGGCCAGGTGATCAAGGTGTTCCCGCGGGAGACGTTCCGGACAGACGAACTCCTCGCGATTGACTATCGCGTTTCCTCCGAGCGGCTGTCTGCGCATGAGGCGCTCGCGATTGAGCTGGAGACGGATTATCAGGGTGTGCGCCGGGTCTGGCAAGGCTTTGATTCGACGCGTATCCGAACGACGGCCTGTCGCGACTATCTCTATTCGAACATGCCGATCAGGGAGCAGCTTCTCCCGAAGAAGACGCCAGACTTTCGTGTCATGTCCGCACAGGAGGCCGGGAAGCAGGCTGTCTCGGCGTCGTTTGAGGCGGGTGAACCCCTCGCGACACTGGAGGTGATCGACGACCTGGAGGAAGTTCTCGCGGCACCAGATGCCGCCGATGCCTGGAACCGCGACAGGTACGCCATCATTCGTGGTGGGTTGACGACGCTTCTTGACGCCAAGTTCGGCACGGGGGCGGGACGTGTTCGCAAGGGCTGGGCCTGGTTTGAGGGCTCGTCCAATGCCGTCCTCCGCAGCGCCCATAATCCCTGGACGTCGTTCCAGGTTCAGGGCCGCCAGAAGGATGGGCGTTACCGCATCTCGTCAAACTTTGGAGGAAACAGCCTCTTCTTCGCGCTTGTTCCGCATGAAGAGGTGGCGGGCGCGAAGCTGGTCCTGGACTTCGAAGGCTACGGACGCTGTGTGGCGCCGCTTGAGACGGCGTGGCGGCTTGGCAAATTCGCCCAGAGCCAGCCGATGACGGTACGCCTGGACCTGTGGCGTGAAAATCAGCTGCCGGACTATCCGTCGCCGCTGGGGACGACGTCTGCCGCGCTTTCGGCTACGGTGCAGAGCGTTCATCGGTTCCCGGCCTACCAGCTTCGGGCCGTGTCCATGTCGGGCAAGATCTGGCGTGGGCCACTCATCCATCCGAAGCCGCACAAGCCCGAGAAAACGACGATTGCGGTGTGGTCCGATCTCGCGCGGCGGCCGGTTGAGGCTGAGGTCTTCACAGATGCCCTGCCTGATCTCACGTATGCATTCGATTCGGGCTGCGGCGCATGGCTGCGCAATTCCTGGGAGGCGCTGTATGATGCCCAGCTCGGGGGCGGCGGGCGCTATGGCGAGCCGATGAATCGGGCCGACGCGCTGAAGCGGTTGCCGTTGGACTTCGCGCGCCCCGATCCCGCATGGACGAATCTGGACGGGCGGGCCGTGCTCAGATTCGAGAAGGGGGCATTTCTGCAGTTCCCCCATGAGACGATGCTGCGCGGCACGCCGTACGCGATGGCATTTGAGATTAGGCCAGATGATGCGTCTGATCAGGTGCTGATTCGCACGCTTGGCGTCGGAAACAAGGAGGCGCAGATGTCGCTCGTCATCCGGGACGGTACACTGCACCTGACGCCCTACGGCGTATGCCACTACCGCTATCCCGACTTCGATTCGGGGTTCAGGATCCGTCCTGGCGTGTGGAACCGGATCGTCGTTGCGCGGGACTACACACGATTCCGGTTGACTGTGAACGGGGAATGCCGCGATTTCCCGTATGGTCGCCGGGCGCGGCTGTACCAGGGATTCGTCTTTGGCAGCAACGTCCAGGCCGGGGCGAACATCCCGGACGGGATTCGTCCGTTTACGGGTTACCTCAGGGCGTTCCGCGTGAGGCATGGTTTTGCCGAGATCAAGGACGAGTAGCCGATTTGCTCAAAAGCCGTGTGATTGTCATACGCCAAATCCGTTTTGTGTGGTATAATATGAGCCCTCAGGTTAAGCAGTTTCATTGGCGAAGAGTTTGACAAAGGACACAAAATGGATATCAGTAAGTCAAATGAAGGCGACAAGACGGTATTGACGGTTGTGGGACGTGTGGATACCACGACCGCGCCGGCATTTGAGACGGCTCTTGCGGGAGTCGCCGGGGTGGCCAGCCTTGTCATTGATCTTGCTGGCGTGCCCTACATGAGCTCGGCGGGATTGCGGTGCCTCCTCTCGGCCCAGAAGGGGTGCATGTCCGTTGGCGGCGCGCTTGAAGTGCGTGGTGCCCAGCCTGCTGTGCGTGAAATCTTCGACATCACCGGCTTCTCGGACATCCTGACGCTGGTCTAAACTGCAAGACCTGCCGCCGTTGGCGTCGGGCCTGCCATTCCCCAACCAAACCGACCGTTGTCTTCTCGACGGGGTTTTGCTATACTAATCGACCGTTTCTGCGAGGCGGAAAACGGAAGCCTGTGAGAGTCAGGCGCTGTTGCGCAACTGTAACCGGATACGAGCACGTCGTTTCCAGTGGGCCGAGTGGCCTGCGAAGGGATGTGCAAGGATTGAAGCCGGAAGCCAGGAGACGCTCCGTCCCGTATGGTTTAACCTTCGCATAAGAGGTGATGCCTATGGTAAATCGGGCGAGATTCGCCCGATTCGGGGAGCGTTTTGGCCTGACGCTGCTCGAATTGATGGTCGTGGTCGCGGTGATTGCCATTTTGGCGTCAATCTCGTTCAGATTGACGGAAGTGGGCAATGATTCGGCGGCTCGGGGCATCACGGTCGCGCGACTCCAGAAGTTCGAGACCGCATTGGCTGGCTATCATGCCGTCTTTGGCCGCTATCCGCCCGTGCCGTTGCATGGCATTCGCGACTATCGCCGCAAGGTGAACAAATATGGCATCCAGCTCCTCAAGGATAGTGATGCCGTAGCCGGTGACCTGGACTGGCTGGCGGTCAAGGCGGCGTGCCGCAGTCAGCCGGTGGCGGTCGAATACCCGTTTGCGGGAAATTCGGCGAAGGCGTCGTTGGCCCAGTCCACGACTGGCTGCAAACCCCTCTCGGGGACTGTGGCCGGACTGGCCACCGAATCGGATTGGCGCAAGGTGCGCGTCTTCAAATATGGCGTGCTGGCGTTTTTGCTGCCGCGTTACCTTTTCATGCTGGTGGGACCCGAGGCCTTGTATGACGGCAGTGCGCAATGGAAGAAGTTCAACCCCCTGCGCCAGGAGGCTCTTGCCACCACAAACGGCATCTACGAGGTTCAGTTCGCGTCCTGGTTGCCGGCTTTGGCGGGTCAAGTGCGGGGGGGCGCAACCTGGTGTGGGGTCAACACGGCGGAGCCGGGCGGCGTCGAATACTACTCGCGCCGGCCGAACACGACCACATCCACTTCGGTCGAAGAGGCGGCCGCGGTCTATGTGGCCGGCGTAGACCCCAACAAGGTTTCGGGCACGAAATATCTGCTGGACGGCATGACGCTGGTGGATGGCTGGGAACGCGACTTCTACTACTATTCGCCGCCGCCTTATCGAATGTGCCGGGTGTGGAGCGCCGGCAGCGACGGGCGCACGTTTCCGCCCTGGGTGAATCTGGAAGACCTGCAGCGCACGGATGCGGCGGCGGCGGATACGGCGCGTTCCTGGACGGCCGATGACATCATGGGGTCGGCACTGTGAGGACTCGCCGCACAGAAGGCTTCACGCTGTTGGAGCTGCTGGTGACCATGGCCATCCTGGGAATGCTCTCGGTGCTGGGGATGGTGGGCTACGCCAGTGCCGTGCGGGGCATGCGCGAACGTGCCGCCACCCGCGGTGTCGAATCGCTGCTGGATCTGGCGCGCCGTCGGGCCGAGATCGAGGAGACGCCCACAGTCGTCTTCTTCCGCAATCGGCGGGTGGCGGAGGAGGCGGATGGGGCGGGGGCCGGGGTGGGCGGCGAGGCGGGGGCCGTGCGGGCCGGGGGGCGCATTTCTCTGATTGCTGAGGGCTTGGTGTCGGATGAGTCGGCCGATTGGGAAAAGGGATGGCCCTGCGAGGGAGGCGATGCCGGGGGGCATCGTCTGTATCGATTGGCCGAGAACGGCGCCGTGAGCTGTCTCGTGTCCAACCGCGTCTACCCCATTTCGCGCGCCGGCGAGAAGATGGCCTGGACGGACGCCGATGCCGCCTCTTTCCCGCCCGCCTATGGCTTCAAGATTCTCGATGGATGCGCCGATTGGCGGATTGGCGACGTATGGGGCGAAGAGCTGGCGTCGATCACATTGCCGCCTGGTCTGCTTTTTGGTTCGTCCCAGCCGTCGGCCGCTGCCGCGGTGGAGGTCGCGCGCGTCAGCTTTGACGGTGAGGGGCGGCAGGTTGGCGTGGCGCCGCAGTGGAAGGCGGTGGCCCCATGAACAGGCGGCATGGCAGTGCGCTTCTGGTGGTCCTGGGGGCATTGGCGTTCATCCTGGTTTCGGGCGTGTCGTTTGCCGCCTGGATGCGAATGGAGCGCCTTTCCAGTGCGGTGTTGCGTCGGGCCACGGCGGATCGCCATCTGCTGCAGGCGGCGTTGGCGCGTGCGGTGTCTGAAGTCGATGCGGCCATAGGGGATGATCCTTGGCCCGGACTTACGCGGGGATGTTGGGAGGGACGTGTGTTCATGCCGGGCGAGACTGCCGATGCGGCGGCGGCGCCCGTGCCGGCCTCGCGGGTGGATGAAACGGCCAGCTGTCTCAATCTGGAGGCCTTGGGGTATCTGCCGGCGCCCCTGGTGAATGACGTGCGGCTGCGACAGCGGTTGACCTGGAGCGCCAAGCTACGCGATTTTGACGAACAGGGCGCAGGACGCTACGCCTATGTGGCCGTCAATGTGTCGGATTTCCTGGACGTGAATCGGCTCAATCCCCAGGGCGTGCGCACGGGGGCGCAGCGTGTCTCGCCGGCCTATCTGATGGGCGCCGGCACGGCGGACGATTCGGAATGGCGCGCCTACACGAACGCCTGGACGGCGGCAAAGATGATCCAGCCCGATTGGCCCTTTGTGTCCACGTTGGACCATGCGCTGGCATTAGGGAGTGTGGCGCCGTCGTTCGTGCCTTTTGTCTCGTATATGGGCCGCAGCGGCGGCAAGTTCTATGATGGGTGTGCGGATTCGGCCCTGTCTTCGGCTCTGGTGGCGGATTCCTGGTTTCCGCGCGCGCCGGCTGTGGTATGTGTGGACGCCTGGCTGGCCTCCGCCGACATGGATGATGTGCGGCGCGCGCTGGTGAAGGACTACCTGGATTCGGACGACGTACCCACCTCATTGGCTCTGCCGTGTGCGGAACGCACGCCCATGATTGTGGGGGTGGATGCCGCCCCCTTTGTCTTTCCGATCAAGGTCGCGGTTGTGGAAGATCCGACGGAAGGCGATGGGGCTCCTGGTACGACTCAGGTGCGGCGGCGACGCTATCTGCTGGATGCTTCGGCGGCGCGCGCGCTAGCGGTGACGACGGTCTTCCCGTTCAAACGGCAGCGAGGTGGTGACTCGTCGACGTGGCGCCTTCGCGCCGTGATGCGTCTGTTCTTTGCGCCAGAGGGGCTGGGACTGCGGACGGCCACATCGGCGCTGGAACCTGCCGAGGCACTTTGGCAAGGAGACGCGCGCGCGGTGGCGGATGATCGCCTGCTGACGCTGGTGGCCGCGCCCTGTGCCCTTGACGACTGGCGCGACGCCGCTGTGTTGAAGCAGGCGGATGCGTTGCCGGCGAATGGGGTACACACGCTGCAGTTCCCCGAGTCTCTTGAAGTGCTGGCGGCGCATCCGCTGCTGACGGTAGTGGAGACGACGCACATCGACGAACAGGGCGTCTCCGGCGAGCCTGTCTTCACGTATGAGGTGGGCTTCAAACCTTGGCAGGCCGATTTGTCGGACGTGATCTACAAGGAGCCGTTGTCTGTGCAACCAGAAGGCGAGTTCGCGCTCTATGCGGCCTGTTGGCTGCGTGTGACGGACCAGACGGGCACCAAGATCCATGATGCGGTGCCAGCCGTGGAGTCTGTCGTTGATGTGCCCCAGGCGCTTTTCCGCTTTGCAAGCCCGAAGGCGCTCTCCTATTCGGAACTTGTGGCCGACACGTCGGCACAGGCGACAGGCGTCAATGCTGTCTGGGAACCTGCCGCATTTGCGGCGGTGGATCCGCGCTTCAATTGGGCGCCTGAACAGTGGTATGCGACTGGAGCCGGTTTGGATGGAGCCGCCTGGCTCGAATCGCAGAAGACGTTGGGCGAAGATGGGCGAGACGGCGACATCTTCCTCAACGTCTCCAACGCGGGCCAGCTGCAGTCGCCCGGCGAATTCGCCTTTCTGCCGCGTCTGGATGGGCGGCTGGCGGCGGCAGAAGGTGCTTCGCCTTTTGACGTCGCCCAGTACGATGGGCGTGTGCGCACGGCGGCGGCGGACGTGGCGGACGCTTCGTACATGTGGCGTTCCTGGCGGCTGTGGGGTACGCCCGAAAGCCCGGCTGACGGCGTCTATGCCTGGGCGGACGATGTGGCGCGGGACGTCTTCGTGAATCCCCATACGGACAATCTGCGCCTGATGGCAGGGGCATTCGCCAATACGCCGTATGACTGGTGGGCGGCAGACACGAACCAGGCGTCGCTGGCGCGGGCGTTCACGGAAGTCGGACAAGAGGGGGCCTTGTCGTCTGCGGAGTGCTTGGCGCTCGCCAAGAAATTCGCGGCGGCATTTCGCACCGGTGCGCAGGACGGGAAACGCTGGCAGGAAGTCTGGGATGGTTTGGACTGGGCAGCTGGGGGCGAAACGGATCCGCTGGCGGCGGCGCCGGCCTTCGCTGCAGGTCTGCATGATGTGGACCGGAAATTCCTGCATGCCTTCTGGCGGGGCAGTTTCTCCTCTCGGCAACAGCTTTTCCTGTATTTCCTCAGAGCGGAGGCGGGCGGACGAGAAGGGGGTACGGGCGGCACGGCCTGTGCACGCGCCGTGGCGCTCGTGTGGCGGGATGCAGAGCCGCCGACAGATCCGTCCGCACCGCATCGCGCGCGCACACTTTTCTGGCACCGTCTGGATTAGGCGGTAGACATGATTGAAACAACAACAACAAACAAGGAATGACATGAACATCAAGACAATGCTGACGGGAACGGCTCTTGCCCTTGCTGTAGGGGCGCAGGGCTTTACATTCGATGACATCCACTATTGGATCGGCACGGGCACCAACAAGTGCGCGCTCGTCATGGACTGGAGCGGACTGTATGGTTCCGAGTCCGACTTCGGCGCACCAACTGCTCGCGTATGGGGCTTCCGCTGGAATGGCGAAGCGCCCAAGTTGGACAAGATACTGGAACAGGTAGTTGCAGAAGATCCGCGCTTGCGGGTGGGAGGTTCGGATAGCGGCTGGGGGTTCTACCTTGAATTTCTTGGATATGACACCGCGGATGTGAATGCGTCTTTTGACGTAGCTTCTGAGACGGCAACTGAGCCTTCGGCGCTTATCGGCTCGGGTGCCTGTGGTCTGTGGTGGAATGTGATGTCATCGGTGAACGGCGACGAATACCTGAACACGATGGATAACCTCACAATGTCGCCTGTGGGCATCTCGTCCGTCACACCGGAGAGTGGTGATTGGTGGGTTCTGTATTATGGTTTGTCGGACTATGATCCAGTTACCTGGGATATGTTCCCCGTCTACGACTGCGAAGTTCCCGCAGCCGCCGAAAGCCCCTACGGTTGGCAAATTGTGGATTCCTATACCGAGGATGAGCGCACGCTGTGGGGCGACATGTCGGGCGAACTGGCCTACGCTAACCCTGAGGCCGTGTTGGGGCGTCCGCGCGATGTGATGGTGGAGGACGAATACGGCTCCTCGCTCATCAATCCGTACAACAGCGAGTGGATGAAGAATCAGCTGTTCGCTTTGTCGTGTCTGGATGGCGATGACGAGTTGGCGTTCGTCACGATCGAATTCGACCATCCTGTAGTCGACGATCCCCGAAATCCATTCGGCGTGGACTTCATCGTCTTCGGCAACACGTTTGCCACAGGCAACAGCGATTCCTGGTATTATGATGGCGTAGACCCCGAGGCGCTTGTCTTCAGCGGAGCCGGCGACAGCGCCGATGAACAGGGGCTTGTTGAGGTGAGCGCGGATGGCGAAGAGTGGTTTGAAATCGAAGGTCGCTACGCGGATTCCTCGATGCCGACGCTGGGCCGCGTCTTCGACCGTGCTCATCCGGATACGTCGCTGTTCGCCGGCAATGCGCACTGGGGCGCGCGGACGAATCCGCTCTTCCCCGTCGATCCGAGCGTCAGTATCGCGGACTGTGCGGGGTTGACGCTCGGGGAGGTCTGCCGCCGCTACAACGGCAGCGCCGGCGGCACGGGCTTCGACATCTCGGGGCTGGATCTGCCGACGGACGCCAATGGCCGCAAGTGGTTCAAGTATGTGCGCATTTCCTCCAAGGATTCCGGCAAGGTTGATGCCGACGGCTATCCCATCTGGAGCGAAGTCGAAGTGGATGCGGTGGCCGATGTTGCCCCGGGCTCGACCTACCAGAACTGGGTGTGCGACAACTTCTCCTGGGCGGATGCCTACAAGAATGAGACCTACACCAACGAAGTCTATGCGGGTGAAGCCTATGCGCAGAATCTCACGGGCTTCTCGGCTTTGTCGGCGAATGGCAAGCCGAATGGCGTCAACGCGATCCTTGGCCAGTCGCCGACTGAGGCCGCCGCGGCGCTGGATTTTAGGATTGAAGGTTTCACGATAAATGAGAACTACGTGGACTTCATGGTGATGGCATCGCGTTCATTGGAGGATTCGGTTGGGTATTTCCGTGCGGGCGGCAAGAAGGATCTGAGCACGAAGCGCTGGTCGTATGAAACCCCTGCCTTCGTCGAGGCTACTCGAGATGCTGAAAGTGGCCTCTGGCTCAATGTGCTGCGGCGTTCGGTTGACGATGAACCGAAGTTCTTCAAGCTGGAGCTGCGTCCGTGAAGAGTCGTTACGCACAAGGTTTCACCATCCTGGAATGCCTGCTGGTCGTGGGCATTCTCGGCCTCCTGATCGGCGTGATGGTGCCGATGATGCGGGGCCTCAAGGAAGATGCCTGGGATGCCGACTGCAAGGCACACCTGCGCCAGATGGCGCAGGTGTGCACAGCGTTTGCGCAGAGTACGGGTGAATATCCCTGGGGAATGAAGAACGAGGCCGGCTACTCTTCCTATTGTTGGGACTTCAAGCGCCCGAATGGCGGCAAGGATGAGCCTGGCGACATGTGGGAAGGGCTGAATTTTGGCTCCGTCGTCTGCTGTCCCAAGTGCCGGGATACGTTCGATAACTGGAACGGTAGTGGCTATACGGGCTATAACTACAATTGTGCCTACGTGGGCAAGGTGGTTGGGGACCGTGCCACGCGGGAATCGCCCTTGCGCTGGATGCAGGTGAAGCAGGCGGACAAATTGCCGCTTTTCGGCGATGGCGGCTATTCGGGCGGCCCAAACAAGTTCATGCGCGCCACGCAGGCTTCGCGTGACTGGGACTATTCCGGCGACAGCCTGCGTGAGGCGGGGACGCAGGCCTTTCGGCACAAGGGGCATGCCAACATCTCCTTTGCGGACGGGCACGTGGAGAGCTGCCAGAAGCCCTATACGACGTCAGGAAAGGAGGGGTGGGTGTCCGAAAAGGCAAAAACGGCTTTCGTCGGCGAAAATAACGACTTTTACGGCAAAATGGCCTTGGGGTTGTAAAATCGCCCTTTTTTTGCTATAATGTGGTTTTTCGGTTTTGGAAAAAGAAGATTCAGTTGGAGATAAAAGAAGTGAAAAGCCCCGACCGCCGCGTCGAAAACACTGTCCAGGGTCTGAAAGAGGACTTTGCCTGGCATTTGCGCTACACCCTTGCCAAGGGTGACCGAATCACCCCCCATGATCAGTATACGGCCTTTGCGTATGCCATTCGCGATCGTCTGGTGGAACGTTGGTATCGCACGCAGGACACGTATCATCGTCAGAACACCAAGCGCGTCTATTATCTTTCGCTCGAATTCCTCATCGGCCGTCTGCTCGGCAACAACGTCATCAATCTCAAGCTCGACAAGGAGTGCTCGGAGGCGTTGCGCGAATACGGCATCGACTGGAACGCGCTGCGCGACTTCGAGTCGGATGCCGGCTTGGGCAATGGCGGCCTGGGGCGCCTCGCGGCATGCTTCCTCGATTCCATGTCCACGCTGGACCTGGCGGGCATGGGCTATGGTCTGCGGTATGACTACGGCATCTTCCGCCAGCAGATTGTCGACGGTCAGCAGGTGGAGGAGCCGGATCAGTGGCTGCGCGACGGCTATCCGTGGGAATTGGCGCGTCCGGAATACGCACAGACGGTGCAGTTCGGCGGCCATGTGGAGTATGTCGAGGATTCGAAGACCGGCCGCAGCTCCTGGCGCTGGGTGGGTAGCGAGACGGTGAAGGGCCTGCCGTACGATCTGCCGATCGTCGGCTACGCCAATGCCGTCAACACGCTGCGCCTCTGGAGCGCGAAGGCCACGGACGACTTCAACCTCGAGAACTTCAACAAGGGTTCCTACGCCGAGGCCGTGGAGCGCAAGGTGCTCGCGGAGAACCTCACGAAGGTACTCTATCCGAACGACAACACCGTCGCCGGCAAGGAGCTGCGCCTCAGGCAGCAGTATTTCTTCGTGTGCTGCTCGCTCGCCGACATCCTGCGCCGCTTCCGCGAGACGAACGACGACTGGAAGTTGCTGCCGGAGAAGGCGTTCATCCATCTCAACGAGACGCATCCGGCGCTCGTCATCCCCGAGCTGATGCGCATCCTGGTGGACCAGGAGGGCCTGGAGTGGGACGAGGCGTGGGACATCACGTGCCGTTCCACGGGCTACACGAACCACACTGTGCTTCCCGAGGCGCTGGAGAAGTGGCCGCTGCCGATGCTCGAGCGTCTGCTGCCGCGCCACCTGCAGATCATCTACGAGATCAACGGCCGCTTCCTGCGCCAGATTTCCGCGATGTATCCCGGCGACACGGACCGCCTGGCGCGCATGTCGCTGATCGACGAGGGTGGCGAGCGCTATATCCGCATGGCCAACCTGGCCATCATCGGCTCCTCCAGCGTCAATGGCGTCGCGAAGCTCCATTCGCAGATCCTGAAGGATTCGCTCTTCAAGGACTTCTACGAGCTGATGCCCGACCACTTCCACAACGTGACCAACGGCATCACGCCGCGTCGGTGGCTGCTTAAGGCCAACCCCAACCTCGCGCAGCTCATCACCGATCGCATCGGCAATGGCTGGGTGACGCACCTCGAGGAGCTGAAGAAGCTGGAGGCGAGCGTGGGTGATGCGGCCTATCTCGACTGTCTGGAGCGCATCAAGCTCTCGAACAAGCGCCAGCTGGCGCTGTGGGTGTCGTCGAATCTGGGCGTCAAGCTCGACCCGTCGTCGATCTTCGACGTGCAGGTGAAGCGTCTGCACGAGTACAAGCGGCAGCTG
>JAKSOW010000062.1 GCA_024405395.1 Kiritimatiellia bacterium | reverse complement strand
CCCACTGCCCGTCCACGCGGCCGATGCGGACGCAGCCGATCGGGCCCATGAACGGGATCTCGCTGATGTGCAGCGCCGCCGAAGAGGCGTTCACGGCGAGGAAGTCCGCCTCACGCTGACCATCCGACTGGATGAGCGTGGAGTTGACCTGCACGTCGTTGTAGTAGCCATCCGGGAAGAGCGGACGGATCGGGCGGTCGCACATGCGGGCCGTCAGGATCTCCTTGCTCGTGGGGCGCGCCTCGCGCTTGAAGAACCCGCCGGGGAACTTACCCGCGGCGTAGAACTTCTCACGGTACTCGCACTGGAGCGGGAAGAAGTCGATGCCCTCACGGGGCGTATCGGTATTGGTGACGGCCGTGAAGACCGTCGTGTCGCCATACGAGCACGTCACCGCGCCCGCGGCCTGCATCGCGAGGAGGCCCGTCTCGAAGACGAGATCCTGCCCGGCGATGTTGACCTTAAACTGCTTTGCACCTTGCATCGGGAAGTTCCAATCTTTTAGCGGCGCAGGCCAAGCTTCTTGATGAGGTCGCGATACTTCGCCTCGTCCTCACGCTTGAGGTAGTCGAGGAGCGAGCGACGGTTGTTCACCTTGCGGAGCAGGCCGTAACGGGACGAGTGGTCCTTCTTGTTGGCCTTGAGGTGCTCGGTGAGAGCGAGGATTTCCTTGGTGAGCTGCGCGATCTGGACCTCAGAGGAACCGGTATCGCGGTCATGACGCTGGAATTCGGCGCGGACAGCTGCTTTGTCGATCATTTTAGTTCGGACTTTCTTTGTTTGTTGTTTTTAGACGTGTCCTACAACACGCCGACACTTCCCGATGCGGGCATACGCAAATCCGAACATCCGCAGAGACTGGCGGATGCCCGCAACGGGGAGGAATCTCCTAAGACGGTCGCAGGACGGGGGATACTATATCAAAAAACAGAGGCCCAAACAAGGGGGAAAGCGGAAATTCTCTGAGCCATCCCTATTTCCCAATCGGCTGGGCCTCCATAGCGGAAGAGGACGGTGGTGTGTCATCCACGTGCCCCTGCTGAAGATTGCGGATTCCCAACCACACCAGGATTCCCGACAATATCAGGCCTATGGCGGAGAAGATGATCGAGAGATACTTCCTCGTTCCCGGGGACGACGCAACGGCCTCAGGCGCGGTCGGCGTTCTGGGATGTGGATCAAGCTGCTCGGCTAGAGGCGCCAACTGTAGCGGACGCCGCTCTGGCTTGGGAGCCAGCAGGAGCGGCAGAACCGCATTCCAGCGGAGCTTGTATTTCGAGAGCATCGACAGCGCCTCATGGTGCTCATCGTACCATAACCCCGTCAGCAACTTCACCATCGTCACGCCAAGCGCGTAGGCATCGACTGCAGGCGTCGACCGATTTCCCTTGAGGACTTCCGGCGCAATGTAGTGCCGCGTTCCTGCCATCTGGGACACCAGCATAGCCCCGGTTTTCTCGGTCGACAGCCCCTCGTCCCCCAGAAAGAGGTGTTCATCGAATACCTTCGCCACCCCCAGATCCGTGACGACCACGTGTCGGTTCGCCTTCAGCAGCATGTTCCCAGGCTTGATGTCGCGGTGTATTATCCCTTCCTTGTGAATGTAGTCGAGCGCCCCCGCCACATCCTTGAACCAGCGCAGGACATGCCGTTCATCCAACCCCGACGTATCCACGGCGTCAAGCGTATAGGGCTCACCATCCTTATAGAGAACAAGATCCATCACAAAATATGGCGCGCCGGTCTCTTCATCAAAGGCAAGGTCGAAGACGTGCGTCAGATTTGGGTGCTTCAAGCGCGCCAATGCCTTCCCCTCATCCAGGAACTTGCGCCTCAACAATGCGCCATCCATCTTCGACATGTCGAATGAAAAAACCTTGAGCGCATAATGAACTCCAAGCTCAATGTGCTCAACCTCATAGACGGTTCCCATGCCGCCCTTGCCAATGCACCGGATGATGCGATAGGCGCCTATGCGATGTCCTGCCTCGAATTCCATGATCTATCTTCCACTTTCCAGGTTAGCTGCGTGGGCCTACTCTGACATCACTAGATCCGGTCCCAGGCACACGCGGAAGGTCATCTCGGCCAAGGGCTCCGCATCAACGGGGAACACCGTCTTCGTGCAGGCGCCGGCCCCCGTGTAGTTCATGCCGCGGGCGCAGGCATAGGCGTTCGCTCCCGCATAGGAGAAGAGTGGATTGGCCGGTTCTACGCCATAGTTGAAGATGTTCTTCAGGTGCTCCATCGTCCGCGCATCGGCAGCATTCTTGCCTTCTGGCGGCGGCGCAAAGGTGTCAAGACACCACTCCCAGCCGTTGCCGAGCATGTCGTAGATGCCCCAGGCATTCGGACTCCGCTGCGCAACAGGTCCCATCGGCAGACGGCTGATGTCAAAACCCTTCGGTAGCTTGCCCTGCTTTTTGAGGCGTTCAACCGAGTCGGCCCGGGTCCAGCAGACCTTCTTCACGTCTGCCATCGCCAGCCCTCCAGTCGCACGGCCGTCCATCTTGCCCGCGTCACAGGCGTACTCCCATTCGGCCTCCGTCGGCGGGCGGAACGAATACCCCAGGGGGATCACGTGGCGAAAACTCTTCGTGAGCTTCCTGCAGAAGTCCTGCACTTCCGCGTAGGAGAGGTGGTCTGCCGCAGTCTCCTCGTCGCCCAGAACCTTCACCAGGGCAGTCTCCTGCGCCGAACGTCGCCGCTCGCCCATCACCGCGGCCCACTGCCGCCGTGTCACCTGTGTCTTGCCGATCCAGAACGGCTCGGGGATGGCGATCTGGTGCGTCCAGAGCGGGCCATACGCCTCGTTCGCGCGCCCCATCTGCGCCGTGCCGGCGGGGCAACCAACCATCTCCAGTCCCACCCCTCTCATCTTTCCATTCCCCTTCTTCAAGGGGAACGAGCTAAACTTCGACCTCTCCAGCGCGGGCCTGCCAGCAACAGGCGCTAGTTTGTCCAGACCGGTCTTGGGGCGTCTGAAGCATGCCTTGTTCCAGTCCACCGGACGCCCCTGTTTGTCGCGAAATCCATATTTGTCGAACAGCGGGGACACGTCTTCCCCCATTACCCGCGAGAAGATGGCGGCGGTCTGGTGGAGGTTGACCGCCCACTGTACTCGCCCTTGCGCCACCAACTGGTCAAGAGTCCGATAGAGTTGCTCCACCACGTCAGGCTTCTTGGCCCGACACTCCTCCATCAAGGCGAATACCTTGGCACGATTGAGCCTGTCCACCTCCCCATCACTTTCGAGCCTCCTGTTCTCAGATGTTTCCGTCCGCGGCGTTCCATCAGTCCAGTACCCAGACAAGGCGTCAAAGCTCTCTTTCCTCCAATTTATATACTCCTGTATGCAATTGGTCGCCCAAGAATGATATCCCAATCTATCCTGAAGGATCACACGCGTATAGAGTGTAAACTGTCGTGAGAACGCCTCCAAATCCCTTCGAGCATAGTCCCTCGAGAATTCTCCTGGCGACACCCAAAAGTAATTGCAATCACAAGACGGAGTCGGTTCCCGAATCGTTCGGTTCCATCCGCATCCGCTGTCATCCTGCAGAGGAGGATGAAGTATAACCTGTCTTTGATCATCCTTAAAGCATTCTTGCAATCCAAGATCATGGCGCCCAACGACAAAGATGTACGATTCCAAGTCTTTGAGCGCGCGCCCCGTCAGTTTCTTCAGAGCTGGCAGCATCTTATCATAGTAGGCCTTGATGTTACCAGCCTCTTTTTGCAGTTCCGAACACGCATAGATCCGCAAGCCGTGGCTGTTCAACTTGACTGGTGCCGTTTCGGCGTCCCGCGCCAAAAAGGGCTTATCCGAATCGACTTTTCGGGCCAATCGGGCACAGGCGTCAAAGACGGCAGCCATGAGCTCGGAATTGTAGGCCTTGGGTGCACTCATATCACCCCAGAAACACTGGTTTGAAATGTAGAGCAGCAGTCCCTTCCCCGCACGGCGGAATGCCAGAGCCGCCAAGCCATCCCGACCTGTCAGGACAGGATGCCAGGCTGAAGAAGACTTGCCCAGGTTGAAGACCCCTCGGCCAGAACCGTTCCACCCGGTCACCTCAATCTGCCGATTCGCCCACCAGGGAACCTTGGCGGCAGAAAGCCTCGTAAAAGGCTTTTCTAAAGGCAATTCTTGAATCTCTCCCCCATAATCCTTAAGGAAGTCATTTCCTACCGGGTATTCACCTCGCCAACAAAGAACCACACCGCCACGCTGGACAAAATTGCTCAGAACATTCTTTTCCGCGGGCGTATATACTTCGCCCCTACCAGTGGGCAGAATGAACATATTGGCGTTTGCGAGCTCCTCATGCGTCAGTTCAAGATAGACGGGCTTGAAGGAAAGCCTCGATCGCGCGGAGGCGAGGATCACCTTGCGCCAGGACTCCTCCCACCAAGAGAACTGCTGCCACGCCCCAAAATGCCGCGTCACATCAAACGCGATGTTCAACGGCGGACAGGACGTACCAGGCGGCGGTTCGGCGAGCCAGGCATAGGGGTCTTCGCCTGAAGGGGTTGGTGCCGACGAATTCGGCGCAGCTGCCGGCGAAGTCGCGGCATTGCCGTTTCCGTCGACTTCCTGCTTAGCCGTAGGCCCCTTCGCACCAACGGAGGAAGACGCCTGTCCGCCAGACGGAGGAGTCTGCGTGACGTACGCCGCCCCATTCGAAACGGCGGTCGCAACCGTGTTCGAGACGCCAGCCACCGCCGTATTCGTCACAGGAACCGACACCCCTGCCTGATGACGAGACACGGCGTTGGGCCGCGTCCACAGGTAAAATGCCGCCGAGGCGACCAGCAAGACAAGGACGATTACGGGGAGAACTGGAAACGATCTTTTTTTCATGGCCTGTACATTGCAGCGTCAATGGAGAAAACCGAAAAGTCAGTGTGGAATCTTATTGCCGGACCGCTCCTTGATAAGTTCCGGTCCAAGACACACGCGGAAGGTCATCTCGGCCGAGGGCTCGGCGTCAACGGGGAACACCGTTTTCGTGCAGGAGCCGGCTCCCGTGTAGTTCATGCCGCGGGCGCAGGCATAGGCGTTCGCCTCCGTATAGGAGAAGAGCGGATCCTGTTCCTCCGGCTTGTAGAAGAAGATCTCCTGCAGGTACTCCCGGGTACGTGCATAAGCCGCATCCATTCCCTCCGACGGCGGTCTAAGAGTGTCCAGGCACCACTCCCAGCCGTTGCCGAGCATGTCGTAGATGCCCCAGGCATTCGGCTGCTTCTTTCCGACAGGCCCCATCGGCAGCCGGCTGCGGTCGAAACCTGTCGGCAGTTTGACGCCGGTGCTGGTAATGCGGGCCAGCGAATCGTCTTTGGTCCAGCAGACCTTCTTCACGTCTGCCATCGCCAGCCCTCCAGTCGCCCGGCCGTCCATCTTGCCCGCGTCACAGGCGTACTCCCATTCGGCCTCCGTCGGCGGACGGAACACGTACCCAAGCGGAATCAGGTGCCGGAACCGCTCCGTCAGCTTCTCGCAGAATTGCAGCACATTCGTATAGGAGAGATGGTCGGCCGCGGTGGATCCGCCGCCCAGCGCATCCACCAAACGAGACTTCGAGGCCGAACGCTTACCCATCACCTCAGCCCATTGTAGCTTCGTCACCTGCGTCCTGCCGATCCAGAACGGTTCGGTGATCGCGATCTGGTGCGTCCAGAGAGGCCCGTTCACATCGCCACGGCTGCCCATCTGCGCAATGCCGGCCGGGCAGCCCACCATCTCCAGCCAGACGGACTTCGGGCCTTTTCCTTTCACCTTCTGAAGATCAAATTCTTTTCCCTTCAGGGCGGGCTTCCCATTGACGGACTCCAGCGTCTTGAGGTCAACCTTCGAACGGCCGAACCGGGCCTTGCGCCTATCTTCTACGCGGAAACCATACTTCTCGAACAGCGGAAACATGTCCGCTTCCATCACCCGCGAGAAGATGGCGGCCGTCTGGTGGATATTGGCCACGCGATCCACTCGTCCCTGCGCCACCAGCTGGTCAAGCTCATGATAGAGGCACCTTATGAGATCGGGCTTTCTGCGTCTCAATTCCTCCATTAACGCAAAAACCTTGGCCTCGTTGAGTTCAATCAGAGCATAATCATTCGTCATCTTTTTATGCGGCACACCTTCTTTAGGTTCACCATCCGACCAATAACCCGTAAGCACATTGCGGGATTTTTCCCATCCCACAATGCGTCCAATATAGTTCGTGGACAACTCGCGCTCGCCGATTTGTTCCAGGAGAACGGCGTGCACATATCGTGCAAAGCAACTTGAAAATGACTGTCGCTCTTGGTTATAGCAGGATGTAGAAAACTCGGGAGAATTTTCCCCGAACCACCAGTTTGCAAAAGGGCCCCAAGCATCCCCCCACTTGACATCAAAAGCTTTCCCATGTTTGCGAATTCCATGAAGAAAAATAGACTTGGAGGAATCATGGTTTGAATAACCGTACAATCTCTTGCTGACCACCATATACACGGAATCAAGCTTTTCCTTAAGCTTGCGCCCCGTAAGCTCCTTAAGCGCGGGCAGCATCTTATCGTAATACGCCTTAATTGCGTAAGCCTCGTCACGCAGTTCCTTACTGGCGTAAATGCGCGGTCCATAGCTGCTCTTCAACTTAACGGGGGCGGTCTCAAGGTCCCGCGCCAAAAAGGGCTTACCCGGATCGACTTTTCGGGCCAATCGGGCACAGGCGTCAAAGACGGAAGCCATGAGCTCGGCATTGTAGCGCTTGGGGGGGGCCCAATGTGCATCACCCCAGAAACACTGGTTTGAGATGTAGAGCAACTGTCCCTTCCCCACGCGGCGGAATGTCAGAGCCGCCAAGCCATCCCGACCTGTCAGGACAGGATGCCAGGCTGAAGAAGACTTGCCCAGGTTGAAGACCCCTCGGCCAGAACCGTTCCACCCGGTCACCTCAATCTGCCGATTCGCCCACCAGGGAACCTTGGCGGCAGAAAGCCTCGTAAAAGGCTTTTCTAAAGGCAATTCTTGAATCTCTCCCCCATAATCCTTAAGGAAGTCATTTCCTACCGGGTATTCACCTCGCCAACAAAGAACCACACCGCCACGCTGGACAAAATTGCTCAGAACATTCTTTTCCGCGGGCGTATATACTCCACCCTTACTAACGGGTAGAATGAACATGTTGGCGTTTTCGAGCTCCTCATGCGTCAGTTCAAGATAGACGGGCTTGAAGGAAAGTCTAGACCGCGCTGAGGCGAGGATCACCTTGCGCCACTTCTCCTCTAACCAGGAGAACTCTCTTCCAGACCGCGTCAAATCAAACGCGATGTTCAACGGCGGACAGGGCGTACCAGGCGGCGGCTCGGCGAGCCAGGCGTAGGGGTCTTCACCTGGAGGCGTCGGAGCCGACGAATTCGGCGCAGTTGCCGGCGAAGTCGCGGCATTGCCGTTTCCGTCGACTTTCTGCTTAGCCGTAGGCCCCTTCGCCCCAACGGAGGAAGAGGCCTGTCCGCCTGACGGAGAAGTCTGCGTGGAATGCGCCGCCCCATTCGAAACGGCGGTCGCAACCGTGTTCGAGACGCCAGCCACCGCCGTATTCGTCACAGGAACCGACACCCCTGCCTGATGACGAGACACGGCGTTGGGCCGCGTCCACAGGTAAAATGCCGCCGAGGCGACCAGCAAGACGAGGACGACGATGGGAACGGGAAACGATTTAACGCGTGACATAAGCAAGTATTCTATCACAGGAGACTCACTTACGCAACAGCAATGACTGAGCCCATTCCCCCGAAAGGCCTTTTGCAAACCCAAAATTCGTGCGCACGAATCGATTGCTCGACTGTAGGGGCAACACGATTCGGCGGGAGGGGTTTTGGAGATTCGTGCGCACGAATCGAATCGTCGACCCTAGCCTCTCCCAAAGTGGACAGAGGGGACAAAACGACAGGCCCCAGGAACCGCATTGATTTAGTCCAGGGGCCTACGTGGCTAGCCCGTTACCCGATAAACCAATGTCGGGTAACTGGCGGTGAAAAGCCCAGTACCCAAGATCAGCGGGATTCCTGCCATTGACGGGCAATCTCGTCAAACTCGCGGGTCTGTCCCCCATGGCCTTTGCCAATGGCATTGAGAATGGCCTTGTCCTTGGATACAAGGCGATTGAACGTGGCGTAGACGCTGGACGGCGAGCAGGTGTTGTCGATGAAACCCACCGTCACGCGGATGGGGCAGGTGATGCGCGTGGCAAAAGACGCCCCATCAAAGTAGGCGGCATTCTTGATGGCCGCATCCCGCAGCGCCGGCGGCTGCGCCTCGATGATCCCAGGCCAACCGCTCTGGCGGCCTGCCAGGAAACCACGGGTATCGGACATCGCAGGCACCCGCAACACGGCGGATGTGATGTGCTTGTTGAGTCCGCACAGGCACCACCCGAAGGCGCCTCCCTGACTGCCGCCCGCATAGTCGAAGTGTTTGCGGTCCACATAATCCTGCTGCCACAGCCAATTGAATGCCCGATTGATGCCCAGAATGGTCCGATAGAAATAGTAGTCCTCACGCGACACGGCGATGCCCGCCGAGGCGTAGTGCCCCACCCCGTATTTGGCCTTCAGCTCTTCGCGCATCTGGGCATGACGCGGCGCCACTTCGGCCAGCGTGCGGGGCGGCTCGAACGTATGCACCGTGAAGTAGAAGCGGATGCGATCGGGGCGGCCCGGCATGGCAATTGTCCACTTGCCCTCACCGGCGCTGCACACTTCGCACGTCACGGGGAACGGCGCCTTCGAACGATCCTTCGGGATGGAGAGGAAACCCCACACGCGTGTGCCGCCATAGGTGGCGAAACTCACGCGGTAGTAGTCAAAGGCTCCCTTAGAGTGTTCGGGATCAAGTTCCATCCGCGGATCCAGGGGGACCGTGGCCTCCAGCTGCGCCTGGGCGTCCGCCCAGAACTGGTCGAAATCGGCGGGGACCTCGCCGCCAGCGACGATACGGGTAGGCTCATAGCCCACGCCCCAACGCGAATTGTTCTTGCCGATGCCCTTCCCGCTCATCGACAGCCGCAGGAAGCCCGGTTCGTCCAGCTTGCCTCTGACGACAAAGGGATTCTCCTTGGCCAGATCCACGTCGCGTTCGAGCTGAATCTTGGGTCCGTAGTTGTCCAGGCGCGCATGCACGACGCCCGAGGTGATTCTCTCGCCGGCGCCGTTTGTCGCCGTAACCGTGTAGACCGCCTCTTCGCCCAGCTTATAGAGCGCATCGGCATGGTTCGTCTCGAACCGGAAGCCAACAGGATCACCTGCCAGAGCCTGAAGCGCACCCAACAGACCCACGGCACACCAGAAGACATTTTTCATGTCATCGTCCCCTCTTCGTCTTTGTCCAGATATCGTCGCACCTTAGCGGATGTACATCATGAGCCCGTGGTCAACGGAATAGGCCAAGCGCCTACGATCGGCCGACCAGGCGAGACGGTGGGGATAGCGGCAGCTCTCGTCCCCAACCAGCTCAACCTGCACATCCTCAACCCCTTCGACTGCCGAATCCAGATCAAGGGCAACCACCTGACGGCGTGCTTCCGGACAGGCCGTCACATCCACCACAAGCTTCGACCCAGGATAGAATCTGACCTGCGTGGCGGCATCGATCTTGCCGCACCGCCCCTTCGCATCCGCCGTGAAACGCAGCGTGGATGCGGCCTGTCCCGTCGTGTTGGAGACGACGAGTGTGGCCGCAGCCACCGTACCCGTGCCCGATAGTTCAAGTACGCCCGTTCCGTCACGACCCAGCACAATGTCCGCCAAGGTCGTGAACGAGCCGCCCAGCACGCGCACCAGGCCCCGGGCGTCATGGTACTGCTGCAGGCGATTGCCATTGTTGTGATAGCGATACATCTCGTTTGTCGTGGCACCGCCCACATACACGTTGCGCCGCGTGGAGAAGGCGCCATCCGTCTGCGTGTAGCGACCATTACCGCCGAAACCGCCCACCAACACCGCTCCCTTGACGAGGTTTTCGTAGGAAGTCTGAGGCACAATCTTGATCGTGCCGCCCGTAAGCGAAACCTCGCCGTCTCCATTGGGGCCGCCACCCACGATGAAGGAGCCACGCTCCTGTTCCAGTTTGCCCATCTCCCTCACCGTGATTTCGCCGTGGAGGAACGAAGCGCCGCGATCCTTGTCAAGCGTCAATCCCTGGCCCACCACGAGGCCGCCAAAGCCGCCGACATCCGTGTTGTTCGCGTATACGTAGCACAATGCGCTACCGGCCACATCCACGCGTCCAGTCGCAAAGGCAATGGTCGAGGCGGATTTGTCCGTTGCCTGAGGCGTACCCACCTGCATGAAATTGACGCCCATGTAGTAGGCACCGGTTCCCTTCAGGATCAAATCGCCCACACCCGTCCCCAAGCCCACAAAAGCCTGGTAATACATCCGCAGGTTATCCATGGAAGCTGACTCGCACTCCAGAATGGCATGACCGCCATTGCCGCCGATGAAGCACTGATAGGGCTGGTTGGGGAATGCGAAATGGGAACTGTCGTGGAATGCGACATGAGACGTCTCGCCGGCTTTGTCGGCTCGGTAGTAATGATAGAACGTCGTATGCCCCTCTTCGTATTCGGTGGCGAAGGTCGAATCGCCATAGAAGTCCACCCTGCCGGTGCCAAACGTAAGCGCGCCATTCAGATTGCCGCTGCCAGACGTGCGCATCGACAGCGGAATGCCATGATCCTTGAGCTGAGAGGCGCCATGGAACGCCAGCGAACCGCCGCCCAGGCTCAGCATGGACACGAGCGCGGACTCGCCGTTGAGGTTACCGCGGTTGAAAAGCTCGAGTTCACTGTCGTAAGCCTCCACGCAAGCCCCCTTCTTCATCTGCAGGAGGGACTGCACGTGCGTGCGGCCAGACACCGTGAGATGCGTGTTGTTCGTGAGGATGAGCCGAACCGAGTCGCCATTCGCGCTGCCCACGTAGAGATTGGTGATCGTCTGCTCCACGCCGTCCAGCGTCACCGCGAAATCGGCGCCGATCATGTCGACGAAGGTCTCCTTGAGCGGATCAACGGCCTGGTTGCCGGCCCATTTCGTGGCATCGGTCCAACTTCCGTTCACGGGGCGGTTCCATACATTGGCGGCGCCCAGGGCCATCTGAGGATGCCCCTCCGCATCCAATACGGCCGGATGGCCGTTCACCTTGAGCCCTACCAGCGCGTTGGCGGCTGCCGGATCAATGTAAACCTGTGCCGTCTCGCCCAGGAACACGAAATCCATCGTCTTGTTGGCGGCGGTGACGAGTTTGCCCACGTTGAGCGTACAACCGTCCGGCACCAGCATCACGGAACCATTGGCGGAGGGGGCGATCTCTTTGATCGTGTAGACGCCCGTCCCCATGCGCAGCTGGCCGCCCTTGGGCGCCATCTTGGCACACTGGCCATCACTTGGCGCAAACGTCCAGTTTCCGCCTTCGCACACCACGGTGGTTTTCGCGTCAATCGTGCCGGCAAAAACCGCTTCGGCAGTCGCACCGTTCAGGCTGAGCGTCGCCGTGCTCGCGTTGGGCGCGGCCGTAACGGGGGACGTGACAGTCCACGTGCCCGTGCCCTGATGGTCAAGACGCGCTGCCGCAGTGCCGGAAATGTTGGTGATGACCATGCCACGCGTCATCGTCACCGCCTCGTCTCCGACATACTGAATCGCAGAATTTCCCGTGAGTTCGAACGAGCTCGGCCCATAGGGGCCGTCGTCGGCAAACGTTGTGACGCAGAAAACGCCGGCACTGTATCTGATCACGCGCATCGCAATCGACGAAGCCGGATCCGGCAGGGTATTCCAGTTATTGAGCACCACCTCCTGGCCGATCGTGGTTGGCCCATTGAGGCGCAGCTTGGCGCCCGAGCCGGGATAAACGACGATACGATAGGGGAAATTCGCCAGGGCCGCCCAGTTGGCGTCAGTCTTGTTGGCGGAGATCCGAAACTTCGTCATGCAGTCGATAGTCACATCGGCGTAAAGCTGGATGCCGTAGCCATGCCAATAGGTACTGCTGACCCAGCCGGCCGTAAACGCGAAGTACCCGTCGCCGAAAATACGCACGGGGAAGTTGGCGGTCAACAATGGCTGCTGGCCTTCACATGAGGCAACCGCGCCATTTTCGGTGATCTCGATCTGACGCACCGTGGTGGAATCGGCGGGCAAGCCCTCCCCGGGAGCGTTGATCTCGAAGGCGCGCATGGCGAACTTCGTATCGATCACGAGCTTGCCCGTGGTGAGACAGTTTCTGAAGAATGGCAGGTTATCCTGGTTCTGTGCCGAGAAGCGGAAACTTCCCAAGCCTTCGATCTGGAACCCGGTCTGCCCACCACCAGTTGGATGGCGAGAGCTTCGCGTACAATGGCCCCATGTATTCTCGAAAACGAATTCCTCCGTGGCCGAGTTGTTGCGCACTTTGACTGTCTCGCTGCCGTAGGTGTTCGTCCACTTCGTGCCATCCCAGGTTCCGGCCAGCACTTCCACGCCAGCACGCAGCTTCGCAGGCAAACGCGCCACCGGCGTGTTCGCCAATTCCGCCACCGTAAACCGTCCCCAGGGCTCAATCGGCACATACTGGGTGCTGGAGGCGCCATAGGTATAGCGATGGGACGTGCCTGTGGTGATCAGGTTGGAGATCGAGTGGACGCCATCGAAGTCAATGGTCGTCGCACCGCCCGCAACAAGATCATCGCCGAAGATGGCGACCTCACCCGTGACGCCATTCGTGCTAATGCCGCCAAGCTGCTCGGCGTCCGCCACCAGCCAGCGCCCGGGAATGCGGTTCTCGGCCCAGTTGGCCGAATTCGTCCAATAGCCATCGCCGCCCGCACCTGTCCAGTGGCAAGTCCCCGCCAGGGCGGATATTGCCGCCATAGCCATCATCAAAAGAGCAGTTTTGCGCATGTTGTTCACCTCTGGGGAGTATTATACCCGATTGAGTCCCGCCATGTCCATCTATTTCGCCAGCGCCTCACGGACGGCGTTGCCGAAGGCAAAGGCCATGGTGCGCATGCCGAGGTCATTCGGGTGGCAGCCGTCCACAGTCCCTTCCCGATCGCCGGAATACATGTTCGTCTTGGGCAGATAGACGAGATCTTTCCACCCTTCGGCGACCAGCTTCTCGTAGAGTGCCCGAATGAAGCGGTCTTTGTCGCAGGGCGGGCGGCAGTAGACGTCGCACTGCTCCGCCATGATGATCGGCACACCAGGCCGCTTGGCGCGCAGATTGCGGATAAAGGGCTCGTAATTCGTCTCAACGGCACGCCCTGGGCGCTCTTTCTCGCTCAACGACATGTTCCAGAGGCAGTCCAGGATATAGCAGCTGGCGTCAATGCGGGCGATGTGCTCGCTCATCTCAAACTCCATCACCCCACTCCCCGAGAAGCCCAGATTGACGATCGGCACATCAAGTTCGCGGCCAACAATGGCGGCAAAGGAAAGTCCCGGACGCGAGGCGCACCCGCCGTGCGTAATCGAGGTACCATAGAAGACAACCGGCTTTGAGGCCCCCAGGTGGGGTGCCGGCGCCTCGATTCGGGCATCTTTGGGAAGTCCCAGCGAGAAATCGCGAATGCCGCCATACAACGGCAGGTTGATGAGGCATTCCTCTCCAGGCGTCCAGTCAAACTCGACCAGGCCATCCTTGAAGGTGGGGCTACCGGTGCGCACATAATGCCAGGCGCCATTGGGCGTGCGGCCATAGATGTCAATGCCGCCTTGCCGAACGGCCCGATTGCCCTTTTCGCGCATTGTGCTCAATAACGTCCATTTTGCGGTCATGCGCTTCGCATTTGTCCGGAATCGGAACGACATACCGGCCGAATAGCGCTTCATGCCCCGCACGCCCGCGTTGACGTTAGTCGTTACATTCGCCGGAAGTCGGTCATAGAAGTTTTCGGTGTCGGCAAACGGCCGCCCCTCCATTGGCAGAAGCCGGCCATCCACCCAGCGAATGCCGTTCGTGTCCACAGCCAACGCCTGAATGGCCT
Source organism: Kiritimatiellia bacterium (assembly GCA_024405395.1). Classification (GTDB taxonomy): domain Bacteria; phylum Verrucomicrobiota; class Kiritimatiellia; order RFP12; family UBA1067; genus RGIG6720. The sequence goes on along the minus strand of JAKSOW010000062.1, from coordinate 6,824 downwards.
TCTGACCATTCCAGGCCGAGGCATCCTGAGCGGCCACAGACCAGGCAAAGACGGCAAACGCCACCAAAACATCCCTAACCACTACTTTCGTCATTGACATGGCATCCTTTCAATTCGGTTTTGGCGGCAGTATAGCAGAAAAACCCAGCACTGTCCATCTGTCATACGCGCTTCGGCACATTTACTGAGTTTTCCGCTCCCCTGGGACACCACTTAGTGGTATAATATGCGGCCTTTTCCAAGGCCCAACAGGGCCTACGAGCGTAAAGATGAACTTTGACATCCTGTTTCTGCTGCCGATAGTCGCCGTGGGGCTTGCCGCGGCGATTCATGCCACGGCCTATCTTCATGGGGAAGCGCTTCTGCATCGTCCCCGCTTCTGGGGTTTCTTCCTCGCCACCTTGGTCGCCATGGCCGGCGTTGTGCTGGCGCCCGGAAAAATCGCCTTCCTGCTCGCCTGGGAGGCCATGGGCCTTGCCTCTGCGGGTCTCGTGGCCTTCGAGAACGAGGAAAAGGCCGTCCGCAAGGCCACCTGGATCTATCTCCTCGCCTGCCACGCCGGTGCCTGCCTGCTGATGCTCGCGGGGGTGTTGCTGGGCCGCCCGGATGCCTTTCTGGCCGCCTTTTTCTGCGGCATCGTAGGCTTCGGCCTCAAAATCGGCTTTCCGCCCTTCCACGTGTGGTTGCCTGAAGCCCATCCCGCCGCCCCGGCCCCGGCCAGCGCAGTCATGTCCGGCGCGATGATCCCCCTGGGATTCTACGGACTCCTGCGTTTCTTCTGGCCTCAGTGTCACCTGGCACCCTATGCCACGCCGTGTGGTTGGACGCTTCTCGTGCTCGGCCTCGTGGGCGCACTCGGCGGCATCCTCTTCGCCCTGCCACAGGCCAACCTCAAGCGCCTTCTGGCCTTCTCCTCCGTGGAGAACATGGGCGTGATCGCGATTGGCCTGGGCCTCGCGGTGCTGGGTTGGGACGCTCAGCCCATCGGCGCCCTCGCGCTCGCCGGCGCGCTTGCGCATGTGCTCAACCATGCGCTCCTGAAAGGCGGCCTCTTCCTGGCCGCCGGATCCGTGCTGCGGCAGACGGGGACACTTGACCAGGATCTCCTCGGCGGCCTCATGAAGCGTATGCCCCAGACCGGCACTCTCTTCACGCTGAACGCCCTGGGCCTCGCTGGTCTGCCGCCCTTCAACGGCTTCCTCGGCGAGCTGCTCATCTACTCCGCGGCTTTTGCGGCCGTGCGCACGTCTTCCAGCGCGCTTATCACAGCGGGTTTCCTCGTGCTGGCCTTCCTGGCGTTGACGGGTGGCTTCGCGGCGGCCGCCTACTGCAAGGCGATCGGCGCCACCTTCCTCGGCGAACCGCGCTCGCAGGCCGCCGCCGAAGCCGTCGAGACGCCACGTCGCATGTGGCTGGCGCAGCTCCTCCTCTTTGTGCTGTCCCTGGCCATGGTGCCCGGCACCATCTATCTGGCCCGGCTGTTCGGTCTGGGCACCGACCTGCTGATCGCCGCCGCGGTATTTGGCGGGGCCACGGCCGCCTTGGCGGCGGCCTTGATCGCCCTGCGCCGTTTCCTCTGCCCCCGCGGCGCCGTCAAGCCCGCCTGCCCCACCTGGGACTGCGGCTATGCCGAGCCCACCGCGCGCATGGCCTACACGGGCACCGCCTTCACGCAGCCGCTGGCGGATCTGTTCAACCCCATTCTGCACGCCCGCCGCCATCTCATCCCCTTCCGCGGGCATCCCGCCACGCCGACTGACGCCGCCCTCGTGGGCGAGACGGACGACCGTGCGCTGGCCGGCTTCTGGCGGCCGATCTTCACCTTCTTCGCCCGCCTCTTCCAGCAGGTGCATCTGCTGCAGAACGGCTCCCTCCATCTGTACATTCTGCTCATCATCCTGGCCGTAATGGCCCTGCTCATCGCCGCCTTCGTGTCATGAACTTCCTGTTCTTCATTTTAGCAGTCGTCCTGGCGCCCCTGCTGCCGGGCATCGTCAACCAAACCAAGGCCTTCTTCGCCGGACGGCGCGGGCCGGGCTTCTTCCGCCTGTACTTCGACCTCTGGAAGCTGCTGCGCAAATCCTGTCCCCGGTCCACCACCTCCACGTGGCTGTTCGATCTCGCCCCCGCCATTTCCCTGGCGGCGACGCTGGTCGCGGGCATGATCTTCCCCTGGACGCTGGATACGGCGACGACGCTTTCCGGCATCAGCGCAGTGCTGTTCTTCTATCTGCTGGGGACTGGCCGCTTCTTCACCGTTCTCGGCGCGCTCGACACGGGCAGCGCCTTCGAGGGCATGGGCGCCTCCCGCGAAGTCCAGTTCTCCGCCCTGGTCGAGCCCATCGTGTTCGTGATCCTGGGCTTCCTCGTGCTGGCCACGGGCCAAACCTCGCTAGCCGGGCTGCTCGCGGGCTATGACGCCGGTGCCTGGGCGCATCACTCCATTTCGCTCGTCCTGGCCGTTCTCGCCTTCTTCGCCGTGCTGCTGTCGGAGTGCTGCCGCGTGCCGTTTGACGACCCCGAGACCCATCTGGAGCTCACCATGATCCACGAGGCGATGATTCTGGACAATGCGGGGCCCGACCTTGCGTTCATCCTCTACGGCGCCGCCTTCAAGATGATGCTCCTCGCCGCCTTCCTCGTGGCGCTGCTGCTGCCGGCGCTTCCGCTGGCCGCGCCCGCCAAGGCCGCCCTGCTGCTGGCCAGCACCCTGGGCGTCGCCGTGCTGGTCGGCATCGTCGAATCCGTCATCGCGCGCATGCGCTTCCTCAAGACGCCGCAGGTGCTCTCCGGAGCGCTCATGGTCGCCATTCTCGCAACCCTGCTGTTCGTGCTTTTCTGACTATGACCTCACTTGCCGAAATCCTTCTCGCGCTTTTCCTGCTGACGAACCTCATTCTCGCCGGCACCGGTCGCCTGCCGCAGGCCATCCGCCTTGTCGCAGCCCAGGGCTGGCTCGTCGGCCTGCTTCCGCTCGTCCTGTGGAGCTGGCCCACCGCCGGCACGCCGCCGCTGCGCGTCTGGCTGGTGGCGCTGGTCAACGCCCTCGTCAAGGGCGTGCTGCTGCCCTCGCTGCTGGCCTACGCCGTGCGCAAGGTCCAGGCCAAGCGCGAACTGGAGCCGCTCGTCTCCTTCCGCCTGTCGCAAATCATCGTCTTCGCGCTCTGCGTCGCAAGCTTCGTGTTCGGCAAATGCCTACACATCGCGGAGGCGATCGCCTCGGAGCTCGCGATTCCTGTGGCCTTCGCCACGATGGGCACCGGGCTCTTCCTCATCTGCTCCCGCCGCAAGGCCATCACGCAGGTGCTCGGATTCCTCGTCTTCGAGAACGGCATCACCGTGTTCGGCTCCGGCATTCTGATGGAATATGGCCTCGTCGTCGAGCTGGGTATCCTCCTCGACGTCTTCGTGCTCGTGTTCGTGCTGGGCATCGCCATCTTCCAGATCAACCGCACGTTCTCTTCGTTGGACACCGACCGGCTCAATCAGCTGGGCGACGTCCACTTGCTGCACCCCCACCACCATCGGCACGCGTGAGATGAATTCACTACAGTCCATATTGTTGACCCTGACGTCCGTCCTGTTCGTGGCGGACCTGGCGCAGAGCTTCTTCTACCTCCCCACCGCCGACGCGCGCGAGGGCGGCGAACACATGTCCCATGGCGTCTACTACGCCTGCCTGTGCGGTTTCTTCGCCACGATGGTCTTCGCACTGCTCGCACCCAGCCTGCCGCTCATGTGGGTGGCCGTCGAACTGACCACACTCGTCTCGGCCCCGCTGATCGCCTACCACCGCGGAACCGGTTCGCTGGAGGCCATGTGGAAGTATCTGCTCATCTGCTCCATCGGCATTGGCCTCGCCCTGTTCGGCACCATGCTCGTGATGCACGCCCAGACATCCGGCAACGCCACATGGTTCAAGGCGGGCTTCGTCTTTGTGCTGGCCGGCTACGGCACGAAGACAGGCCTCGCGCCCTTCCACACGTGGCTGCCTGACGCCCACTCCGAAGCCCCTGCCCCGGTTTCGGCTCTGCTCTCGGGCGCGCTCCTCAACTGCTCCTTCTTCGCCATCACCCGATTCCGCGCCGTGATGCCGGCCGAGGTCGCGTCGTTCTGCGACAACGCCATGATCGCCCTCGGCGTGCTCTCGGTGGCCTTCGCCGCCATCTTCATGGTGCGCCAGACCGACTACAAGCGCCTGCTGGCCTACTCATCAATCGAGCACATGGGCCTCATCGTCATGCTCTTTGCCCTGGTGATGAAACTGCTGCCGTCGGCCGACGGCATGCTGCGCCTGGATCTGGCCGACCACTCTCCCGTGGGCATCCTTACGCTGGCGCTTTTCTGCCACATCGTCTGCCACTCCCTCACCAAGACCCTGCTCTTCCAGACAGCCGGCAACCTTTTGCTGGCATTTGAGACGCGCGCGATTACTGCCGTACAGGGGCTTGGCGTCAGCCTGAAGGGACACGCCCTGCTCTGGCTTGTGGGCATCGTCTTCATCTGCGGCATGCCGCCTTCGGCACTCTTCCTCTCCGAGCTCGGCCTCGTGCTGCAGGCCCCGCTCTGGATGGCGGCGCTCGTGCTGGCGCTGCTCTTCATCGTCTTTGCGGCGATGACCAAAGTGGCCCTGTCCATGACCATGGGCAAGCCGCGCGCCCGTCCCGTTCCCGTGCCACGCACGCTGCTGATCGTTCCCTCGCTGCTTTTCGTCCTGCTCGTCGTGAGCGGGCTCGCTCTCAGCCTCCTCACGGTCCTCTCCTTCGCGAAGTGAAGTACGCCATGACTGAAGTAACCTCCTTTGCCGACCTTGCCGACGCGAATGCCTTCATGGATTCGCTCTTCGTCTACCGCGATCCGCCCGCCGTTGCGCCGCTCAAGGGTGCCGCCGCCCATGAGGTCGCGGTCGGCCCCGTCCATGCCGGCGTCATCGAGCCCGGCCACTTCCGCTTCCAGTGCATGGGCGAAGACGTCTACAACCTGCAGATATTCCTTGGCTATCAGCATCGTGGGGTTGAAGAGGCCATCGTCGCCGCCCAGGGTAACGCGGCCCGGCAGATTGCGCTGGCCGAAACCTGCGCCGGCGACACCTCCATCGCCGCCGCCACCTGTTTCGCCGAGATTCAGGAGGCCTTCGCCAACGTCGCGATTCCAGAAGACGCCCGCCGCCTGCGAACCCTCTTGCTGGAGCTTGAGCGCATCGCCAACCACGTCGGCGACCTCGGCGCGCTTGCCGGCGACGTGGCCTTCCTGCCCACCGCCTCGTTCTGCGGGCGCATCCGCGGCGAATACCTCAACATGACGGCGCTGCTGTGCGGCAACCGCTTTGGCCGAAACGCCGTCGTGCCCGGCGGCCTCAGGGTGGAATTGACCGAGGAGAAGCGCCTCAAGCTCGTCGACTGGATCGCAACCGTCAAGAAGGATCTGGACGCGGCCCTCAAGCTGATGTTCGAGGAGCCCTCCGTCTGCGAACGCTTTGACGGCACGGGTGTCGTTCCCAAGGCCGTCGCCGAAGAGCTGGGCCTCGTTGGCGTGGCGCGCCGCGCCTCGGTGGAGCTTCATGGCGATGTTCTCTCGCGGGCGATGGTGCGCCGCACGGAGATCGAGGAGGCGCACCGGAAAGTCCTCGACCTGTTACGGAAGTGCACGGCCTCCACGCGATCGCCCATGCCCGCGCAGCTCCCGGCGCACAACGGCTTCGCGGCCCTTACCGCCAAAGTCAACGCCTGGCGCGGCGAACTGCTCCATGTGGCGCTTTTCGACGCGACCGGTCAGCTGCTTCGCTACCGGATCGTGGACCCTTCGGCGCACAACTGGCAGGGACTGGCCTGGGCGCTGCGGGGTGAGCAGATCTCAAACTTCCCCATCTGCAACAAGTCGTTTAATCTCTCCTACTGCGGTACGGACCGCTAACGGAAAGGCTGATGCGCTATGTTCAAGGCTCTACTCGCTCGCCTCAAGCAGGGTTACAAGACCGGCAGCTTCCCCACGCAGTCGGGTCCGAATCTGCCGCCTGATTTCCGCGGTCGGCCTGAAATCGCCGCCGACATCTCCGAAAAGGAATTCTCGGCGGCGGCAGCCGTCTGCCCCATCAAGGATGCCCTAATGCGTGATGCCCAAGGCGTCAGGCTTGACATGGGACGTTGCCTCTTCTGCGGCCGCTGCGCCGAGGTGTGCAGGAAAATCCGCTTCACGAAGGAATATCGATTGGGCGTCTTTACCCGAGAAGCCCTTGTGGTCAAGGCGGGTGAAGGCCCCTACACGCCGCCCCAGCAGACGAATCCGGATGCCTTGGCCCTCAGGAACACCCTGCAGCTGCGCGAAGTCTCGGCAGGCGGGTGTGCAGGCTGCGAACTCGACGCCAACGTGCTGGGCACGCTGGCCTGGGACATGGGACGCTTCGGCATCCGCTTCGTGGCTTCGCCGCGCCATGCGGACGCCATCTACCTCACAGGACCCATTTCGGCCAACATGCAGCTGGCCCTGGACAAAACCTACGCGGCCGCCCCGGAGCCCAAGTTCCTGATCGCCGCCGGCGCCTGCGCCATCTCTGGTGGTCTTTACGCGCATGGCCGCCTGCCAGCCCCTCCGGCCCTGTACATTCCAGGCTGCCCGCCCCATCCGGCCACCACGCTTGAGGCGCTGCTGCGCTTCACGGGCCGCCTCACGGGGCAGCTTTAGGTCTGAGAACTTTAGACCTACCCAGCCACTGCATGCGGCATCAGGGCTTCAGCGGAAATGCAGACTGGTGCCCGCGTGGCGCATGACATACAAAGCGCCGTTTTTCACGCCACAGCGCCAGCCCGCCTGATAGGCCGCCGAAT
>JAKSOW010000061.1 GCA_024405395.1 Kiritimatiellia bacterium | reverse complement strand
AGCTCCCGCCAGCGCGCCTGTTCATCGCCCACGGCCGCCGCCAGAACCTCCTGCGCCTTTTCGTGCGAATCGACCTCCGCCATCAGCAGACCGCCGCCCGCCAGAATCCGCCAGATGTCGGCGAGCTGATCGAAGAAGGCCAGATGCGACTTGACGTCGGTGATGTACTCGCTCCTGAACAGGTTCTGCCATTCCTCCAGAACCACACGCCCCTGCTCCATGCGCCGCCTGGGACGCGCCGCCACGAACTTCAGGAAAGCCGCGCGAAGCTGCAGGGAGGTCGCCGTGCGAAGACTTTCGTCCTGCGGACGGATGATCTGCATAGGCTGCACGATCTGCGGCGGCAGTACGCCGCCCCATCCCCGTGCGGCGGCCTGCCGCGCCAGGGCCAGCCGCAGATTGCGTCCGCTCTGCGCAGTGGGCACGACCACCATCAGATGCGCCAAGGACATCGCGCCCGCGGCCTCGCGCACGACTTTGGCGCAGAGCCAGTCCACGACGGCATCCACCAGTTTGCGACTTGGATCCAGAAATTCTCTTGTCGGCATAATGTTCTCCTGATATGAAGAACGTCCACAGACCCAATTATTTACTCGCCTGCCCGAACTTCTCGACGAATTCGTCCTCCGAGATGATGGGGATCCCGAGGTCCTTTGCCTTCTTGTTCTTGCCGGAGGTCGAAGCGACGTCGTTGTTGATGAGGAAGTTCGTCTTGGACGAGACGCTTCCCGCCACCTTGCCGCCCTGCGATTCGACATAGGCCTTGAGCGCATCGCGGTTGGCGAAATGATGCACGTCGCCCGTCACCACAAACGTGAGGCCGGCGCACGTGCCGCCAGCCGCCGCCACAAGCGCTTCGGTCACGGTCACCATCTCCAGAAGATCCCGCACCAGCGCAAGGTTCCTCTCCTCCGCACACCAGCCGACGAACGCCGCTGACTTCCCCGGGCCGATCCCCTCGATGCCGGCGAACACGTCAGGGCCGCCCGAGAAGAGGTCGACCGGATGCGCCGCCTCCGCCGCCTTGGCGAAAAGCTCCTTGACGCCATAGGCGCCCAAGAGCCGCTTGGCGACGTCGGGCCCGCACAGCGGAATCGAAAGCGCCACCAGGAACTGAACCGCCCCGCGCGTGCGGGCGGCCTCGATCGAGTCGCGGATCTTGTTGGCGCTCTTCTCCCCGAAGCCCTCCATGCCGGCGATCTCCAGCCAGTGGTCGCCCAGCCGATAGATGTCGGCCATCGACTTGATCCAGCCCTTGTTCACGAACTTCTCGATCGTCTCGCCCGCCAGCCCGTCGATGTCCATGCCGTCCTTCGAGACGAACCGCTCGTACTTGGCCAGCGCCCGGGCCGGGCAATCCGCATTCGTGCACTTCAGCGTCTTCGTGCCGGACTCCGATGCGCACACCTTTGTGGGCGCGCCGCACACGGGGCATTTGTCCGGCACCTCAAATGCACCGATCTTCTCGGTCACGGCCACGACCTTCGGAATGATCTTGTTCGCCTTGATCACCGAGAGCCTGGTGCCCTTTCCACCCAATCCCAGGCGTTCGCACTCCGAGATGTTGCACAGCGACGCGCGCTTGACCGTCGTGCCCTCCAGCTCCACGGGGGCAAACACCGCCACCGGCGAGATGGACGCCACCGCACAACTCCATTCCACATGGTCCAGCGTTGTGGCCGCCGTCTCGTCCTGCCACTTGAAGGCGAAGCCCGCGCGCGTGGCGTGATGCCCCGTCACAGAGCCCGTCTGCGCATAGTCGGTATCGTCATAGCACACCACCAGCCCGTCCACGGGGAATGGGTTCTCGCGGCCCGTCACTTTCTCGGTCCAGCGGTCGATGACGGCCTGAATGGATTCGGCGGTAGGCGCGTCCACGCGTTCACGCTCCACCGACGCCAGGCCGATCCGATCAAGGTAGTCCATCCGTTCGCCCCAGGAGACGATCTCCTGATCCGCGTGCACCAGCGTGAAAGGAACCCACTTGAGATTGCGGCGCTTGAGCTCCTCCACGTCCTTGAGCGTCAGCGAGCCGCTGGCCAGATTGCGCGGATTGGCGTAGTCCTCCTGCGAAGAGACGAGGAAGGCCTCGAAGTCGGCATAGGAGATCACGGCCTCGCCGCGCACCACCAGATGGCCCTTGTCCTTGACCGTCTTCGGGATGCCCTGGATGCCGGCGGCCAGATGGGTGATGTTCGTGCCGATGTGGCCATCGCCCCGCGTGACCACCTTCGTGAGCCGTCCATCGTCATAGGTCACCACGAGCGTGAGGCCATCCAGCTTCCAGGAGAGCCAGATCGGCCGCCCCTCCGCCCATTTCGCGACTTCGGCCACCTGCTTGGTCTTGGCCAGCGACAGGGCCGCGAACTCATGCGCCTCCTTCTGTCCGACGACATCATCCGCACTTACCTTGTTGGTGGGCGAATCGGGCAGCACCACCCCCGTCTCGGCCTCGAGGGCCTTGACCTTGTCGAAGAGCGCATCCCACTCGAAGTCCGTCATCAGCTCGCCGCGGCCATTGTAGTAGGCATCGGCCGCCGCGTTGAGCTGCGCCACCCAGGCGCGCATCTGAGCCATCTTCTGTTCGTCCATCATCTGACCTTTCCCAATCGCAGTATCCTGAGGATCTCGTCACGCTGTTCAGGCGTGAAACCGAACAGGCTGCCCACGTTCTTCACCCGCACCATATGCGCAGCGGCAAGGATTGGATTGTCGCGGAAAGCCTCCCAAGGAATAAACGGCGAGAGCTCGCGAATCTTACGGAACACGACCACGTTATCCCGCCATGCGCCCTCATAGTCGCCGCTGCCCAGCCCCGCCTCGCAGCGCAGGAGCGAATGCACGCCACGATCCTTCACGGAACCGCCCACATAGCCCAGCACGAGATCACCCCTCTGGATCTCGTCGAAGGCACGGCCCGACGTGCGCACGTGGCCGCGCTCATTGTACTTGTAGTAGAAGAACGTCTCGCCCACCGCGACTTCGTCGTCCAGGCTCCAATACGCCACATTGGTGGCCAGCCACCACACGCGGTCGGTGTAGCGCGAGGCTTCGGCATCGGCCAGCGTCTTGCCGTAGGCGGAGAAGCATTGCCCGATGCGCGCATCATCCTCGGCCAGTTCCTCAAGGGGGCCACCGCGGAAAACGCATCCCACACGCCGCATTCCCGTGGCCAACCATTCCACACGTCGGCGATGGCCCAGCGCCGAGGCCCTGTCCACCTCATGGCGGTAGCCGCCCGTCACGACGCCGAGGCCCAGCACCTTGTCCGTTCCGCGAACGGCAATGACGACATCGCCCACGCCCATCTCATGGGCGAATCGCCAGCAGCACGCCGCCGCCTCATCTGCCGCCATCTCATCGCACGGGCCCTCCGCCAACGCGCGGGCCATCGCAGACGGATCGGCATAATCGCGGCAGTCGCCTACGGTCCACCAGCCCAGAACGAGGTCATGCCGGGCTTCCGCCCAGCATGCCGTCTTCGGACCAATGGCGTATGTCCAGAACCGCCGCCTCATGACACATCAGTCCGTCTGCCCGTCAGCGCGCGATGTGGGGCAGCATCCAGTCCTCGATGCGCATCGCCTCCCACTTCTGGAAGCGGACTTCGTTCTCGCAGCCGCCATGCAGCTGAAGGCCCAGCTTACCGGTCTTCTCGCAGAGGGGGTCCACCAGGTCGAAGGTCTCAAACCCGTTGATGCGGTTCACCAGCCGATCGCCGATCGCGATGGTGGACACCGTGTTCCAGCCCTTGGGCGCGCGCACCTTCGCCACGAGCACTTCGTTGGTGGCCACCCAGCCGCGTCCCTTCGACACCTTGCCGCGCGTGTGCCACAGCCCGGAGTCCTTGGCGTTGCCGGCGATCTCGTTCTGGAAGCCCTTCAGCACCCACGGCACATCCTCTTCGGCGGCACGGAAATAGAGGGCCGAATTGCCGCCGTTGAGGATGTAGGTGACGCGCGCCATGAAGTTGCCGTAGTCCGCATCGGAGATGACGAGGCCGTCCTTCTTCTCGGCCTTGTCGTGCACGCCCCGCAGATAGGCCTCGCCCTTCTCCTCCACGAACTTCCAGTCCTGCGGGATCACGTAGCGCGCGCCATCGACCTTCCACTGGCCATCCGCGCCCTTCACGAAGAACGAATGCCAAGTCGGACACGGCGGCAGCTCCTTGATCTCGATGTTGCGCCAGCGGCACGAAGCCGGCTTGCTGTCCTTCTTCTGGGCATGGATCTGCAGGCCGAAGAAGCCCTTCTGCTGGCAGTCGTCGAAGATGTCGGTGACCTTCACGCCATTGAGCCAGGTCTTGATGCTGGGGCCCACGCACTGGATCTCAAGCTTGTTCCAGCCCTTGCGCACAAACGTCTTCCTCGCGGCGGCACGGCGCTCCTCGGGCGTGTTGTCCAGCCAGATGATGCCGAAACGATGGCCACGGCGACCTTCATCGTAGATGCGGGCCGTATCGTTGCCGCCGTCCGTGATTTCGCTCTGATAGCCGAACACGCGATTGCCGTGCTTCAGCTTGGCGTCAGGACGCGCCGACGAACGGAACTGCACGCCGGAGTTGCCGCCGTCGATGAGGAACTCCAGCTTGAGGATGAAGTTCTCATATTCCCTTTCGGTGCAGAGGAACGTGTTGCCCGGCGTGCCCGGGTTGCCGCGGCCCACGATGGCGCCATCCTCCACGGCGTATTCGGCGGCACCGCCATTGACTTTCCAGCCATTCAGCGTCTTGCCGTCGAAGAGCGAGGTGAAGCCGGATTCGGCGAGAGCGCCGAAGGCCACGCAGCATCCGGCAACGAGAGACAATGTCATCTTGTTCATTTGGTGTTTCCTTTCAATCGTCAATCTTCCAGCGCGCGCGCCAGCTTCTCGCGGTGCGCCTCGAGCGCGGCCGGATCGTAATTGTAGGCCGTGAGCGAGGAATAGACGTCCGCGGGCACCTGCAGCAGCGGGTGGTTGGGATTCTTCCGGCATAGCATCGCAAAGTACTCGTAGTCCTCCACGCCATCGCGGATCATCTCGACGCGTCGCGTGGGCACGGGCATCGCGTCCACGAACTCCGTGCCGCCGTCGAAGCACGCCGGCGGCGGATAGAACATGCGGCCGTCGCCGTTTGTGCCCGGGCGCCAGGCCCGCGGGCTCCAGCTCATCGTGTCCTCATAGGCGTTCTGCGGCGGCTTGCCCTTCGGATAGATGAGGTCGCTCGTCCACCACGTCGTGTTCCAGATGAGCGCGCCCGTCAGCTTCTCGCCCCAGGTCTGCCACAGCCACGTGCGCAGTTCCACGCCGGGATGGTCGATGAAGAGCGAGAGGTAGGGCGCCCGCGGGCACATGCAGCAATACCACCAGAACTCGTCGCCGGCGGCGCGACGTTTCGGCGTATTCGACGACTGCAGGCCCGGCGCCACGGGGCACCAGATGTGCGGCCCGCCGATCAGCGAATCACGCGGCGGCGCCGTCAGCATCCGCCGCAGTTTCGGCGCATACTTCTCGAGGAGGCCAAAGCCCCGCATCACAAACGCGTCGGCGCTCGACTGCGGCTCGTCATAGCAATACACGAAGACCTTGTCGAGCCAACCCTTCTGCTCGAAATGGTCCTGCACGGCCTTCAGGTATCTGCCGACCAGCAGTTCGTAGTCGGGGCTACCTTCCTTGACTTTCGTGCCGGGCACCTGGCCCGGCCGCGAGGAGGCCTCGTCGCCGCTGCCCAAGCCCAGGGACGAGATCCGGATGGTGGTGAAGTGGTATTTCGCCATCGCCTTCTCCACGCCCTCGTCCCAGGCGGCCCAGTCCAGCACGGGCTGCCCGTCCTTGGTCCAGGTCACCTTCTGCTGCGCGCGCGTGAGGGAATAGGGCGAGATGTGGCAGTCGGCCAACGCCTGGAGGTAGCGCTCGAACAGCAGTTCTCGCTGAGCCTCGGTCTTTGCCCGATGGAATCGGAACACCGAGGACGCGCCGAATCCGAACGGCACCTTCAGCGTCATCGTGTCGGGCAAGGTAAAGCCGAACACCTCGATCTCCAGCGGGACCTCCGCCTGGCGCACGTCGCCGGCGGGCGTACGCGCGCAGACGGTCAGCGTCGTCTGGTAGACACCTTTGGGCGTGCCCTTGGGCGGCTTCACGCGAATCCAGAAAGGTTGCGTCTCGCCCTTCGCGACGACAAGCGCCGTCTGCGTCTGCGGCAGAATGGGATCGGCATGCAGGCCCACGGAGCCGAGATAGTCCGTCACGCGGTTGACGGGCACATAGCCCATCCGCTCTACCTGAATGCACGAGGCGGCGAGGCGGCCCTTCTCGATGAGGCCCCACGTCTTTGCCACGGCATCTTCCTTTACCGCCACGCGCACATCGGCAAAATCCTCATCGGCCGTGAGGCACAGCTGCACGGCCTCGGCTTCATTCGCCGCCGTCTTCACGCGCACGGCATCAACCGTCGCCGTGGGCGCCAGACGCCGCCGCGGAATCTTCCAGCCCGAACTGGCGGTCCACAGCACACCGCCCGCCACTGCCGCCGGCAGACGGGCGCCACACGCCTCCTCCACCACACTGGGACCCGCCCCTTCCTCGATGAACACGGAGCCATCCTGTTCATTCACATACTTCGTCTCGCCGGCAAGATAGACGGGCGAACCATCCACATCACCTGTGAAGGTGTAGCCATCCACCATCAGCCTTTCGCCACCGAAGCGCACATAGACGTTTTCCGCCGGAAAGAGATTCGTGGGCAGATCGAACGCGATGCCGGGGGCCGGGATCTCCACCTGCTCGCCCACCTTCACCCACGTCTTGCCGTCCGCGCTCGCCTCCACCACGATCTTGGCGCCCGAGCCGGGCGGCACAACCCCACACGTGAAGAAGGCCTTGCCGGAGAGGAACCGCCGTCCAGCCAAGGTGTGGCGGTACGTAATGGACTGTCCCTTGCCAAAACTCCAGCGGTTACTGTTGAAGCCGATGCGCTGACGGCGCAGCGGGCGCGCATGCACGCGCGCCGCACACGAAAGTCGAGTCGAGAAGGAATAGGCGTTGCCGCCCAGCTTCTCGCCGTGGCCCAGTTGCACGCCATCCTTTTCCGCATAGCGCGCGACAAGCGGCACCACGCACGCCTCGTCAAAAAGGAAACGTCCATTGAGGCGGTATTCGCCAAGGCGGAACACCTCCCCATAGGGCTTCGGTCTGTCGGCGGAGACGACCACCATGCGCTTCTCCACCCATTCGCCCTGCGTGTCGGCGAAGCTCTCGGTCACATTCTCGTCCGGCGTGCCCATGGTAAGGCCGCCGCCCTGGTGGGCATTCACCTTCACCGAAAAGCCGTAGAGGCGATTCGGCTCAAGCAGGACAGGCGCGGAGAGCCATTTGCAGTTGTTGGTGCCCACGCCTTCGACGCCCAAGGCCGTGCTGCCGTTCACGCCTTTGCCGGGCGCGACGAAACCGCCTGCCGCGCTGCTCGCCGTCCAGCCGACCGGCTTCCCATTCGCGACATTCTCGAAATTACCGTTCGCCAGCAAGTGCCTCGCGAAGACGACACGCCACGGCAGACGGACGGCGGCGGGACGGAACGTCAGGCGCACGAGCGAACCCTCCTGCACCACGGTCGCTTCCGGCGCCTGGACCACCGTGAAATTCGCCGGCACATGCAGACGCAGCTCGTAGTCTTCGTTCGCCACCACCGTGGAGATGCCGGTGAGCGTGCAGGTGGCCGCGTCCCAGCGCTCTTCGGGCAAATCGAAGATCGGGCTGGCCACATGCCGCGAGGAGGACAGCACAAACGGACGCGGCAGGCATTCCCGCACCGCGATCACGCGGCAGGCGTCCGGCGGCACCTCAAATGCGAAACGCCCCTTGAAGGCGGACACAGGTTTGTTCGCCCAGAAGTCGAAGCCCACATAGGTCTTGGCGGGGTCGAGATCGGCATAGGTGGCCGAGTAGTCGACCTTCAGGAGGGTGTTCGTGTCCCAGTTGTAGAGGCCATACACGGCCCGATCGCCATCCGTCAGCTTCCAGACGTTGGCGATGGCATGGTCAAAGTAGTCGACCGGCCGCACCTGCTTGGGCAGACGATGCGGCGCCAGCGTGCGCTTGAGGATGTCCACGCGTTCGGCGGAGAGATCCGGCAGCCAATCGCTGAAGTTGTAGAGCAGGCCGCCGATTGCGGTCCAGCTCGCCATCAGGCGGGCGCGCCCCAGCGACACCGCGTTGCGCACGTAGACGGGGTCGGGGTCGTTATACCAGAGACGGCCATTGAGGAAGTAGCGGGGCGAACCATCCAGCGGGCCGGCCATGTAGCGCGAGGCGATGTAGTCGATGGGGCCATTGTCGCCGCCGATGCGCAGCATCTCCACCAGACCATACGAGGCCGCAATGCCGCGGGCGTTCTGCTTCACGTTGCACGCCAGCAGCTGCGTACCCGGCGCGCTGCCTTCGCGCATCGCCCGCACGCCACGGCGAAACGCCTGGACGTTGGAGATGGTGGGGTCCTTGAATATCTGGTTGCCGAGGTCGTCCGGACGATAGTCGCGACCATAGCCCAATTCCACCGCCATGCCCGAATACATGCCATCGAACTTGAGCAGGCGGTAGCCCCAGTCCTTCGTGAGCCGCGACGCCGTCTCCTTCACGTACGCCACCGTCTTGGGGTTGGAGAGGTCGAGCGCGCCAGCGCCGAAGACGGTTTCATAGGGAGCGCCCTTCACCTGTTTCTTGCGGATGCCCTTGGCGGGCGCATCCACGGCGCACGTGACAAAGAGGTCCATCTTGTCCTTCCACCACGGATCGGACGGCTCGCCGGAGAACGGCATGTACCAGAGGCCCGGCACAAAGCCCTTGGCGGCGATATAGTCGGCCGTCGGCTTCATGCCCTCGGGATACGGTCCGTTCGGATCAATGCGGCAGAACACCTTTGCGGGCCCCGGCCGCTTCACACCGTCCTGCCAGGTGTCGTCGATCTGATAGTAGTCAAAGCCCCACTTCTCAAGCCCGAGGCGGCGCACCTCGTCAACAAAGGTGCGTGTCATCTCCGTGCTGCAGGCACCCCGGAAGGGCTTGGTCTTATCGGTGGTGAAGCCACCCTTGTCGCAGTACCAGGTGCAGAAGCCGGAGATCTGCGGCGGCAGCTTCACGCCATTCCGCTTGGCGGCCTCATCGGCGTAGGCCTCAAGGCCCAGGCGGCAGTCATCGAATTCGCCCAAGACAAAAGTGTCCTTCTGGGCGGACACGTCGCCGCCCGTCTTGAGCCGCCCATACTCCGCCTGGAAGACGAGCCCTTCGGGCCCAAAGTGCACGCTGCCGCTGGCCCATTCGTCCGTCAGCCAGCCCGCCACGTAGCCGTGACGCGTCTTGGGGTCGACAATGGCGAGAAAGGCATAGCTGCCCACGGTGTTCACCAGATTGGTGAGGCCTCCCGAACCCATGGCCACCCATGTGGCCCGATCCACCTTCGGTAGGGGGAAAGGCCCGAAGCGCCGCGTCATCACCTGATCAGCGGCGTTGTTCGCGTTGGGCGTGACATCCGTGAAGGCAAATGGGGTCGCCCAGATCGTTCCGACCGCGGCGGCCACCAAGCAGAATAGCTGTTTTCTCATGTCAGCAATTATACCAAATGCCGTGTGGTTGAGCTAGCTATTCTAGCTTCTCCAACGCGTTTACTCCTGGCCGGAGCGTCAATAAGCTCCACCCCTCTTATCCTCATCGTGACGGCGCCCTGTATGACGCGCTCACAATTCCGCAGGAGCCATTCCAGTTCCTGTAATCATTGCATGATTCATTGCCCGTGTCAGCGCAACATACAGGAGGCTGCGCTCAGAATCGTCAGATGCCTTCCGCGCGATGGTGTCCATATCATCGTACTCGTCTGGGCGGAGCGGCCAAATCCCCGAATTGACCTCGGCCACGATAACCCCGGCGAACTCCAGGCCTTTAGACCGATGCATGGTGGCAACCCGAACAAGATCCTTCTCGGACTCGCGAATCGTCAAATCGGTTTTAATCTCCTTGCTCTTCATCCCGCGCTCGTTCAACGCGGCCCGGATGGCTGCCACATCGCTCTTCCGTCGAACAAGCACCGCATAATCGGAGAACGTGCGTCCATCCGCCTTCTTCCAGGCGAGGATCGTATCGACAATCCCATCCATTTCCTTGTCGAACGTTTTGAAGCGCTTCTCAAGAGGTTCAATGCCGACCACGAGCGAACGGAATCCCTTATTGTCGTCAGCCGCTCCATCGAGATCGTCTGCAGCCACTCCCAGCAAAAGTGCAACAGCGCGTTTCCGGATCTTCTCGGTCGTGCGATAGTTCAATTTCAACTTTGACGAGCGCCCAACAACATTGATGCCGCACTTGCCGAGAATGGCCTTCTTCCCATAGATGCGCTGATGGGCATCGCCAACGATCATCAGCGAATTCGCCTTCGGCTCTTCCTTCGTGTTGCCGGAGATTGCAGCGACCAAGCGAAGCGCCGGAGCGCTGAAATCCTGCGCTTCATCAACAATGACAGCCGCATACGGGGAAGATCCGCTCGCGCGCACCTGATTCGCGGCCAAAATGGCAATTTCGTCAAAATCCATGAGCTTCTCCTGCGCGAGGATCGTCCGATAAGCCTCCAGCACCTGCCATACAATTCGCTTCTGCTGCGCCGACAGGCGAACACCCTGACCGGCACGAGAAACCTTAAGATAGGCTGACAGACTCTCAACCCCGTTGGGCAAAACAACCTGCGCCCGCTCACGCAGGAAGAAGCCAGGTTTCCAGCTGTCTGCGCCATCGACCTCAAGCATTGCCTTTTCCATCAGGTCAAAGCGACGCTTCTCGTCCGTGATCGGGTTGGCCTCGATGCCAAGCGAATGCACATAGTCAATCGCCCACTTATCAAGATTCCTAACATCAATCCGCCGCATCTGTTCGTCCGAGCAAATCGAGCTGAGCAGCATCTCAATATCATCACACAGATTCTTGGTGAACGTCGTGAACAGGATGCGGTCAGAAGGTTTCACGAAGATATGCTCAAGCAGGAATTTGGCCCTGTGCATCGCCACAACGGTCTTCCCCGTTCCAGCACCCCCAAGAACCTTCATCGGGCCGTTCACGTCCTTTCGCACGATCTTCCGCTGCGAAGGATGGAGGAAAACACGCCACTTGGCAAGCGCGGCCTTACGGATCTCATTAAGTTCCTCCTCCGTCGAAGCGAACGCAAACTGGCTCTGCGACGCATCGCTCTCCTCCACCGCCTTGGCGACATCGTCAACATTGACCGACTTCTTGGCGAGGTCAAGCTCCTTGATGACTTCTTCCGGCGTCTTGCCGTCATACGACAGAAGAAGTGCATCGAACACACCCTGCGAGAAATCGCCTTCATGAGACAGGATGTCCTCATCGTCCTTGAGCGAACGTACCAGCGCGATCTGTTCGGCCGGGACTCCCATCCGCTTCAAATCTTCATCTGTCGGCAGTTTCCAGAACGGGCCATAAGTGCGCTCGCCGTCTTTAGACTCCGTTGCGGCAACCTTGACCTCCGGAATGTCCACCACATACAGCTGAACCTCACCTGTGTATGGGTTCACCTCAAAGCGATTCCGCTTCGCCCACGCATACGCCGAATCGTGCGTGTCCACATGAAGGAAAGTAAAGGTTCCTTTGCCGTCCTGATGAAGCACAATGCGGTAATTGTCGTTGACGCGAACAGACTTCATCGAATCGGACGCCGCGCCCTTGATGGGCTCCAGATTCAACCCAACGGACTCCGCGCTTTTCGCAAGTTTCGCATAAATGCCGTTCACGCTCTTCTGTATCGGGCGCGACAAGGATGAAAGCTCTTCGGCAAACTTACGACTGATGATGATTCGATTAGCCATTGTAGGACTCCTTAAGGCTCTTCACAAACGCTTCCGGCGACGCTTCCACATCTATTGGAATCGCACGCCATTGATCTTTCAGTTCAATATCTGCAATCTCATCTGACGGCAGCACCATCAGCTTCTTATCCTGCCATTGCATCCAAGGGCTCGCAAAGACGGCACCATCCGCGTCAAAGACATCCTCGAACATCTTGGGCGCAGGCAATCCCTCCGCTCGTATCGCCTTTAGCGTAGCCGTGCAAAACGTATCGCCCTCAGCCAGGACGAGCGCATCATCCCACGCCGAGCCACCCCCGGAGAACGATTCGGAATGTACCGTGCAGAGATTCATCCAGAACGGGTCGTCTTTTGCCTTCATGGTAAAGGCAAGGAAATCGCGGCCAAGGAACTGGAAATACGTGAGGAACGCGAAAAAACTCTGCCACGTATCCTTCTCCAATTGCACGCGATCATCAAGGCACGCCGCCACGCTGGGGCGGATTCCACCCCAGGCCGACCTGTCCGGACGCAACGCAAGCCCGGTCTCAAACAGCGGCTCCTTGACCCGCACCGAGACGCCACCATCGATGAACGTTGAATAGGCACTTGGCAAATGCCGTTTTACCACCGGTTCCTTACGTTCTACCCCGACGACCATCATAAGGGCCATCTCATACGAGGCATGCCGGCGGAACAACTCATCATTCGCCGACTGGAGATACGCGACAAATCGGTCAATCTCCTGCGGCAACCGGTTGAAATGGTCATGCCACGCCTGCGCACGCTCACCATTGTCCCCGTAGAACTTCTTTCCAAGATCCGTCCGAGCAGGACCCTCTTCCAATTGTTTGCGCCAGATCGGCACAGGAGGAGCTTCCATTTTCCCCGGCGCTATCGGGGCGACATCATCCCAGGACATCGACCAGACGCAGTAATTGGCGTCCATCAGGGCCATACGTTTGATCACGTCGTCCGACGCAATGTCCTTGTGGTACTCCCAACCATCAAGGAAGACGGCTATTGGACGAGAACTCTTCGTCACCTCCGCGCCAAGCGGATAGAACAGGAAGTCCGGGCGAGACTTGACGAGCACACCGTCCTCCGGTCCAAGATTCTTCTGTGGCACGATCTCCCAGTCGCGATCAACCTGCTCCGCGCCAAGCTTAAAGGCTCCCGGCAAGCGAATCCGCCACCCCTTGACATATCCGCGCACGGTCGCGTCCTCGAACTTGCCGCCAAGATGCCCCGCGATGCTTGCAAGCCGCAGAACAAACTGTTTTTCGAGCTCGCTTTCGATGAGTCCAGCCGTCGAGGCTCCGACGCCCTCGGATGTCTTCTGCCGCTTAAGCGATTTCCGACGCGGCAACAGTTCCTCGAGGATCCTTATGGCCTCCTTACGGGATAGCGCGTCGCGACCATTCTGATTACGATACCGGTAGAAACAGTTGTAACAACCGTCCTTCAGGGGATCGCTTGCACAGGTGCAGTTCTTAAGCCGGGCCAAGGCCTCTTCGAAAATGTCAAACAATAGCTTCGGACGATCGCCTTCGGCAAACTGACGCACGTAGCCCGTACCTCCCGGGACCGCATCATAGAGAATCAGGAAGTGCTGCCTGACGCTCTTCCCCGCCAATGGCAGGCTCTGTACCTCCATCTGCAAGTGATCGACCTCACCCCGGAAGTGTTCTTTGAGGCCCAACTGAATCGCTGCCATGAAGCTCATGACACGCGTATCGTTATCCTCACCCAAGAACGGCGCAAAAATCCGCAGAGCTTCGGTGTGGTATTCGCGATAGAACGAAACGTTAATGGGCGCCTTGACGTCCTTTGGCAAATTGTCGTTTTCGTCCCGTGGCGCAAGAAGCGCCTTGCACGTCTTGACGTGTTGGATGTTCGAAGACAACGCCCCGCGCTCGGGGACCGCCTTGTTGCATTCGCGGCACACGCGGAACCCGAGTCCTGTCAGCGGGTCTCCATTCACAATGACGGGATCCTCGCCCTCCTTGGGAAAGGAGCGGAAACCGAAATTCACCTCGCGCAACACCAGATGCGGTACATATTCAAATGCGAACGGCATGCCTTCGCCCTCGCACAAGAAACTCTGAACACCGCCAGACAGCTTGTCCTTCTCGAAAAACTTTCTGCACTCGTACCGCTCAAGCTCGCGATTGTCAGCGTTATCGTCATTAAGCGAATCACGATCCGGACGCACCGTCACGAATTGGCGGACGGGCAGAAGGTTCCGCACCTGACCGTTGTTGCTCCAGGCGGCACCACACACCGGGCACTTTTCCGACGTGTCGGTCTTTACCTGCTCGATATGGTCGCACTCCGGGCAGAGCCGCCATTGGCACGCGGAGACCTCTTCTTCGCTGTACCGCTGCATGTCGACTTGGTCGATCAGCATATGGTGGCCATGCGTGTAAAACGTCGAGCCGGGGACAAGCTCCGTCAGACCGGATGACGCCGGGCGCGAGATCTCAATCTTCTCATATTTCGGCGGCTCGGTCTTCACCTCGCGACGCCAAAGAATCGACTGCAGAACGACACCGGGCTCGGGGAACGCATAGTTCGGCAGCAGGCCCACACAATCGCAAAGCCACCCCATCACCGACTGCTTCTTCAGATTGGCGATGAACGTGCGGTAGCTCTTGATCTCGATATCAAGCGAGAGCAGACGCTCCGCCCTCAACTCGTCCGTCAGACCGGGATCCTTCTCTATCGTCTTGCGAAGTTTCAGAAGATCGCGCTGCTTCTGGTCATAGTTCTTGAGTGAAGTCCGCGTTGCGACAACGGCCTCTTCAAGTCGGCCACAGATGCCCTTCTTTCCGAACACATCCGAATAGGCAAAATTCAGAAGCGCCGCCGTTGTGGCAGGATGAACCTGATTGAAGTTGCTCAAGCGATTCTGGAACCGTTGGACCAGATCGTCCTTCGTTTCGTCATACCAAGCAGTGAAATTCCGCGGGAAAGCGTTCTCCGTCCCATCGTCAATTGCCCTGAACATCCGGCCTATCGTATCCGGCAAACAAGGTTCCCTGTCCGAAAGCATCCACTCGCTCAAGGCAAAGCCCAGATACTGGCGTTCGAGAATGGCATTCGCGTCAAGGAACACGCCCGGTGTCGTCACATTGCCGGAAATCATCTCCGCAGGGTCGCGGAAAAAGTAAAGGTCGTGAGGCTTTGCGGCGGCAACGGTAATGTTGAGGGCACTGCCGTTACGACGGCCCGAACGACCGATACGCTGGATGAACTTCGACTGGTTGGGCGGCACGCTACAGAGAAGCACACTTGAAAGGTCGCCGATATCCACGCCCATTTCAAGAGTCGGCGTCGCCGAAATGAGATTCGGATCCCACCGCTTCGAGTTGCTGGACTTGAAGCGGTTTTCCAACTCCTCGCGCTCTTCGCGATTAAGAAGCCCCGTGTGCTCCGCAGGGTTAACCCGATGGACCGCGCCTTCGAGATACTGCTTGCGGAAAGGATTGAGCCGAGCATCAGGAGAATCCGATTCCGGATGACGGATAATCTTGAGCAACTCAATCGGGAGATGCCAATACACCAGTTTCTCGTGATAGTTGAAGCTCCGAACAAGACCGGTCTTCTCAAGGGCGGCAAACAAGATTGCCAGCGAGTCCTCATCCAAACAGAAGCCCGCTTCTTTCAGGGTGTCGGAGAGTCCATGTCCCCGAGCGAGCGAATCAAGGATCGCAAGACGGCCCAACGCCTTGTCCCGCGTCGCACCGGGCACCATTACGCACTCCGAGCGCTTCGTCTTATAGATTGGGATGCCGTTATTCTCCAGCCCGTTAACGGCAGCCATTTTTCCTCGCGCCAACACACCGACACGGAGGACGCTGTCGCCATCGTCAAACGCGCCATTGCGGATCATGCGCCCGGCCAAGACGGCAAAGCAATCGCGAACCTTCTCCGGCGCACGCGCAAAAACACGCAACGCCTCCGTCTGGTTGCAAACGAGATCGGCTATGCTTCGCCAAATCGGATCGTCCAACGCCGGAAGATCCGCGACCATCTTCGCCACGCATGTCCTGTTCAGCGTGCGGCCAAGATCCTGGCAACAGCCAAATTCAAGGGCCATCTGCCAGCGCAGACGTGCATAGAACGCCTTCATCGTCTGATCGGACGGCACGGGCGCGTCTTCGCCTTTCAGCTTGCGCCAGCTGTTCAGCCACTTGAGATCCTGCGGAATGAGCTCCGCAAACTGATCGCGACGATCCGGAAGCCGTGCCGCGAGATATTGCGGGAAGCCATCCAGGAAAGCCCGATACGAGACCTCGTCAGCGCCGAGCGACGCGAAGTACTGCGCGAGATGCGCACGAAACGTCGCCGCCCAGGTACGTCCTCCGAAGAATCCTGCCCGCTGCGACGTGTCCTGCACATTGTCGCTGAAGGTCAGAATCTTCTTGTCGGTATTGTCCTTGGAGGTGGTCAGCGTCGATATGCAGGTTGAAAGCATGGTGGCCGAGCGCATGCCAACCATGAGGTGATTGCCGTGGTCACCTCCGCAATACGGACATGGTGCGAGATACTTGCCGTTTCCAAGCACCTCGGGTTTAACGACAGCCACGCGAATCAGACGATCGTGCCCGCAGGCGCAACGATGCGTTCCATCCGGCATCAGGCGTCGGCACTTGCCGCAGAAGGACTTCAGAGTTCCCACGAGCTTGGGCGGAACGGGATCTCCTTCATTCAGCGGATACACAAGGCGCACATCCTCCGCCTTGCTATGGCCGAAGTAGAGATCGATGATATGCTTGCGCGAGCCCTCAAGCCGCTCTCCGTCATGGCTGATAAGCCCAATCCAGGCCGTGGCACCGCAAACATTGCAATTGTCGAGCGGGAAGTACCGCAGCTTTTTCGACGTCAGCTTGTCGGGGTCTTCCAGATCGTCCGTAAAGGCCAACTGCGGATGCCACTTCAACACATCCGCGTGTTGTCCCTCGGGCTCCGTCCCGAGGGTTGGCTCCAAAGGCACATCCGCGACAATCCTTGCGAGCTCACGCAACCAGTATTGTATTTTGACATCCGGATAATCACGCCCCTTGGTCGCCCGTCGTTCCGAGAGAGTCGCGCAGTAGGAAAGGATTCTCGCCACGCTTTCCTGCTCCGTGGCAGGCGGATCATCCCACAGTTCATCCTCCGCCCGCTTCTTCAAGAGTACGGCAAGTTCATCGATCGTGCGCGTCTGATGGGCGAGTGCGTTGAACAGCGCCTTGGGGAACGGTCCGTCGAAAACGGAATCCTTCACCTGCGCCGCCATTTCCTCAAAGCTCAACCGATCTTCGGTGATCAGCGACTCAGGCGGGAATTCAGAACTGAAAACCTTTCGCGCGTAAGCTCGGATGCGCTCGCTCGCATCAGCCGACGTACCCAAGGTTGCGGATGTGCCGACACAGCAAAGATTCTCATCCGGCAAGCGCAGCCGTTCTTTCAACCGGCGCAACAAGCACGCAAGGTCAGCCGCCTGCGCACCATCAAACGTGTGCAGTTCGTCTACCGCGAGGAACTTGAGGACGCTCGGATCCTTGTTGTAGTCCCAAAGGAGCTTCTCCTTCGGGCGCAACAGGAGGTAATCGAGCATCTTGTAGTTCGTGAGGAGGATGTGCGGCGGTTCACGCAACATCGTCTCACGGTCGGTAATGACGTGGTAGCTCTGCGAATCGGTGTCGTAACCGACCTCGCGCCAGCGCTTCGGATGCCCTTTCCGGACACTTCTCCCCTTCGATTCGCCGATATACAGACCGACCCGGACGCCCTTAAGCCCGACATTCGTGCAAATCGTTTCAGCAAGTCGCTTGGCCTGGTCCGTCGCCAGTGCGTTCATCGGATAGATGAGAATTGCCCGGATGCCGAACTCACCGGTGTACTTCGCGCAATGGGCGAGAATCGGCAGCGTACAACACTCCGTCTTGCCCGAGCCCGTGCCTGTTGCGACCAGAGTCGACTTGAAATTACACACCCGATCAAAGCTCTTTACCTGGTGCTCGTAGGGCGGGAACTGCAACTTGGCAATCGCAGGCGCGAATCGCGTCAAGGCCGCTTCATCCGTCGATTTGCGAAAAGGAAGCGGAAGCTGGAGATACGGACCCTTGACGAGGCGCTCGGGATGCTTGAAGAAGTCATCCCACAGATGAGCGAACCCGCTATCCGAACGGACGCGGAACTGCGTCTTGAGCAGGTTCTCAAACCGTTCCTCAAGCTCCTGCCCTACTCGTGTCGGTATCATACCAGGACCTCCCAATGTCCGCCCCTGTCGGGGCCAACGCGACGGATCGCCCCTCGTGTCTGAAGACGCCCCATAATCTTGGTCACATATGTTCTGGTTATGCCTAGCATCTTCGAGATATTCCCTTGGGTCGCATGTTGGTCCTGCCGAAGAATGCTTATAATGCGTTCTTCGGTCTCTGTATTCTTTTCTGCCGACTCAGACCCGTTCCTGTCTACTTTCTGTCTAGTTGCCGAACCTTTTTCTGTCGACCACATCCCGTTTCTGTCGACGTTCTCCACGTCTCGACGAATGGAAATGCGCCAGATACCGCCATGTTCTGGCCCCTGGCGAAGAATGACGCCTGATTGCCGCAAATCATCTAGCGCCTTACGAACTTTTCGTTCACTTACGCCCAACTCGTCCGACAGCACCTTGCGTGAGATAAGGGGATTGAATCGAATCGTCTGAAGAAGCTTTGAACGAAAGATTGCATCAGGATCTGGATCAATCTGGACCGGATCTGGATCGCCTTGATCCAGATTTGATCCAGATTCCAATACTTGCGGACGCCTGAAGGTTGTGATGACATATCCACCCTCTTGCACCGTTGTCGGAAGGGGCAACCCAACGCGCTGACATTCGGAAGCCATCACACCGATGCCTCGTCCCCACGTCTCAATCATCTTACACAGATAGAGAACATGCGCAATCTTCGGATTCCGCGGAGTGGAATCTTTAATCGGCGGGTCGTAAAGCGTCGTCAGGTTGAATTTCGACGGATAGGTTCCCGGGCTCTTGATCTCTACGCGATCTTCGTAGACGGCAAGATAAACCGTCCGGCAATCGCCGTCATAAGCACGATGCGCAAAAGCATTGACCAGTGCTTCGCGAAGTGCGGCAGCCGGTATCTCCAATTCCTCATCTCGCTCCAACTTTCCGCCAATAAATGCAGAGAGATTCAGATGCTTGAAGCAAAAGGCCATTGCCGCATCCATAAGCTTGAAGACGTTACCAAAGACATGCTCGTTGTCCAGAAAGTTACGATCGGTCGTCCCTTTGAACCAACCCATCTTAAGCTCAAGTTGCCAATAGTCGTCAAGTTGCGGCTTGCCAAAGAGAACGGCGGCACCGTTGCAAAAACGTCCATCCCTGCTCAACTTTAAGCTATCCAGGAGAGCCGGGGCGTCTTCGGTATCAACAGACGCATCAAGCCGACCGACATGAACAGCTTTCCGAGCCACGCGGCAAACCTCATCGCAATCTATATCGTCGAGTTTTAGATTCGGATTAATGCGGCTCTCCCAATCGCTCGCAAAACCGCCACGCTCGCGTAGCATGCGTTCATACTCTTCTTGCGGCATGACCGTAGTCGAGGACTCAACACGTTTGTAGGGACGCCCTTCATACACATAGGGCTGCACGTTTCCACGATCAACACGGCACACAATTGCGGTATGCGTTTCATCAACAGGCACGTACTCGACATTTATGTCTGCGGCCGGTTCAAATGCCTGAAACGCATCAAAGAGGTCGCGCTTTGTCGTGTCCGCCATCAGCTGTCCCGTCAACTTGCCCTTGCGAGTCACGCCAAAGACAACCGTTCCACCGCACTTGTTCAAGAAGGCGCACAGGGTTTTGCACGCCTCTCCGCGCTGTCCAGTCGTCTCCTTGAATTCGACAGTGCCGCCTTCGTCATCGGCAATCAACTGTTCAAGTTCTCGCAATGTCATGTATCTGCCTCCAAAATCTCACTCTGAATATTATAACCCATTCACCACGATATCGCCCATCTCGTGGCAGCGCTGGTAAAGTTCCTGCTTGGTCGGGAGGCGATCCATCACCGGGTAAAGCGAGAGAAAGAGCATGCGCCCTTCTGCGCAATACTTCTCATATTGCCGTCCCGGATGCCAGCGCTCATGAAAGCCTTCGGGCGAGAGCACCACCCACTTGCCCCCGGCGGCGGCAATGGCGTTGCCGCATTCCTTTTCCAGCGGGCTCATGAAGGTGCCAACGCCCGCGCCGCCAGGGCCAATGCGCGCGCATTCGTCAACGAGCGTCTGCCACTCGACCAAGCCGGGTTTCGTCGCCCGATGCCCCTTGACGGCCTTCAAGACGGGAAGCTCGAGAATCGCCAGATTGCCGTAGGCAAACCACTCGCGGCCCAGAAACGAAACCTTGCGCACCTTGCCGAAATACTGGCGGTTCTGTTGCCTCAGCCAAGCCCGCTCGGGGTTCTCGCGAATGTAGCGCGTAAACGCCGCGAGCTGGCCGTCTTTCTTCACGATCCAATCGTGCCAGTCGCGCTCGAAGACCGGCGGCAGTTTGTTCGAGACGTCGCCCGACGGGGCGGGCAACACACCACTCTGATTCCTCGCCATCAGCGTGCTGTCAATGGCCGTCCCGTCGGCCATTCCCAACGCCGTCCCGTCGGCCATTCTCCAGTAAACCGCCGTCAACGCCTTCATCAGCTGATAGACGTATTTGCCAAGCGCCAGCTGGTCGCCCGTTTCTTTGATGTGAATCAGCAGGTGAAGATGATCGGGCATCACGACAAAGCAGTCGATCGGCCACAGCCCCCGCCACTTCGTGTGAAACTCGCGGACGACCTGCGCGAACGCCGCCGTCAGCTCGTTGGCTATCAGATACCGCCTGCGGCCCTTCTCATCTTTCGGCGGCTCCTTCTCCTTCGTGATCTCGCAAAACGGCCGCAAGCCCTTCACTCGCTTCAGCGTCACCATGTAAAAGTAGGGCTTCGTGTAATCAAACCCCTTCAGCCGCTTCATAGTGGCCTTCGTGAGCTTCAATCCTGTCGTTTCACCCATCATCAGTGTCCTGTCAATGGCCGTCCCGCCCGCCATCCGAGTCCTGTCAATGGCCGTCCCGC
>JAKSOW010000060.1 GCA_024405395.1 Kiritimatiellia bacterium | reverse complement strand
TGGCGCTGGTGAAGGGAAGGCGTTTCACCGTTGTCCGTACGCCTTCGGGACGTTTCCAGGGACATGCCGCCAAGGCTGCCCTGCTTGTCGCCCAGGCAAGTGGTGAAGTAGAGACCGAATTGTTCGCAAGCGCGCTCTGAATCGTGCCAAAACAGCCCAGGCTACATAAGTACTGCAGCAGAGGCTTGACGAAGCCCCTATCTAGGCTTCAGTTGCCAAGAGTCTCATAATTCCCTTCGATGGGTCTCAAAAATCCCTCGCATGGGTCTCAAAAATCCCCCTCTTGGGTCTCAAAAATCCCCCGGCAAAGGCAATTCTGCGTGTGACGTCCATGCGGCACTTTTGCGGCGCTTATGCGGCACTTATGCGGCACTTATGCGACACTTATGTGACGCGAATGTGACGCGAATGTGACACATTTGTGACACTTTGGGTTGTGGTAATGGTTGTTTTCTCTACGTATTATCAAAAATTGGCAAATATGTGTACTTCCCCGTAGTGCGGCGTTTTCGCCGCTGTAGCATCATGATGCGCACAGGGTGAATTTGCCGCATGATCTATTGCCCTCAGCGTCAGAAAAATCAAATTTCACTTGCCTGTTACCCATAAAATATGCCATAATAATGGTCTTCAACTCATTGAGCCTTTCAGGTGACGAGGACAGTTTGCATGCCGCGTGGCAAAGCTGTCGACATGAGAAGAAATGGGTTTGATAAATCTTTTGGGGATGTGCATATGATCGACAAAATCAAAGTAGTGCTTGCGGTTATCGCTTCACTGTCTGGCGTTTGGGGCGAGACCGTGACTGACGTGACGGAACTGCACAAGGCCCAGTCGGAGCCTGGGCAGGTGTATCGTGCGGCGGCGGCGCTGGAATCGGTGACCTTTCCGGACGATGTGGGCACGCCGATCTTCTGGCTGGACTGCTCTGAAACGAATGGCTGGGAAATCGCCGCCGACGGTACGGTCACCAAGGCCTCATCGCGTGTCGGCGATCGTTATCTCACGGCCACGACCACCCGTCCCTTTACTGGCTTCAACAATCCCTGGGGAAAGATGAAGCCCCCGAAGCTCGTGGCCGATGGTGAACTGTTGGCTGGCCCCTCGCTTGATTTTGGTTCGGCCGGTGGCGCCACGGGTCTGGTGTTCAACGCCGTCAGCGTCGATGGCGGCAGTGTCTCTAACGTCCTTTATGGCATCGCCACGGTGGTGGCGGTATACAATGCCCATAAGGGCGGCGGCTTTCTCATGGGCGGCGGCGGCGCGGGCTATCAGTGGCATCGCGGTTACAGCAAGTGGGGGCTGAAGAATGATGTCTTCGATCGCTGGTGGAATCCGATCTTCCTGAATCACGGCCCGGCCGCGCTGCGGGCAGGTTTCTTCTGGCATGACGGCGTGCGAACCGACCCGGAAATTGTGGGATTTTCCGGCGGTTGGGAAGTGGTGGCCACCGAACCGCGCACGGATCTGGGGCTTGCGACCTACAGCTCTTTTGGTCTGGGCGTCGGTGATACGCGGACGAGTCAAGGCCATCGCAGCGGCGGCATGCGCATTGCGGAGCTGCTGGTGTTCGGCACGCAGCTCTCACAGGAACAGCTGGCGAAGCTGGACCTCTATCTCGACGCCAAATGGCTGGGGCGCACGCGCCGCGGGCGCAACGGCCGCACTGTCATTGACCAGCTCAATACCACGACTTCGTCCGCCATCACCCAAGGCGCCGCCACGCCGGTCACAGAAGTGGAGGTCGCGGAAGGGCGCACGATGGAGATCGGCGGGCTTCTCGGCGGACGCTGTTCGTGCGTCATCGATCAGGCGCAGATCGCCAGCCTGGTGAAGAAGGGGGCCGGAACCCTCAAAATCGGCGACGCCAGGACTTATTCTGGCGAAATTTCCGTAAACGAAGGAAGACTCGCCTTTGAGGCCCTGCGGCCCGTGCCCGATGAGCTGCCCTTCGGCGTGGTGGCGCGGTTTGATGCGGCAAATGCGGCCAGTTTTGACACGATTACTGTCGACGGCGAGGAACAGGTCAACGTCTGGCGCAGCTCCGCCGAGCAGACGTATCGGGGCGAACAGTTTTTCCTGCGTGCGCTCAACGCGAATGCGCGTCCGGTGAAACGCACCGAGACGATCTTCAACGTATCGCGACCCGTTGTGGATTTCGGTCGGAATGTGACGGAGAGTGCCGGTGGCAAGTATCTGGAGTTCGCCACAAATACGGTTAGTCCTCTGGTAGTGACGCCGTCGGACGTAGTTTGTGCCGTGTACGTAATCCGGCCTCGGAATGGGAAAGTGAATTTCTTCGGTGGGGCGATGACGCACGGCGCCAGCTGGGATCGCAATGGATTGTTGGTGGATACGGGGAAGAGCTTTAATGAACCCTATGGCGGCAAGAGCCTTTCTTGGAATCCCGCCGACGGCACCGTGCGTGTGAATGGGCTGGAAATCGGTGCGGGCTTGAAAACGGGGTACGAGACGTTGGACTACCAGGTGGTCACGTTACAGTTGCCAGGGGCGGCGATTAGTCGTTACCTGGGACGTGTGAGTAACGATTGTGGTGGCTTTGCGCTGGCCGAGGCGGTGTTCTACAACCGTCTGCTCACCGAACGCGAAATGGCCGATGCGGAGGCGTATCTCTCCCGGAAGTGGCTGGGACGGACGCCGGCGGGCTATGAGCGCGCCAACGCAGCCGACCGCACTCCGGACGTGCAGCGGCTGTGCGGCCGCGGCGGCGAAGTGTACGTGGCGGCCGGGCGCACCGTGCGTGTTGGACAGGTTTCGGGCAAGATCGTCAAGACCGGTGCGGGTACGCTGGAGATACAGCGGAGCACTCGGCAAGAGGAAGACGTCGTGGAGCAGAAAGAGGGCCGCGTGACCTATGCGCCCGGCGACGACCCGGACGACGAGACGATGAAAATCGCCCGTGGCCCCTCGCTGCACCTGGACGCCGCGGTCGCCGACACCTTGGAGTATGTTGTGCAGGACGGCACCAATTTCGTGCGCACCTGGCGCAGCAGGGCTGGCGGTGCCGCCGCTTATGATTACAGCTCGCGGCGGCCGTGGGTGGATCCGGCGAAGCTCAAGAACGGTCTGCCCGTGGTCGATTTTGGTTCACTTGGCGCCAACGGCAAGTCCCTGACGCTGGATCGCGCGTTTGATGGCGTGCGCAGCGCATTCGTGGTGTGGGACGCCGAAGAGGGCGGTGGCTGGTTGTTGGGCAGCAACAACAATGGATTTCGTCCGCGTGCGGGCGAAATCTATGATTTCCATCGCGGCATCGAGTCCGGCAAGACGGCTGGCGTGGATAGCCAGTTGCTGTATGACGTCCAGTCCATGGGCATGGTGGTGAAGGGCGAGATTCTCACCAATGGCGTGGCGGCGAGCTGTTCGCTGATTCCGGCGCGCACGCTGCAGCTGGTGGAGTTGCACACGCTGGCGGGTGCACATGTGTCGGCGCTCGCCTGCGACCGCAACATCAGCGCACGTTATGGTGGCCAGCGCCTGGGCGAGGTGATCCTCTACGAACGTGAGCTTTCCGCGCGTGAGAAGGTGGCCACGCGCAACTACCTGATGAAGAAGTGGTTCAACCGCGACCCCGAGCCGCTGCCGGAGATGCCGGAAGTGAAGGACGAAAGTCTGCGCCTGTATGACGTGCCCTGCGGCGAGACGCAGACCGTGACGACGGGGCACGTGCTGCGCGTCACCGGCGGCGGCACCCTCGAGAAGACCGGCGCGGGCATGCTCACGGTGGCGGACCTGAGCACATTCACGGGTACGGTGATGGTGGCGGAGGGTACCTTTGGCCTCATCGGGGCCGCGCCGGGCGAAGGCGATCTGGTGACGGAGGGGCGGACGTTCCACTTCGACGCCGCTTCCAGCGGACTGGAAACGCAGACGAATCAGGCTGGCCGGGTGACGTTCAAGGCATGGCGGAATCTCGTGGACGCCAGCTGGACCGCCGAGAAGGGCGTGAAAATCGGAGATGTCGCGCCGGACATCCTGCCTTTCGGACTCAACGGCATGCCGGTGGTGGACATGAAGGACTTCGCCGCGCAGTATCTGGTGTTCAAGAAAAACGGCACGCCGAGCTACATCGACAACATGCATTCGGTCTTCTGGGTGTTCGGCTCGCAGAATGGCGGCGGCTATCTCATGGGCGGCGGCACCAACGTGCATAATGGTACGCGTTACCCCTGGCACCGCGGCTACAGCAACTCCATCCGCAAGGACAACCCCGGTAAGGGCGCCGGTTCGCACGATGCGCCACTCATCCATAGTTCCCACGCGCAGCTGGAACTTCGCGATGGCACGGCTGCCTGGTTCCTGAACGGACAACCGGTTCAGAAACCGGCTGTCCAGGGGCTCTCGGGCGAGTGGGACGTCATTTCGATGGTGCTGCCGGATGCGTGCGGCAATGTCCTCAATGCCGAGGGCTTCGCCGTGGACGGACGCTGGATGGCAAGTGGCCTGATGGCGGATACCCGCGGTTTTCAGCGCCTGGCGGAGGTGATCATCTACGATCGTGCGCTCAGCGACGCTGAACGCACGGCAAACGAGAATTACCTGCTGCGCAAGTGGGGCGTGCGCACGCGCGCGTCGGTGACGAATGGCGTCACGGTGAACCTCGCGGGCGGCCAGCTGGATCTTGGCGGCGAGACGCAGTATGTGGACGTGCTCACGGGCGCGGGCGCCGTGCAGAACGGCGATCTCACGGTGGGGCGGCTGGTGGCTGACGCCACGGCGACGGCGTGGCCTTCGCTCACGGGCGCGTTTGTGGCGCCGGTCGAGCTGGGGCTTGAGTTCGCGCATCTTGCCACGCTGGGCAAACTGGGCGGCAAGCGCGTGAAGCTGCTGGATGCCGCCTCGGCGACGGGGCTCGAGACGGCGCGGATAGTCGCTTCCGGCGATGAATTCCAGAGCACCTTGCGGCCGACCCTGGTGTTCGAGAACGGCGAACTGTCTGTCGTGTTCCGCCGCACGTCGCTCACGATCAGCTTCCGGTGATGTGGCAGACAAATGGATGTGGGCGAACGATTGGCAGGTGAAAGGAGCGGCTTATGGTTATGGTAAATCTTCGGATGTGGCGGATAGTCGCCGTGTTGGCGCTGCTGCCGCTCCTGGGGGCGTCTGCGCTGACGACGAATGTCTCCACGGTGGCGGAGCTTGCCGGCGCGATTCAGTTCCTCAATGCGCGCTATCAGGCTGGCGATGAGCTGGTTCTGGCGCCCGGCACCTACGCCGTTGACGAACTCGGCCTCCAGTACTGGCATGTGACCTACAAGGAATGGCGCGATTCGAATGCGCACATCGGTCTGTCGAAGTTCACACTGCGCGGCGCGACGGGCAATCCGGCTGATGTGGTCATCTGTCTGGCCGACGCCTCTTCCGACGTGGGACTTCTCTACAGCTACTCGGCCACGGTGCGCGATCTCACGCTTTCCAACTGCACATGCTCGGCGTACTCGGCCTGCGCGAACGTGAACGGCAGTTCAAGCTATTCGAATGTGGTGGTGACATGCTGCTCGTCGAGGAACGGCGGCGGCGCGAACTCGGGCACGTGGCGCGACTGCCGGTTCGTGAAATGCCGGGCCACGCAGTATGGCGGTGCCGCATACGGCTCCAAGACCTTTCTCAACAACTGCACAATGGAAGACTGCGAGGCGGCATCGGCTGGTGGAGCCTCCTACGCCGCCATTCTGACGGACTGCTCGATCCGCAACTGCTCAAGCGAAACGGGTGGCGGCGCGAGCATGGGCTCGCTCACGAACTGCTGGGTGGAAGGCTGCACGGCCAGGTATGGGGGAGGTGTGTCCACGTCCGAGGTCTATGGCGGCACTGTGACGAATTGCACGGCGACCGGCAATGCGGGCGGCATCTACAATGCGGCTGGCCTGGTGAGGGACTGCGCGATCGTGGGCAACGTCTCGGCCATCGCCGGCGGCGGCGCATTCCAGAGTTCGCTTTCGAATTGCCTTGTGGCGTGCAATCGGGCCGCGACGAATGGCGGCGGCGTCATGGGGGATGCGAACGGCGATCGCGCCAGATACGTGCTCACCGACTGTGTGGTGAGCAACAACGTGCTCGTGGGCGACGGTTCGGCCGCCCTCTGCGGTGGTGGCGCAGCCTATGCGACGGTCAAGGGCGGACGCGTGACGATGAACCTGCTGAAGATGGACGATGCCGCCAAGGTGCGTTATTCCTTCGGTGGCGGAACGGGGAACTGCATTGTGGAGGGTGCGGTGATCGACGGCAACGCCATGACCGGCGTCTGCAGGAACTTCCAGGGTGGCGGCGACTATGGTTCCACGCTGACGAACTGCACAGTGATGAACAACATCTCGGCCACACTTGGGTCCGGACTGTGCAATTCCGCCGCCGAATGCTGCGTCATCTCCAACAACGTGAGCTTGAACAAATCCGCCGCGATCCGTGGGTGCGTGCGAGTGAAGGGGTGTATCGTCTACGAGGGTGCGCTTGACCCTCAGGGCGCCATTGTGGATACGCGCATCATCGGCTACACAAACGGAAATGTGATCGCCAAGGGCGCCAACGTGCTGGTGCAGGAGGCCGACACATATTATCCAGGGCCGACCCATCTTGTCATCAGCTACGGGGCGTTCACCAATTGCCTCTTCACGGGCCAGCGCATGACCGTGACCTACTGTTCGCTTTTCGCGTCCAGCAAAGACAAGGAAACTGTGCTCTCCTCCTGCACTGTGGCAAGCAATTGCGTGGAGTATACGCATTCGAATTTCCAGGAAAGCCAGAACGCGAAGTTCACGGCCGTGAATTGCGTGTTCTCGGACAATTATGTCGGAAACGGTTCCAGGGCGAGCGATCTGCGTACAAGCTACAATTACCTGCAGTTCAATCACTGCCTGATCCAAAAGGTCTATGTGCCCGCGTCGCTCGGCAGTCTTGTGTATTCGTGCACGGACTGCATCACCAATCGGCCGGCGCTGTTCGCGCTCAAGGGGAATGAGCCGTTTATGCTCAAGATGGTTTCCCCTGCGCTGGGCACGGGACTTGTCGAGGATTGGATGGCTACCGCCTGCGACATTCGCGGAGACGGATTTGGCCGTTTGACGGACAATCGCGTGAACATGGGCTGCTTTGAGGGATTCCTGCCGGGGAAGGGCACGCTTTTCGTGTTGCGCTGAGGGAGAATGTCGTCCGGCTCGATCTGTCGCGTTTGGATTCAGTAAGGTGAAGGTGATGGCATGCAGTTGACGGGTATGGTTCTTCTGGCCGCGGTGTTCACCGGCGGCAACGCCGAAGTCGTGGTTTCTCCCGGGGCTTCGGATGTGACGCACTACGCGGCGCGCGAGGTCGCGACGTTCCTTGGGCGCACGCTTGGCGTGGGGCTTGTTCCCGTGGAGAAGCCCACGCCCGGCCGTAGCCATGTGTATGTGGGCGCGAGCGAATGGGCGACGGCCGCGGGCGTCGTGACGAATGGTCTGGCGCGCGATGCATTTCGGCTCAAGGTGACGGAGAAGGACGTCTACATCGCAGGCGTGGACGATCCGGCCGTGAATGTCGAGAAGACGCTGGCCCAAGGCATCTGGCGGCAGCACTACGCGCGCGCGAGCATATTTGGCGCATACGAGTTCCTGGAGCGCTACGTCGGCACGCGCTTCTATTTTCCGGGCGATCTTGGCACGATCGTGCCGCACAAGGAGGCCGTCGCCGCCGGGGAGACGGATGAGACGGTGGCGCCGGCGTTCACGCAGCGAAGCTATTCGTATCGTGAGTCGGACTGGTTCGAGGGGAGCGTGCGCAAGGCCCGGTCAAAAGAGCTCTGGCCTCGGCAGTTCCTCCATGCCATGCGCCTGAGGATGGAGACCGAACATGTCCCATGCTGCCATGGACTCAATCGGTTCTGCTACCTGGAGCGCTTCAGGGACTCGCACCCCGAATACTTCATCATGAGGAACGGCAAGCGCTTTCTTGACGAAACGGTCAGGCATAAGGGGCATATCTGCAACACGTCGGCCATTTGGGAGGAGATCTACCAGGACGTGAAGGCGTACCTTTCGGGACGTTCGGCCGTCACGCGTGGCCTGCCCAATGGCAACGACCCCCGCAACAACGGCTGGAAATGGAACTGCGCCCAGGGGAAGTATGTTGACATCATGTGCCAGGATGGCCTCCTCCCATGTGAATGCGAAGGCTGCCGTGCACGGTATGTGGCGGGCATCGACTGGGGCAAGGAACTCATCTGGTCCAACACGGTGGCGGTGGCGAACCGACTGAAGGCGGAGGGCATTCCCGGTTACGTCACGCAGATGGCCTATACGGGGTATCGTGCTGTGCCGGACACGGTGGAGATCCCCGACAACGTGATGGTTATGGTGGCGGAGAAGGGGCCGTGGTCCGTTCACCAGCCGCACATCCTCAAGCGGAACAACGACGAAATCGCCGCCTGGCACAAGAAGCTCGGAAGGCAGGTGTGGCTGTGGCTCTACATGAACAAGTTCGCGGCGCTCGAGATCGCGGATGTCCCCACGATGACGCCCAAGTGTGTGGGGGAATACTTTGCCGCGCACAAGACGGACATCTTCGGCGCGTACATTGAGTCGGAATGCGAACGGTTCCTCTACAATCACCTGAACTGGTATGTGTTCTCGCGAATCTGCTGGAACCGCGACGTGGACGTGGCGGCGGTGCTGGACGAGTATTATCGGCTCATGTACGGTCCCGCCGCCGCGGACGTTAAGCGCGCATTCGAGATCTTTGAGGCGAAGTGGGTGGATGAGATCGGCGGCCGCACGATCGACACCCCAATCGGGCCGATGGGGAATCCTCCGGCGGATGTGCCGCTTTTCCGGAAGGTGTACTCGCCGGCGGTAGTTGCCGAGGTCGAGAAGTGCTTTGCGGATGCGGCCGCGAAATGTCCCCGGGATTCACTTGAGGCGCGGCGCGTGGCGTTGATGTGGCGTGAGATCGCCGAGCCTCTCGTGGCGCGTGCCCGGGCCTTCCATGGACTGATGGAGCACGCAGCGCCCACGGGCCAGGCAAAGGTGCTGGAGAAGGACGGCGACTCCGTCCGGTTCGCGCTTGGCGCGTGCGAGGCGGGCAGAAAATATCGTGTGACGATAGACCTCAAGCTCGAGAACGTGACGCCAAACACATCGCGGGCGGCGAATGGTGGTTCGACGGCTGCGAGCGGCGGCGTTACGCTAATCGTCAGCGATGGCGTGAGCGGTGTGGCCATGCATCCGTACCGAAATGTCTATGTGGATAGCTTCGACTGGACGCGAATCGCAATTGACTTCACGGCCTCGAAGAAGATTCCCAAGGGGCGGAACGCGGTGGTTACGGTACGCCTCGCCTCCGCCTCGGGCAAGGCCTGGGCGGACAACGCAAGGCTGTCGGATGGATTGTAGGGGGTGCTCGATGTACGCAAAAGACAATGATCTCGCAGATGGTATGAGGCTTTTGCCCTGTAAGATGAAGAAGGGAGTGGGTGCAATGAAGCACGTCGTTTTTCAGGCAAGGCCTGTTGTTGCCGCACTGGCGCTGGCGGCAGGCTGGTCGGTGGCGGCTGCCGAATACACGTGGACTGGCGCGGCGGGCGACCAGATCGTCACCAACCGCCTCAATTGGGTGG
This sequence comes from Kiritimatiellia bacterium, assembly GCA_024405395.1. Lineage (GTDB taxonomy): Bacteria > Verrucomicrobiota > Kiritimatiellia > RFP12 > UBA1067 > RGIG6720. The sequence goes on along the minus strand of JAKSOW010000060.1, from coordinate 11,754 downwards.
ATGCCGAGGGTCTTGTCCCCGAGACGCCGCCTGCGCGCGAAGACACAATCATCTTCGATCTCAAGTCGCCGTTGACGGTAACCAACTATTCCGGCAACACGGACTACGAGTATCGCAAGCTTGTGTTGCGCGGCACGGCGAATCTGAGGTTTTTTGGTTATGGGGACTGCCCCACCAACAACGCGCAGCGCCTGACTACCTCCAGTGTTGCCACATATACCTTTCACCTGCCACTAGAGATCGTCAATGAGACGGCAAGTTCGCAGTTGTACTTCAACGGCCGTGATCCACGTGTTGCGCGTGGTACAGCAAGTTTATACGCAACCAACATCGTCAACGTGGTCAATGCCGCCGCAAGCGTATACAATGCCGCTCACATTCAGAAGGACGATGACTATCATCGGGTGCTTAAGATAGGCAAGGGTACGTTCTATCCTTTCAATGGGCATAACTACTATACGGGCGACATGGTCCTGCAGGAAGGCACGGTGTTCTACAATACGCACGCACAACGTTATTGGTACAACTGCCACTTGACCTTCTTGGGCGATGCGCCCGGTAAGACGTTTAATTTCCAGTACAGGAACGTGACCGGTACCTATAATCTGAATGGCGTACCCCAGGGCCCCGACTACTGGTCGAAGTACATTTTCCATGTGCCGCTCATCGAAGATGGTGTTACCACCACGGACCATGAACTTCGAAGCGACAACGGGGCCGATCTCGTCTTCACCAATGGCGTTACCGATATGACCTTTACGGGACGCATCCGCGGATCGCTGAATTTCCACTGGGCGCCGACGGACGTGGCACAGACTTTCACCTACTCAAAGGGGGAGTCGGATACGTCTGGTGCGCTCAGTGTGCTGAAGGGGCGCATGGTGATGACCAACGGTGCCCGCTTCACGGCGCTATCCCGTTTGGAAGTGGCGGCCGGTGCCACACTCGAGCTTGCGCCCGGCACGGCCATCCGAGCGACCATCGCCAAGGTGGGTGGTGTGACGTTAGCTACTGGTATCTACACGACAGTGGGTGATGGTGCGGTTTCGGGCGGCGGTGTGTTGGTCGTCGGTGACGTATTCACTGTTCCCTATGTGGACGCCACAAAGACGGCCACGCCACTCGACTTCACAGGATCTGGCTTTACCCTTCAGACCCTCACGCCGCTCTTGCCGTTGCCGCTGAAGCTCTCTTCGGAAATGTGCATCTCCAATGCCGCCGCGCTCGTCACCAACCGCATGACCGTGGCACGTTTCGACGCAGCCCTGAACTTGACGTCCGAGATGCTGCGCGATGATTCGTCCAAGGTCTTTGGTTTGCCGTACACCTGGTTTGAGCTGGAGACGGAAGGCGACGTGACCACCGTCTACCTGGTGGCGCGCCCTGTTGTTTCGCCCGTCTACTATCAGGTCCGCAAGTCTGGTGTCTTTTACGACTTCTGCACGGATGCGAACTTCTGGTCGGATGGTCAGCTGCCGCATCCCGGCGCCGACTACTTCATCAATGCGACTGGCGTGTATCATCGCGCGAGTGCCACCCCCTCCACGAATATCGTCTTCGGCGGCGAATCGCTTACGGTGAACAAGTCGTTGCTCTATCCGTCGGTGACGTCGTTCGATGCCAACCTGCGCTTCAACGCGATGTTGGACAGCAACGATTACGTCTTCTATCCCTACCGCAGCGGACGTTCGGTTGTCCGCGGTACGATCTGCGGAATCAACAAGTGTGACCCGCTCACCATCCGCCCGAATGGCGTGACGGGTTCTCTGTTCGTCGTGGAATCGGATATCAGCTGCGATACCTGGGTCCGCTTCAAGTACACCTGGTCCACTTCGCCAAAGAATGAGTTCGCCCTGTTGGGCAACAATCTCGGCATTAAGGGGCGCATTGAGATTAATGGCGGCATCAACACCTCCAAGCAATTCTGGCAGGAAACCGAGGTCATTGTGACTAACTCTGCGGCGTTGGGCGGCGACATGGACGCATTTGCCCCGAATGGCGTCTATTTCTGCGATTTCTCAAAGCTCATCGTGAGTAATCGGTTGAATTTCGCCACGAGCAACCGTGGCTGGGCCGCCCGTAACGGCATGCGTGTGGAAGTGGCGGCGGATGGTCTTTGCGCCATTGACGAGCCCTATTGCTGCTGGATGCAGTATTCAGCAGCACAGAACACTTACATCCCTCAACGCTGCGCCGTGGAGAAGACGGGAACAGGGACCTTGATGATGCAGCGTGTCATGCCCGCCGACGAGAACTACAAGGCCATCGCCGGCAATGGCACGAACAACCTGGTACGTATTTTGGAGGGCGGCATCGGGCCGCTCGCCGCCGATGCGTTTGATCGTTGCCGGATGGAGTTCGTGGATGGTACGGCGATTGTGGCTGTGCCGACGAACGCCGCCACGGCGGCGTACGGTCTGCGTCTGTTGGACGAGGCGCCCGTCTTCGCGGAGGGCGCGCGTGTGCGGCTGCTGCCGGACATGACGGGTTGTGAGGCCGGTTCCTCGCTTTCGGCGACCTTCCTCACCGTGCCGGCCACGACGCCGGATCTCACGTCTTCTCTGCGCCCTGCGGCTTTCTCGTTCAATGGTCGCCGCTGGCTCGGCCGCCAGATCACAAAGGATGCCGTCTCCATCGACGGACGAGAATATACGCGCTATTCGGCCCGGTTCTCGATGTCTGGATTTGTCATCAATCTTCGGTAAATCCCGGAAGAGGAGGTGTGGAACATGAAGCGTGAATTCGTTGGCAGGGGTCTGTTGGTGCTGGCGCTGGGAGTCGGCGGCATTGGTTCGGCGTGGGCTGTTGACTGGTCGGCCTGCGCCGTGGGCGACATCGTGACGCTCGCCGCCGGCGAATCCGCCACTGTTACGGATGCCGATATCTCGTCTGTCGCCGCATTGGGCGGCATCGACCTCGGCACAGGCGCCACGATCACGTTCGACATCTCCGGCGAGCTGGTTCTGCAGGGTTATCTCAAGGGTGCGGGCACGGTGATCAAGAACGGCACGGGGCTGCTTCGGTACACCTTGCTTGGAAAGCAGGACTACAGTCTTTCGGACCCGGGCGAGACGATTGTGAACGCCGGCATTCTCGAATTGCCGTCGACGGCGGATACCGCGTACAACTACGCCGCATTCGAGTTCTCGCGCATGACCGTCAACAATCCCGGCGTGTTGCGCATCTGTGAACGCGGAACCTCATACGTTCTGGGGCTTTGGGGTGACGGCACAGTCACGAATGCCCTGAAGACCTCGCCCTATGCGCAGTTCCAGGTGAGAAACGACACGCGTGGGCTGTGTTCCGTCTTCAGCGGCAAGATGACGGGTCCGGCTCTGCGCGCGTGCTACGCCGCGTATTGCGATTTCCTCAATCCCGACAACGACAACGCGGGCGAGACGTCATTTCAGGCCGGCCTCAACGTGGGCATCACGAAATTCGGCAATAAAGGTGAGCCGGGGTCTTTGGGCAAGTCCCCCTATAACCTGCGTGGCGGCAACGTCCGTTTTCGGTATCTTGGCACGGGCGAGACGTCCACGCGCGACCTCTATTTCAGCCAGCAGAGCGACCGGTTCACGTTCGACGCCGGCACGCACGGCGATTTTCACTGGGCGGGGCATGTGGAGAGCTACTACTCCGCCAACAACCAGAAGATGCGCACGCTGTGCCTGGCCGGTTCAAATGCCGTGCCGTGCTCGTTCTCGGGCAAAATCGTCTGCAAGGACCTGAACGACGGCGATGTGCAGACGAATCTCTTCCTGCGCAAAGAGGGGCCTGGGCGCTGGAATATGCTGGACAAGCCCGCGGACGCGACCGCCAATTCCGTCCGTTCGTTCGCCGGCAACGTGGAAGTGGTTGAGGGCACACTCGGATTCGCCTCAATTGCCGAGAAGGGTACGGCCTGTTCGCTGGGAACGGGTCTGCTGTGGCAGGATTCCTACGCCACGGCCTACACGCATGCCAAGGACGTGCCCTATGCGATCCGCGTGGGCAATCCGGACGACGCCTCCGTGTGCGGCATGCTGGAATACATCGGCACCAACCGCGTGGCCTGCGCCTCGCGCCCAATCGGCGTGGCGGGGCATGGCGGCCTTTCCGCCGTGGCGGGCGGTTCCATCCGGTGGACTGGCTTGAAGGGCGCTCGGGCGGGCGAGAACACGTTGACGCTCGCGGGCGACACGCACGAAATCGACGTCAATGCCGCCTTGCAGGTGGCGGACGGCGCAGGGCGGCTGAGCGTGGAGAAGGTCGGCACGGGACGATGGCTGTTGACGAGCGCAGACGGCATCTCCGGCGATGTGCGCGTGAAGGCGGGAGAGCTCCTTGTGCGGGGCGACACGTCGAAAGTCACAGACGACTTCACCTGGTTCCGTTTCATCATCCGCGGCAGTTACGCGGGCATCGACAAGGAGGACGGCAAGTATGCCATCAACGAGGCGAATGTGCAGATGGAGGAGCTGGCTTTCTATGCCGCCGACGGTACGCGCATCAACGGTTTCACCTACATCAAGGGACGGGACTATCCTGAGGCGGGCAGCACGGCGGCCACCTATTATTTCCCCGAGCTGACTGAATTCCCTGCGGGCTCATATGCGATGCTGGGGCCGGATGACCGATCGAAGGTGTCCTACGGTTCGTACGGGCAGCGTGACATCTTCGGCCTTTTCGACGCCGTCAACTCCAAGAATGGCGTGATGGTTTCCTACAATGGCGTATTCGATCCCGAAAATCCGAAGAGCTGGCTCACGGTGCAGGTTCGCATGCCTGCCGATGCGCCGAAGGTCGCGACGGTTGACGTGTGCGCGCTCACGACACCCCGTCGTGAAGGCGGTGGCGGCAGTCGCGCGCTTTGCCATTGGACGATTCAGGGCTCGCGCGACGGCGTGGAATGGTACACCATCAAGAAATACGACTATGACCCCGAGATTCATCCTGCCGGGCGTGCCTGGTTCTCCGACGGGACCACGTTCGTGCAGAACCAGACGGTTCGCTGCAAGGAGGGCACCGAGGAGGCCGCGGGTTACCCGGCCGTCGCGACGGATGTGGCCGAACATCCGGTGGAAACGCCTTTCGCCGCCGTGCGCAGCGTGTCGGTGGCGCCGGGCGCGAAGTTGACGGCAATCGGCGATGTGACGCTCTCGCGCCTCACCGTGGATCCCGCAGGCGTGGGTACGCTCACGGGGTTTGCGTTTGCCGAAACGGGCGTTCTTGACGTGACTGTGCCGCCGAGTACGGAAAGCCATGTCGCCTTTGACGGCATGCCTGGCTGTACGGGCTTCGCAAACGTGTCCAAGTGGCAGGTGCAGGCCGCCGGCGTGCCGACGCGCGCTTTCCGCGTGGTTGTGCGCGACAGCGCGCTGGACATCTACCGTGCCGGGTTCACGCTGATGTTGCGCTGAGGAATTGTTGTCAGTTTGGTGAAAGGAAAACGCATGAAACGGGTAGCTCTTCTTGTTGTGGCGATGTGCTGTGTGGCGGTGGGCGCGCGTACGCTCAAGCCGCACCCTCGGCTCTTTGTGCAGGGGGCGGGCGACTTCGCGACGTTCAACGCGAAGGCGGCGACGAATGAGCTCTGGGGCAGCTATCGCGCGTTCATGATCGCCGATGCCGATCGCCGGCTGCTGCAGACGGCGAATGTCGTGCCGAAGAAGGCCGGCAAACGTCTGCTCGGCCCCTGCTGGGAGGTGACCTATCGGCTCACGTCGCTGGCAACGGCGTTTCGCCTCACGGGCGATCGCCGCTACTTCGAGCGGGCGCGCACCGAGATGCTGGCCGCCTGTGCCTGGGAGACGTGGAACCCCAGCCACTATCTCGATGTCGCCTCCATTCAGATCGGCCTTGCGATCGCCTACGACTGGTTCTATGACGAACTGACGCCCGAGGAGCGTGCCACGGTGCGTGCGGCGATTGTCGTCAAGGGCTGGGATGAGGCGGAGCAGACGCGCAAGACGGGCTGGAAGCGCGCCCACAACAACTGGCAGGGGTGGTGCTGGTGTGGCGTGTCGATGGCCGCACTGGCGATCTATGAAGATGTCCCCGATCGTGCCGAGGCCTATCTGTCGGACGCGGTGAAGTTGCTGCCCCTCAGCTTGGGCGAACTTGCCCCCAATGGCGCCTATCCGGAAGGCGTCAGCTACTGGGGTGCTGGCGTGGGGCGTGTCGTGGATTTGATCGCCTGCCTGGAGAGCGCCACGGGCGAACCCTGTGCGTTGGCCGATCTGCCCGGCTTCCTCGCGAGCGGATCCTATCCTTGCCATCTGTATGATCCCATGGGCTTTGGCTACAACTATGGCGATGCGAGTGCCGCCCGTTTCGGCATCAAGTTGCCGCAGGTGTGGCTGGCGCGCCGCGCCAATCGTCTCGATTGGCTGGTGGAGGCCGTGAAGGTGCTCAAGACGCGTCCGTGGGAAGCGGAGATGAAGAAGGACAAGCGCGGCCGCATGATGGCCAATTCCAAGGGGTATGGCGTGGTGCCGTTTCTGCTGGCCCTGTGGATGGGCGACGCGGCGGATGGCGCACCCCAGAAGTGCGCGCTGCCGACCGACTATTCGGGGTTGGGGGCGAATCCCGTCGTGACGATGCGCACGGCGTGGGACGATCCCAATGCGGCCTTTGTGGGCGTGAAGGGCGGTAAGGCCAAGATGAGCCACGGGCACATGGACGCCGGCTCCTTCATCTACACGGCGCATGGCGTGCGCTGGGCGGTGGATCTCGGCTCGCAGGACTATCTCTCGATCGAGAAGCTGGGCATGGGGCTCTGGGACTGTCGGCAGACGGGTGACCGCTGGAAGGTGTTCCGCCTTTCCGAGAAGGCGCACAACAATGTGACGATCGGCGATCGGCCGCTGAATGTGGAGGGCTTTGGCGTCGTGACGAACACGGTGTTCGGCGCAGATCGTTCCACGGCGCAGATCGATCTCACCGCGGTGCTCCGGGGACAGGTCCAGAAGGCGGTGCGCGAGGTGACGCTGGACAAGAAGTCCGGCGCGCTCACGATTGTCGACACGTTCGCCGGTGTACCGGCGGGAGAACAGCTGCGGTGGAAGATGTTCACCCGCGCAAAAGGGGTGGTGGGAGCCCAGGGCGTGCGCCTGGAGCAGGCCGGGCATCATCTCGACATGCAGTGCCGTTCCTCGGCGGCATGGGAGGTGGCAGACTTCTCCCAGCCCCTGAATACCTGGGACTGCGCCAACCCTGGACTGCAGCGAGTCTCGCTGGTCCAGACCGCACCCGCAGACGGCGTCGTCCAGTTCGCCGTCACGCTCACGCCTGTCGACTAAGCGAGGAAGCGGAAGCGCTGTTCAGGTTTGCAGGCCTGACGGATATTTGGTAGAATACGGTCAAATGTCGAAGGCTCTGTGGAGAGTGAAATCGGTATGAAGACGCGTCGTGATGTAATCGCAGGGGCGGCAATGGCCGCTGGCGCGATGATTATGGGCTGTAAAGGAGGAAAAAAGATGGTCAAGCATGTGATTCTGTGGCAGTTGAAGGACGATGTCGCGGATAAGGCGGCGGTGAAGGCCGGTATCAAGGCCGGTCTTGAAGGTCTCAAGGGCGTAGTGCCGGGGCTGTTGGAGGTCGTGGTGCGCACGGAGGGGCTGGCCAGCTCGAATGCCGACGTGATGCTGGACACCACGCTTGAAAGCGAAGAGGCGCTGAAGGGCTACGCCGTGCACCCGGCTCATGTCCAGGTGGCGAACGAGAAGGTACGTCCGTTCACCAAGACCCGGCTGTGCCTGGACTATCGGATTTGATCAAACCTCTTGTCTGGCGTGACTTTTCGAAAGGAGCCTCCATGAAGAAGGCGACGATGCTGCTGTTGGGTGGCGTGCTGGCGGGTGCTTGCGCGCAGGCGTATGACTGGTCTCAGTTTACGGCAGGTTCTGTCGCCACGATTCCCGAAGGGGTCACGGCGGATGTGTCTGCCGCCGATGTGGCTACGCTGAACACGTTCGCCTCCGTGAATCTCGCGGCGACGAACAGTGTACTCCTCTTCGACTTGGCTGAAGACGCCACACTCACGATCGCCGTGACGAACCAGGGACAGGTGGTGAAGCGCGGTGCGGGGCGGCTGAAGCTGGAATCCTGTAACCCCGCCATTCCGAACTACTCAAACGGCAAGGCCGACTACTACACCACCGCCGGCTTCCTGATCGAGGAAGGCGAGGTCACGTTGCCGCAGAATTTCCCGTCCACGCAGTCCCTGGCGCTGGGGCCGACGACGATTGGCGCGGCGGGCGTCCTGTGCATGCCGTCGGCGAAAAATGCGACGCTGAACTGCCATCTCAAGGTTCGTGCGCTGTTTGGCTCGGGCGTCATCACCAATCGGTCGAACAAGACAGAGCATCAGCTGAATGTGGGTTTTTCCGCCGACGACTGTTCGGCGTTTGCCGGCAAGATCATGACCCCGTATACGCGCTACTATTCCACGGGCACGGTGAATCTCATGGGCGTGGATTCCGACTTCAGCGGCGACTTCGCCGTCTACGGGGGCACGACGGCCGGCGTGAAGTTCGGCGGCGACGGCAGTCCCTCATCGTTCGGTACGTCAAAAGGCGTCTCGTTGCGGTCCAGCACGGCCAGCGGCTGCACATTGCGCTATCTGGGCACGGGAGAGGTCTCCAAGCGCAACATCAACGTGTGGTTCCGTCCGGCGTGGATCGATGGTGGTGCGCATGGCGGCCTTGAATTGGCGGGGTCGTTGAGTCCGAACACTGTCGAACAAAACGACTATCGGCACAACACGACCATTTATTTGACTGGGTCCAATACGGTGCCGTGCGTTTATTCGGGATCGGCTTCGGAGGGGCCCACGGTGACAGGGTTTGACTTCCGCTATTCCTATCGCCTGGCGAAACGTGGCACGGGCACGTGGATTCTGCGTGACAATGCCGAACGCAAGCAGACGGGCGTCATTGCCGTGGAGGAGGGCACGCTCCAGTATGAGTCGGTCGCAGAGACGAACGTCAGCTGTTCCTTGGGATTGGCCACCCATCCGCTGGCGGAAACGTCGACGGCCTACAAGGAGGGTGACGACGTTGCGCACGCCATCGAATTCGGCTCCTACAACGGCGCCACGGGCACGCTCGAGAACATCTCTTCCAACTGGACGTGCACGACCACGCGCCAGATCGGCCTCAAGGCGGATGGACGGTTGTCTTCCGCCAGCGCGAAGGGCGCCGTGGCGTGGACGGCCGGCACCTATCCCATCGACGCCGGCACGCATACGCTCTATTTGGTCGGCACGAACGCGAACCCCAATACGCTCGGCAATGTGTCGGACGGCACGGTGGGCGGCAAGCTTAATCTTGTGAAGGAAGGAACTGGCCGTTGGCGCCTCTCGGGGAATCAGACGTTCTCCGGTGCGCTGGCCGTCAGGGGCGGTACGTTGGAGGTGGGCAATCTGCGTAAGTACACGTGGTTCCGGCTTGTCTTCAAGGACACATTTTCGCCTTCCGCCAACATTGCCGGCGATGAGTTCGCCCTCTATGGCGCAGATGGCGTGCGGTGCAATACGAATCCCACGCTCGTGCCGGATCTTAGCACATTGACTGGTGATTCGGGCGATGTCTATTATGATCCCGCCACCCTGGAACCGGGACAGGTCACCTTCCCCGCGAATGCGCGGATCACCTATTATTCTGGCGTCCGATTCCTTAACAGGCTGTTTGAAGACAAGGCGACAGAAATGCTTTTCATTGTGCAGGGGGCGAAGACGATGGCGCCCGACAAGCCCGCAACCTGGCAGACGGCCTTTGTGCAACGGCTCGCGGAGAACGCTCCCGAAGTTGTCTCCTACGACTGGTGCTCGTATTATGGCACGGGTCAGACGTTGCCTACGCGCATTCTTCGTGCCTGGCGCCTGGAAGCCAGTGCAGATGGCGTGGTGTGGCATACTGTTGATGAGCGTTCGCTTACAGACGATCAAGTCCCTGTTGATGCTCATGTGTGGTATTCCACCTATGAGAATGCCGAGTCGGGTGGTTCTGAGACTTTTGCCCGTGGTGCCGTGCGCAAGCTCTCGGACGGCAAAGGGTATCCCATCTCCTGCCGCGACAGCAAGCCCTATTCGTTGTTGGCGGATGCCTCGGACGTTTCCGTGGCGCCGGGCGCGACGCTCAAACGCATCGGTGACGATCCTGTGACGCTTTCGGCGCTTACGCTGGATGTCGCGGGCGGCAACGGCACGATCGACGGCTTTGACTTTGCCGAGACGGGCGTCGTGAATCTTTTGGGCGAAGCTCCTTCGTCGGCCCAGGTGACTGCCATCACCTTCGCCAATCTGCCAGATGGTGCGTTGGCGCGCCTCAACGCCAAGGGCAAATGGCCTGTGGCGGTGAATGGGCAGCCTGCGCCGGCTTTCCGCGTGCGCTTCTCCGAGACGGCCGCGACGGTGTTGCCGCCCGGGACCCTGGTCATCTTGCGGTAATGTCCTAGGAGGAGATGTCGGATATGGATCGAAATGCCTTTCGTGTGGTTGGCGTGGCGCTGTGTGCTGGAGTGATGGCTTCTGCCTGGGCGGGCGTCGGCAAGATGACGACGAAGCCCTTGTGGGATCTGGCGGATCATGGCGGCGCGCGCAAGGTGTCGAGCGCGGCGCCGTTTGAGGCGCCGAATGCGGTGATCCCCAATTCCCGCGCGTTCACGGCCGAGGCCAAGATCACTTTTGGCGAGATCGTCGACGCGCAGGCGTTCACGGTCTTTGACCAGACCGTCAGCGAGACGGGCTGGGGCCTCACGGTGCTGCGCAAGGAGGGTTGGGGGAATCCCGTTTCTCTCGTCTGCAACGGCGAAACCTACTGCTGTTCCTATGCGATGGGGCGTGTGGCCAGTGGGTCGACGCATACCTTCACGGTCACGGCGCGGAAGGGCTGGATGGTCGTCTACATGGACGGCAAGCTGCAGAAGAGCTTTCTGCTCTCGGTCACGCCGAATCTCGACCCTGTGCGCGTGGGGGCGCCTGCGGTGAAGCGCTGGGGAGAACTGAAGGGCATCACGCTGGAGGAACTGCGTTTCTGGGGCGAAGAGGAAGAATACTACGCACCTGGTGAACCGCGCGAGCCGGCGGCGGGATTCAAGGGCGGAAAAGGCTGGTTGGTGGAGATGCCGGTGAAGCCGCTGGCCGGCAAGCCCAACGTCTTCTACCAGGGTGATTCGATTTCGGACGGCTACACGCCGCCGTTCAAGCGGGTCACGAAGGATCGGGCCAACCTCTATCACTGGAATGCGTCGTTCAATCGTCCGGGAGCAGAGGGCATTCCCACGAACAAGTTCGTGGAGGTCGGGCAGTTGGCGAAATATGACCATGTGGTCTTCAACAATGGGTTGCACTCGCTGCATTGGACGGAGAAGGCCGTCTCCGACGATCAGGTGAAGGCCTCCTATCGCACACTGGTGGCGGTTTACCGCCTCGCCGCGCCCCAGGCGCAGCTGCATTATCTCATGACGACGCCCCACACGCTGAAGAAGAACGCGGAAGGAAAGATTACGGGTCTGGGCGAGAAGAACGAGACTGTGCTGCGTCTGAATCGTCTGGCGGCCGAGGTGATGGCCGAAGAGAAAGTGGACGTGATTGACGCCTATTCGCTCTTTGTGGACAAGCTGGATCAGGCACGTGGCGACCAGTATCACTGGAATCCGTCGGCCTACGACCTGCTGGCTCGTACCATCGCCGAACGCCTTGGCCTTTAGTCGTCGGCCGGTGATTTGTAAAGAGGGTGGGTCAGCAAAAATTCTTTAACCCACTTGGGACAG
>JAKSOW010000006.1 GCA_024405395.1 Kiritimatiellia bacterium | reverse complement strand
TCAAGAGCTCCGTCCACTGGGGTCGCGCGCGTCATCAGAAGAAGAGGTCGCGCGCGCCGGCGCACGTGGCGTCATATTGCTTTTTGACGGTGGGATAGAACTTCGGCACCCACTGTTCGATGCCCGCGAGTTCCTTCTTGATCAGATCTTCGCCGGCGGCGATGGTGGCCGGGTCCTTCGCGAAGTCGTCCAGCCACTCACGGAAGGTGAGCACGGCGTTGATCTTGCAGAACTTGCCTTCACGGCCGGTCTTGAGCGCATCCATGATGCAGCCGCCCGTGCGGCCGCAGCGGTAGCCCGCCGTGCAGAACGAGGTGATCGTGCCGCGGTCGGCCAGATATTTCACCATCTCCTCGATGGAGCGGTTGTCCGACAGCATGAACTGCTGGCGCTCCTTCTCCTGGTGCGCCTCGTCTGAGAAGTCGCTGTAGCCCTTGATGGCGATGTTGGAGGAGCAGTCCAGCTGCGTCATGCCGCAGTCGAGCGCGCGGTTGCGCGACTCGGGACTCTCGCGCGCCGTGACGATCATGCCCGTGTACGGCACCGAAAGACGCATCACCACGAGAATGCGGCGGAACGTCTCGTCGTCGATGAGCCACGGAGACTCCTCGGGCACGCGCGTGCCGGAGGCCGGCTCCAGGCGCGGGAAGGAGATCGTGTGCGGCCCGATGTTGAACCAGCGCTCGAGGTCGCGCGCATGGAGAATCGTGGCCAGCACCTCGAAGCGCCAGTCGCAGAGGCCGTAGAGCACGCCCAGGCCCACGTCGTCCACCCCCGCCTCCATGCAGCGGTGGAAACAGGTCGTGCGCCAGTCGTAGTTGCCCTTCACGCTCCAGGCCGGATGCATCTGCTCGTAGAGCTTGCGGTTGTACGTCTCCTGGAACACCTGGAAGGTGCCGATGCCCACGTCCTTGAGCACGCGCAGATCATCCACGGGCAATGGCGCGGCATTGACGTTCACACGGCGGATTCCCACGGGGGCGCCCGTCTTCGGCGCCTTGCAGGCGGTCTTATAGATCGCCTCGATCGAGTCGGCGATGTAGTCGGTGGACGACTTCGGGTGCTCGCCGTAGACGGCGATGAGGCGCTTGTGGCCGATGCGGCCGGCCAGCACCTCCACCTCCTCGCGCACCTCGTCCATCGTGAGGATGCGGCGCTTCTGCTGGGCGTTGCCCTCGCGGAATCCGCAGTAGCGGCAGCCATTGACGCACGGGTTGGCCACGTAGAGCGGCGCGAAGAAGACGATGCGGTTGTCGTAGACCTTCTTCTTGATGCGGTCCGCCGCCGCCCGCATCTCCTCGAAGAGGGCCGGATCCGTCACCCGCATCAGCGCCGCCGTTTCGGCGATCTCCAGCGTCTCGCAGGTGGATTCGCTCTTGGCGATGATCTCGCGGATCCTCACGGGGTCAACCGGCGTGGCGTCGGCTTCGGCCAACGTGCGGTTGATGAGGTCTTCATCGATGAAATGCTTGCCGCCGGGCAGATACTTGTCGATTTCGCCCTGGATGACAAAATGTTCGCGGTAGTCCTGTTCGTCCTTAAATTGTCTGATGCCGTTTCGGGTAGCCATGTCCTGTTGCCTTCTTTCCAACAGGCGATATTATACCACAAAACAAAGCCAACGGGCGGACGACTATTAGCGGAACAGGAGCGTCGTCCCGGCGGCATACACCAGCGTCAACTCGGTGTCGGCGGTCTTGACCAGACGATAATGGCGCGCCCCCACGCGCTGGCCATTGACGCCATCCGGCAGCTCTATGCCGCCTGCCGCACGGGCGACCACCCGCGTTTCACGCGGCAATGATGCCGTATCCGTCACCGACAGCGTCGCCTCCGGCCCCAGGGTGAGGCGCCCCGTCATCGAAAGGCAGGCGCCTTGGGCCACATCTTCACCCGAGAAGCTCCAGGCGCGCGTGACGGCGAAGTCGCCGCCTTGAATCAAAGGCAGACCTTCCAACGTCGTGGCCGAAAGGCAGTTCCAGCCATTCAGGTTGATTCCCGCACCTACCCCAAAGCGCAATGCCTCCAACTTCGGCACAGTGCCGGCGGCGACATCCATTTGGTTCGTCGAGAACGTGAAGAACGAGCCATCGCCAGGGTCTTCGGCCCTGGTATAGTCCGTGTAGACGTGCGTACGGCGGCCATGGCGGTCAAACATGAAGCCGCAGTTGTTGCTCCAAAGCCCACCCTTCTCGCCGAGCGCGGGGTTGTCATGCTTGAGAACGCTGTTGGTGGGGAAATATTCGTCGTCAATCTGCTTGAAGACGGTCTCTGGATAAACCAAACCCGAGGCGCCGGAATTCCCAGAGGTGCAGAAATAGCGGAACTCGAAGGCGTGCGGACCGGGTGCTATGGTGAAGTTCGCCGTCTTCGCCTCGTTGCGCACCGTCTGATCCACGATGACTTCGCCGTCCAGCGTCATGCGTCCACCCTTGTCCATCACCATCGCCACGCTCCAGGTCTCGTTCGTCGGTGCCCGATTCCACAGATAGCCGGCATAGCTGTAGATAGTGTAGGTACCTCCCGCAAAACTCCAGTTCTTCAGATTATAGGCGGCTTCCGGCAGCAACACTGTCCTGTCGGCGTCAAACAGGACCCCGTTTGCGTAGTTGGCGGCCGTGTACTTGTTGGTGCTCACCTTGAGGCCGGCCACAGACGACCAATCGACATTGTCCGCAAAGCTCGGCAGCACCAGCATGCCCTCACGGATGTCGAAAGTGGCGGCGGTCGAAGAGGAATTCCACACCAGGTTGCCGGGGCCGCACTTCGAGACCGTCTTCCAGCGGCCGCCAGAGGACGAGGTCTGCTGCACCAGGCCCGTGCCACCCATGTTCAGGTCGGGCAGATCAAAGACGTCGTTGCCCACAAGATGGACCGCGCCGTTCGTGAGGGAGGCCGCGCCGCCCGTAGCCGGCAGAGCCCCATTGGCGTAAAGCGCAAGCGTGCAGTTCGTGCCGTCGAGGGTTACGCCGCCCGTGAAGGAATTCGCGGGATTGGCCAGCCCCAACGTGATGTCGGTACGATAGCGCGCCGCCGCACCGGGGAATGTCCGGATGCCATAATTGCCGCTTACGGGACCATGGAGATTGAGGCCGATGTGATGCGCATTGGTGAGGATCTCCGTGGCGCTGACCACACGCGGCTCCAGATAGCAGTTGTTGTAGAGCCGAAGGTCGGAGGCAAGATTGACGGCGCCCGCCCAGGCCTGCCGATTGGTGTCGCCCACCTTGTAGCCGTAGCCATCCGCATTCTGGGGACTCAGCGCCCAATAGTAGGCTTTGGCGCCGTAGTTGACTGTCCAGGTCTTTTTTCCGTTGCCCTGCGTGAGTTCACAGGCACCATTCTCGTCGAGCGTCAGCGAAGCCTCCGAGTCGCCCGGCAGATCCACGAGGTTCGTCATCCCGAATTTCACGTTCCTTACGATCAGATGGCCGGCGGTGGCGGAAATGTTGTTGAGGCGCAGAGATGGCCGCGTCTGACCAGGTGCACCAACAAGCGTAAGGGTGTGGCCATTGAGACGCAGCTCGGATTCGGGGCGCCAGTTCATGTAGTAGCTGCCCTTGTCCACAAGCAGCGTGGCATCGCCCGAGAGCGTGGGGTAGCGCATCAATGACCAGTTGTTCTCGCCACTGCGCTCGCTGCGTATCCACAGGGCCGCACCGACTTCGGGCGTGCCGGTGCCCTCGAAAATGAGCGCCTTGATGCAGTAGTTGTCGTAGGGCGAACTGTTGGGCAGGATGTCGCCATTCGCCGGCTGATGCAGATAGAGCGTTGCGCCCGCATGCGCATAGCCCGCGCCGCCGAGGAAGCTGCCGAGACCAAAATGGTGATGGATGTGCAGCACGCCGGCGGCCGCATGAATCTCGCCCATGAACTTGGAAAGGTCCCGGTCGATTGTGATCCATCCCGTGCCGTCCTTTACCAGCGTACCGGAGGTGGCGGCCGAGAATTCGGCCCAGGAGGAAGCCACGGTCTCACCGGCTACAGTCTTGGTGAAGACACAGTTCACGATGCTGTTGGAGGTGGCGCCCGAAGGATTGTCCACGCGAAAGACCGGATCCACATAAGCATATTCCGTTGCCTGCAGCGTAAGACTCGCCACTGCGGCAAAGGACAAAATCGACGCAATTCTGGACACCAACATCATCAAGCTCCCGTAATCAGCTTTCCACTCGGACCACCCCATTCTTCCGAGGCACTCCTGTGGGGAAGTTTAACAGATTCCCCGGAGACTGTCCACCACAAAAGGAATTTGGCGCGGAACCGCCAACCACCTTGCCTCGCCAAGCGGTTTGTGCCATAATATCCGCATGCCTATCAAGATCTGCCTATCTTTTTCGTTTCTTCTCTTGGCGGCGTCCCTAGTGGCCGCGCCTGCAGAACGCGTCATTGACGCCCCTTCCAGCACAACCAACGCCACGGCGCTCATCCAACGCGCCATTGACGAGACCTCTGCGACCGGCGGCGGACGGGTGGTGCTGCCGAAAGGCGAATATGTGGTCTGCGCCCTGGAGCTGAAAAGCAATGTCGAGCTTCACCTCGCGGAAGGTGCCGCCCTGCTCTCCGTCACCAATCTTGCCGACTACACGGCCTGCCGCCGAATGAACAGCGCCGTCTTCGCAATCGGCGCCACCAACATCACCATTTCCGGGAAGGGCACGATCGACGGACGCGGCGAGTTCTTCGACCGCGTGATCTCGCGCAAGCCGGGCCTCCGGCTGCGGGGTGGCTGGCGCACCCTCACGCTTGAGCGCTGCCACAGCGTCAAGGTGGAGGACATCACCCTCAAGGGCGCCACTTCCTGGACCTTCTTCCTGAAGCACTGCGATGTCGTGCAGGTACGCCGCATCAGACTCTTCGGACACGCCAACTACTGCAACGACGGCATCGACATCGACTCGAAGAACGTGCTGATCGAAAACTGCGACATCGACGCCGAAGATGACGCCATCGTCTTCAAGACGCATCGCCCCGATTTTGCGGTTGAGAATGTCGAAGTGCGCAACTGCCGCCTGGCCTCGAACTCCAGCAACATCAAGTTCGGCACCGAGAGCCTCGGCACCTTCCGGAATGTGCGTGTCCATCACTGCACCATCGGCTGCAAGACCCCTTCACATACCATTGCGCCTCACAATTTCCCGGGCGAGGAGCGCGGTGTGCGCACGCACGCCATTTCCGGCATTGAGGTGTCGGCCGTGGACGGAGGCTCCATTGAAGACGTCGTCATCTCCGACATCACCATGGGCGAAGGCATCGACACGCCCATCTTCGTGCGCCTGGCCCACCGCAAGGAACCGGCCCCGGGCCGCAGCACCTATCTCAGGAACGTGACACTGGAGCGCATCACGATGACGGCCCCGGCCTGTGCCGCCATCGCCAACGCCATTGCCGGTGTACCGGGGCTGCGTCCGCAGAACATCATGCTCCGTGACCTTGATCTCATCATGCTGGGCGGCGGCACCGCCAAAGAGGCCGCCGAGGTCTATGCCGATGAACGTGAACGCGCCTTCCCGATGCCCTATGCCCTTTTCCGCAGCATGCTGCCGGCATACGGATTCTACGTACGCCACGCCGATGGCGTGCGCCTCGAAAACGTCCGCCTGCGCTATGCCGACGGCAAGGAAGCCCGCCCCGCCGTCGTGACCGACGATGCCGACGTCTCCCTCGTCAACTGCGACCTGATGAAGCCCGTAGGCGGCGAGGCAGTCATTCACCGCGCAATCCCCTGATGTGTTTTGCCGGGTCCATCTTACGGTATTTATGCTATACTTGGCCCGTCTGTTTCCTTGTCTTCCCGCATAGTGCCACTAGCTGATTTCAGATGAACCACTCCGTCAAATATGTTCTGGCGCCTTTGGCCGGATTCACCAACGCCGCCTTTCGTCGGCTGTGTGCGCAACACGGCGCGGATCTCACCTATACGGAGATGGTCTCTGCCGCCGGGCTCGCCCACGGTTCGTCCCCCACGCATCATCTGATGGAGGTATTGCCGGGAGAGGGGCCGGTTGCCTGCCAGCTCTTTGGATCCAAGCCCGATGAGCTCGCCTTCTCGGCACGGGAAGTGAGCGCCCTCAACCGCTTCGTGGAGATCAACCTCAACGCAGGTTGCCCCATGACGAAGATCGTCAAGGAAGGCGCCGGGGCGGCCCTGCTCAAGAACCCGCAGCTGGTACATGACTGCCTGCGCGCAATTGTGCAGGAAACCAATCTGCCCGTTACGCTCAAGACGCGCCCCGGGCCTCGTCCAGACCGTGTGCTGATGCTGGAGCTGCTCAACGCCGCCGAGACGGCCGGTTGCCAAGGCCTTGCCCTCCACGCCCGTTTCACCTCGCAGATGCATGGCGGCGACGTGCATCTGGATCTGCTTGCGGAACTTGTCCAGGCCGCCAAGATCCCCATCACCGGCAACGGCGGCGTGACCAGCCGCAGCACCGCCGAGCGCATGGCCGAAACGGGCGTGGCGGCCATCATGGTAGGCCGCGCGGCACTTGCGCACCCCGACATCTTCGCCGCACTCAAATCCGAATCCGCTCCTGCCGCATGTGACGGCGCCGCCTTCTTCCGCGAACATCTCGCCGGACTGATCGAACTACGCGACTTGCTGGCCACACGTTATCCCAACGACCATGTCCCCTCTGCGGACGGATTCGTTTCGGTGGCCCTGCATACGCATCTCTTCCGCTACTTTGCCGGGCGTCCCGGAGCGGCCGCCCTACGCCATCGGCTCAACTCGATTCGCACACTCGCGGAAACCGAGGCGCTATTGCGGACGGAGGGCCTATGAACGGCTGGCTCATCGTCAACGGCTTTCTGGCCTCGGCCAAGTTCGACGACCTCTACGCCCTGCTCACGGCAGCCTTCGCGGCGCATGGTGTGCATCTGATGCGCTTCCCCAACACCGCATTCACGACACCTCTTGGTGATTATCCCAGACCTTGCACCTGCCCTGATGCCGTCCAGCCCGACTTTGTGGTTTTCTGGGACAAGGACATCGCGCTTGCCCGTCGACTTGAAGCCGTCGGCTTGCCCGTGTTCAATTCCGCCGATGCCGTCGCCACATGCGACGACAAGGCCAAGACCGCGCTCGCTTTGGCCAAGGCCGGCCTTCGCACGCCCAGGACCATACTCGGCCCCAAGACCTTCGAGGGCATCGGCTACACAACTGCCGCATTTCTGAATGAAGCCGCCAGGACGCTGGGGTTCCCCTTCGTGATGAAGGAATCCTATGGTTCCTTTGGCCAGCAGGTTCATCTGGTGCACACCCTGGCCGAAGCCGAATCCGTGCTGCAGACGTTCGGGCACAAGGAGTTCATTCTTCAGGAATTCATCGCCTCAAGTCGCGGACGCGATCTGCGCCTCAATGTGGTGGGAGATCGCGTGGTGGCCACACTGCTGCGCACCAGCGCCACGGACTTCCGCTCCAACGTGACGCTGGGCGGCACCGCCGTGGCCCATGCGCCAACCGCCGCCCAGGCTCAAGCCGCCCTCGACGCCGCCAAGGCCGTAGGCGCAACCTTTGCGGGTGTGGATATTCTCTTCGGGCCGGATGACGATCCGATTGTCTGCGAGGTCAACTCCAATCCGCACTTCCGCAGCACACTCGACGCCACGGGCGTGAATCTGGCCGAGGCAATCGCGGAACAGGTGATGCAGAGTCTGTAGGCGTATCGCGTACACGACGATCCGCATTTTTCATTTGGCTATCTCCTGTTTTCCGCACTCGTTGATTCAACGGCGTCGCGTTCACGTCACTCCAGGCACACAGGCCCCTTCAAGCCGGACGGCTGCAAGGCGTCGGAGACGGAGTAACCGGAATAGATTGTCGGCGTAAGACTCCAGGGGTTGACTTCTGTCCCTTTGCGTGGGATGTTCCAATAACGCAGGGTACTCTTCGTTACGCGTTCCGACTCAGGCAGAAAGCAATCCCCCAGCAGACGATTGTGCCAATTGTTCGTGACTTCAAGGATGACCTCATTCTCGCCTCTGCGGAATCTCGCCGGCGTGTGCCAGGGGGCACACCAGGCAACACCACAATCTACGCCATTCACAAAGATGCGCGCCGTGCCACTCGGAAGTTCACCGATGGATAGGCTGCCGTAAGTGGCGGCTTCCGCCTCCGAGAGCACGAATCTCTGGCGATAGGTTGCCGTACCGGCGAAATAGCGCAGTTCTCCGCTGCCTGCCTTTCCGTGTGTTCCGAACGTCGTGAAATCGCGCAATGCCGGCATCGTCATCGCCGCCGGCGGTGGTGCGGAGATTCCCTCGGGGAATCGGAATGTGACCTCCCAAGCGCCATTCAGAAACCGTTTCGCCGTGCCTTTGGCGCGTCGCTCTTTCGAGGTCGTGTTCCCGTTCCCGAAGACCACGAACATGGATCCTGCCTTGGGAAGATCGAGGGCGATTTTGGCGCGACCATCTGTGGTCCGCACAGGCATCACCGAAATCCGTTCGCACGTGAGCGGATCCCAGAGTTCGGCATGAGGCTGTACGGCGCGGAACGTCGCCTCAAAGGTGCCATTCCCCGTCACGAAGTAGATGTCGGTGTCCGTGGCGTCAATGCGCCGATGCGCCGCCGTCGCGCGCGGACAACCTGCCGCGCCCATTGTCGCCTCGAAATCCGGCGGCAGTCCAGGCACGGGGGTAACACCCTTCATGTCTGCTCCGGCCACAACAGGGACGCCCGAGCGCTTGAATGCCTCAATCTTGGTGAGTACGTCCGGATCAAGAGGTTCGGCGGGGAACTCGGGATCGAACACCAGCGCCCCATAGGAAATACCCTCTGGCAGAACAAGGCGCTTGTCTTTGACCGTAACACGCTTAAGCAGAATCTCATCGTTCAAGATGTCATAGGGATAGCCGACGGGAAGAACCGCCTTTGAAGAGTCATACGGTTTGTCCAGGTACCGACCCCAATGCTGATAGGGACGGTCACCTGCATAGACGGCATAATCCACAACGGGGCGTCCTTGCTGGAGCATCCACTGGCAACGCCCAATGTAGCGGACATACGCCTCGAGGTCACGATGCCATGTGACATTGCGGTTGATATGCGACCCGGCGAAATATTCCGCGCCTGGGATCCCGAACTTTCTGGGCGAACAGGTGAACGTGTGCCAGACCAGATGATTGATGCCATCCGCAAAAGCCTGATCACCCGTCTGCTTCAGGAAAGACGGATCAACGGACCAATGGCGGACCATGTGCGTAAAGGCCTCGGCCGAGGCACGAAGGTACCCATAACCGTGAGCGGCCGCAACGGCAGCCCGCGTATGGAAGCGCCCCGCTTCCTTTCCTCGATTCGTCCAGCTCTTTGGCCAGAACTCCCCTTGGGGCAAATCGTTGACGCCAAGATACCGCAACTGATCCGCCTCACGGAAAATGGCAGGAGACCGCTGCCATGGCCCACCACTCTCGGAATACCAGTCAAGGCCTCGTGCATGCGCCAAGTCACGCATCGTCCCATAGAAGTTTTCCCGAAACATGTCGTTTCGCGCGCGCCGATAGGCTCGTAGAAACCTTTCGTCCTCCTTCTTGTCCGCCAACTCAAAACCCGCCAGCAACGGCAGGTCCTGCAGAATGTCGCGTCCGGTGAATTTCCTGAACTCGTCTACGAAGTTGCCTGTCCAGGTAGGCATCGTGCCTTCCCAGGAGACAGAATAAAGTGCCACCAGCGTCTTGTCTCGTCCCACAAGGCCGGGAATTTTGCTCTGGAGTTCACCCTGAAAACGATTGAAGTGCCCCGCCACGGCCTTTGGGTCCAACACATCCACATCGTGCTCGTGGCCCGGGAGCACCGTGTAGCCGAACCGCACTTTGATGTGCCGTGCGCCTGGCGTCTGGGCGGTCGCCAGCCTACGCGGCCGTCCCGCATCGTCATCCAGGCGTTTACCGCTGGATGCGCTCATCGTATAGACGCCATCGCCGCCATTTCGCCAATCGCCGGGCATCACCTCGTCGCCCACATACCAGACGTCTTTGACCGCAATGTCACGGTAGAACGGCATTGACGGTTTCTCACAGACGGCGTCTGGGGCATAGTACCGGAAGACAAGGCGCTTGGGTGCGTCACCTCCCACATTCCAGGGGCCATCCAATTTTCCGCCAGAGGAACTCATGTTCATTGTGAACTTGAGCCCAAGACGAGCCGCCTCCCGAATGGCGTGGACAACATGTGCCTGCCATTCCGGGCTCATGAAGTCGGTTGCCGGCTTGGGATTGACCACATGGCGCTCATCGTCCCAATAGCCTCGGGAGTCGAACATGAGCAGTCCGCCGAAACCCAGACGCTTCATCGCCTCCAGATCGGCGGTGATCGTCTCCTTGTCGACATGGCCGTTGATCCACCACCAGTAGCACCAGGGCTTCGCCGCATCCGGCACCTGTTCGAACCCGGCCACAAGCTTCTCTTCACTACGCGCCGACGACAACGCGCAAAAAGCAAACACAAAGCCCATCAAGGCACAGGCCCGTGCCGTTTTCGGAAGCCTCATCTTTTGGTCCTCAGTCGGCTCCAGGCCCAGACGGCCCAAATCAAGATCGCCATGCGCACAGCGCACTGGAAGAGCGGCTGATAAGTGGAGGAACCCAGCAGCGTGGGGATTCCCACCGTGAAGCGCGAGGCCGCGGCGGAAAGCGACTCGCCGAAGAAGTTCATCATCATCCACGCCGCGAGCGAAGTCTGGCCAAAGAGGATGATGAGGCCCGTGCCGCGGCGGAGACCCCAGATGTCGCTGAGCACGAACAGTCCCGCGAGCAGCAACGCCGCCAGACCTTGCGTCTCGAACACAAAGCTGATCGTGTAGATGTAGCGGATGGGCGGAATCCAGAACGACAGCACCCAACCCACCATCCATGCGGCGGCACCCGTCAACGCCAACATCTTCGCCTTGACCCATGGCGCACGTTCGCTCTTGAGCACATCGCCCGCCAAGGACGCGAGAATGCCCATGCCCGCCCACGAAAACGTGGTGAGCAGATAGCAGAAGTCCTTGGCCTTGCCGCCCAGCTTCGCATAGACCCATTCCTCGAAGATACGCGCCGCGTTGCCGTGCTGCGTATAGTCGCCGCAGCACGCCAGCACGACGGCCGTGCCCACGATCAGGAGGATCGCCACGGCGAAGCGCAGCCAGGCCTTTCGCAGCAGCAGCCCCACGGAGGCGGCGAAATACGCCAGCGCAATCGTGTGCAACGTATCGGAGTAGAAGCAGAAACTCGGCGTTGACGCCCCCACGAAGAGCTTGAAGGTCAACACGCCGCGGATAAGCGACCCCAGTGCCCACAGCATCAAGGTGCGCTGCGCAAGACGCTTCCAGAACGCGGCCAGGTCAACGCCTGCCGCCGTGACGAACTTGCGCATCGCCAGCGACGCCGAGACGCCTGTCACGAAAATGAAGAGCGGCTGCGTGAAATCGAGGATGCCGAATCCCGTAGGCGAATTGCCCGGCGCCGCAAAGGCCGTAAGCGAATGCTTCCAGAAGGCAATGGCCGCTGGACTCTCCAGAGGCCACACCTTGAAAACGCCCGGCATCAGAATGCCATAGGAAATCACCAGGAGATAGAAGATGTCAAGCCCGCGCAGCAGATCCACACAGAAGAGACGCTTCCTGTCGGGGTTCGCATCCATGATCTCGCTCCTGGGTCACGATGGACGTCAGTGGCGCAGCGCCTCTTCGCTGCCCTTGCCCGTGGCGGGCAGCGTGAAATCTGCCGGCTGGCCCTTGCGCTGACGCGAAAGGAAATCGAAGCCCGCAGGGAAGTTGCCGCCATGTCCGCCCTCGAAGAGCGTGAAACGCACATTCGCCGAAGTGCGGCGGAAATGGATGCGGATTTTCTCGTGGTAGAATGGATCGGCAGGTCCCGTGTACTTGATCGCCTCTGGCACCTCCTGCTTCTCCTCGATATGGGCAATGTCCGCCTCGGAGACGCGGTCCTTCTCGTCCGCCAGCACATTGAACGCGCGGAACGAATGTCCCACGGGGACAGAACCCTTCCAGCCATCATGGATACCTGTGACGATGTAGATCGGCACGCCGGCCTTCTTCGCCTCGGGGAGGAACGTGAGCGGGGAGCGGTGGCGATATTCCTCGGGCTTCTCGGCGGGGGTGCCGCCACACGCCGAAACGAGCATCGAGGCATAATTCTTTCCGCGGCCGGGATGGTCGAGCAGCGAATCGCCGTGCCAACGCGCACAGTCGGTGATCGGGCAGAACGCCGCGCCGCCCGCGAACACTTCCGGATGGCGCCCACACATCAGGAGCGTCATGTGCCCGCCGCCCGAACCGCCGATGATGTAGACGCGAGAGGCATCGACCTTCGCATGGGCCTTGGCGTAGTTGACTGCGTCAACGATGTCCTGAACGGCGTAGTCGGAGCCGCAGCCCTGCGGCGTGGAATTCGGACCGCGGAAATTCGGCCCCACAAAAGCCCAGCCCGCCTTTTCGGCATAGGCCTGCACGCCCTTGTAGTGCCCCAACTGCATATAGTCGCCGCTCCAGGTGTGCAGCCCCACGATCAACGGCACCGCTTCGGTCTTGGCCTTTTCAGGCGCCCAGAAGTAGCACGGCTGATCTGTGCCATCCAACGTGGATTTCACCTGCACAAGGCGTTTCTGCCAGATGGCCCAGTCCTTTGTCTTCTGGGGACCACCCTTCTTGTCGATCGTCAGGCGCGCGGCCACAGGTTCGGCGATCGTCACGCCCTTGGCAAATTCCTCATAGGTATATTTGCCGAGCATCAGCTTGCCCTCATGGAGGATCCAGTTCATCGGACTGAGCCCCTGAACCGTAATCGTTGCGGGCCCCTTCTCGGTGGGCTTGAAGTCAAATGCAATCGACAGCTGCTTGTGCTCATCTCGCGAAACCGAAACTTCGCCGACAGTGGCGCCTGTGCAGGCGGCTACCTTGCCCGTGGCGTCAAGCGTAACGGCAATCGGCGTCGCGCCGAAGAGCGCAGAAGCCCAAGTGGCGGACACGGCAAGAAGAAGAAATGTTTTCATGATGGAAATGGTTTATGGGGTTGAAGTTCAGTTTCTGATCTTGATGACAAGCTTGCGGATCGTCTCGCCATTGGGATTGGCCGTGCGGCAGGGCGCATGCGGCACCCCGGGGAAGAAGATCGCAAAAGAGCCCGGTTTCACGGTGGTGTAGGCGGCCTTGGCCGTGAAGAATCCCACGTCACGCTTGGCATTGAAATCGAAGCTCCCTTCGGGCTGGCCCACGCCCATGAGCTCATCGCCCGAAAGCGGCACCTGGATGTCGATCATGTCGCCATGCACCTCGAACTTGGCGGGATTGTCGCAGGGCTTGAGCTTGGCCTCCTGGATTACGGCCCACATGTTCGTGCCGTCGATCGGATATTTGCCGAGCTTAAGCGTGTTGAGGTCCCCTCGACGAAGGAACTCGAACGCCTTGGCGAAGCGCGGGTGCAGCTTTTCGAAGGAACTGGCCTTGGCCGTCTCGACGAAATAGGCTGCGGGCGCCTTAATGCGGATGAGCTTGGTGGCGTGTGCCGGAACCTCGGCGGAATAGGAGCCCGTGTGCTTGCCTTCGCACGTGCCTGTCCAGCAGTCCCTCACGCCGTGCTCGCCGGCATCAAGTCCGAGTTCGGCAAACGACACAGTGATCGTGCGCGCGAATGGATAGCGGTTAACCAGCGCCACGGCAATGTCGCCGTTGATGAGCGTACGCACCCACACGCTCTCGGTGTCCGTGTGGCGAATGCGCTTCGCCGGACGGCCCAGGCGGTCCTGACTGATGGCAATCACCTCGTCATTGGCCAGAAGGTTGCGCGTGAAGGCATCCAACTTCGTGAGGTCGCAGCCGATCAGCAGCGGAGAGGAAACCATCGCCCAGAGCGAGACGTGGGTGTACTGCTCGTTCGGTGTGAGGAATGTGGGATGGTCGAATCCATACGAATGCTGCTGACCCACGATCATCATGTCGGGGTCGGCCCAGAAGCCGGGCCCCGTGTACTTCCAGTATTCGCCGTTGACGCGCGATTCCACGGCCAATTCCATCCAGGTCCAGCCGTCCTTGAGGTCTTCCCAGCTGCGCCAGCAGTTGGCGCCTGCGGCACGTCCCCATTCCTCCACATGCGCCATGCCGTACTGGCAGAAGGAATAGAGGATGTCGCGGTTCTGCTTCTTCAGGCATTCGCCCATCAGACGATAGGGCTTAATGAAGGCTTCGCGCAGCGAAAGATCGTCATAGACGCCGGGTTCACGGGCGCGGCGCCCGGTCTCCTTCTTGAAGATGTCGTTGTAGCTGCACCAGTCATACTTGACGTAGTCAAAGCCCCAGTCGGCCCAGCTGCGGGCATCCTGCGCTTCGTGACCATAGCTGCCTTCACACTGGCCGCAGGTGAGCGGACCCGGCGAGGAGTAGAGTCCGGCCTTGAAACCGAAACCGTGGATGTAGTCCGTAAGGCCCTTCATGTCCGGGAAGGAGCGATTGGGCTGAATCTTGCCGGCGGCGTCACGCGCAGGGCCGATCACGTCTTCACGGCCGCCGAAATCATCCTTTCGCATCTGCACGCGCTTATGCGTGGAGTTGTTCATCTCCCACCAGTCGTCAAGATTGATGTAGGCCCAGCCGTGGTCACCGAGGCCACTC
The DNA here is from genome assembly GCA_024405395.1 of Kiritimatiellia bacterium. Classification (GTDB taxonomy): domain Bacteria; phylum Verrucomicrobiota; class Kiritimatiellia; order RFP12; family UBA1067; genus RGIG6720. The sequence goes on along the minus strand of JAKSOW010000006.1, from coordinate 37,580 downwards.
TTCTCCATGGCTTCGGCTGATTCCATGGCATACTTCTGTGTGAGGCGGTAACACCACACGTTCCAGCTGTTCCAGCCCATCGGCGGCGTAAGCGCGATGGTGTCACCCACCGCCAGCCGAATGACGCGCGATGCGCGGCCCTTCGCATTCTCGGCCGTGACCACAATGTCATAGTTTCCCTTGGCGGCAGGCGCCGTACCGCGCAGAATGCCCTTCGCGGGATCAAGCGTGACACCTGCCGGCAGCCCCGTGGCGGAGAACTTCATCGGCCGCACACCTGAAACCGGCACGCGGTAGATGACCTCGTGACCAGGGCGCACGCCCCAGATGTCGGCGCCATTGAACTGCGGCTCGGCCTTCTCAGGCGGCGTGAGAATGCCCAACTGACGAACCCCGGCGGGATCGGCGTCGACATCCAGCTTGGCGCCGTCCACAAAGGTGAAACGCGCGTCGGCCCAGTCGGCATTCGCCGCATCGAGCGCCGTCCACTGCGTTCCCCCCGCGGTCTCGAGGACGATCTCCTTGGCGCCCGTGAGGTCCACATGCACGGGCTGCGGCTTCTGCCCGAGACGCAGACACTCGGACTGCCAGACGATCTTGCCGTCGGCCCACACGCGGAAGATGGCGGCCGGTTTCCCGTAACTCTTGCCACTGCCCGCCTTGGCCGCATCGTCGTCAAGCCCCACCACGGCGTCGAAAGCCGTCACCTTCCCGTTGGCGCGGAATCGAATGGCACTTTCCGGGCGCGCACCGAAACCGTGCGCATAGACCTTGCCCGCCAGCGTCAGCGGATGGCCGTCCACCGACTTCTGCGCCAGCAGTTGTTTGCCCTGACCGCAACTGGCGGCCGACAGATCAAAGGCATCCACATATTCCGAACCCGCCGGACGCCCGCTTTCAAACATCAGGCACCCGCCACAAGCGGCCAATGCCGCCATCCACATCATTCTCTTCATTTTGAATCCTTTCAAATCACTTCTGGGAGAAATTAAGCTTGATGTCACCATGCTGCGGCGCACCAGTCAGATAGAGGCGGCAGGTGAACTCGCCGGGCTTGGTCCAAGCACCCGAAGCTGCCACCGGCTCCTTGCCATTGAGCGCAAAGAGCGGTTCAACGGGCGAATCGCTGTAATGGAACACCCCGTGCTTCCAGGTGTTAAAGCCCACGGCAATCGTGCGCTCGCCTTGGGCGCCGGAAACCTTCAGTTCCCAACCATCCGCCGTTTCGGCGAGTGTGGCCTGAGTATAGCCCGGCAGGTGCTTGAATGCCAGCTTGGCCGTCGCCGGGAGCTTTGTGGCGGCAGCGTCTGTACGTGCGCCTGCAACGGTCTTCAAGGTCAGTGACGCGCACTTGGCGCGCAGCCCGGCAAGCGACGCGGGGTCGGGATCTAGGGCCTTTGGCCCGAACGCCGGCAGCAGATGGTCCCAGATCGTGTCGATCTCCTTCTGCATGTTGCCGAGACCGGCATGGATGGAGATGACCACATCGTGATCGGGGATGACGATCGTGTATTGCCCCGAGGCACCGTCAGCCCGATAGGCATTGTGGCGGCAACGCCAGAACTGGAAGCCATACCCCTGCGACCAATCGGGATTGCCGCCGCGGCCCACTGTGTGCTTCGCCGTGGCCAGACGCACCCAATCGCGCGAAAGCAGGCGCGTGTCGCCCCAAAGGCCCTCCTGCAGATAAAGTTGTCCGAAACGCGCCAGATCACGCGTGGTCATGCGCATGCCCCAGCCGCCGCAGGGAACACCCTGAGGCGATACGCCCGTGGTGACGGGTCCTATGCCGATGGGGTCGAAGAGGCGCGCCCGCAAGAAGTCCATCAGCGGCTGTCCAGCCTTGCGCTCGGCAATGCAGGCAAGCAGATAGGTGGCATCGGAATCGTAGCGATAGGCCGTGCCGGGCAGGTTGGCGATGTCCTTGGCGAGCACGGCCGCAGCCCAATCCGGAATATCCGTCTTGAGCAGATGGTCCTTGGGCGCGCCGTAGGTCATCGTGAGAAGGTCGCGCACACGCACAGAGAGAAGGTTGGCGGAAGCGTTTGTGGGCATCTTGTCGGACAGGAGATCGGCAACGCGCTCGTCGAGATCAAGTTTGCCGTCATCCACCAGGAAGCCAATGGCCGTAGACGTAAAACTCTTGGAATGGGAATAGAGCATGTGCGGCTTCTCAAGCGTCGCATAGGGCGCCCAGCTACCTTCGGCAATGACGCGGCCATGGCGCACGATCACAAATCCATGCAGGGCGTCCAGTTCCCGTTCGCACACGTCGATCCACTTGAGGATGGCCTGCGAGGAGACGCCCTGAGACTCCGGCGAAGCCGATTCCATCTCAGCGGCACCAACAAAGGGCGACGCCAACAACGTCGCCGCGAAAAACAGTTTCGTGGTCGTTTTCATTCCAAGAATATCCTCAATATAGCGCATTTGCGCGCCCAAAACCGACTTCGAATTATAGCACAAACTCTTCCACCGTTGCAATGCCAGACACAAAGTGGGCAACTAAATCGCTTTTTATGATTTAGTTGCCCGAATACCACATATGGATAGTCCACATTGCACCCTTTCGATCACGAGGGTACAAACTCGGAAGCAGATTCGGAAGGTACAGGTACGAAACCCCTTGAAGGAACCATCTGGGTGGCGTAGACATTTATTTGCCGTCAACGTCTGAATCGAGGAGGCTCTATATCCGCAATGTCGGCAATAATAGGCCTTCTGGCCTTCTGCCAGCACCACACCAGCTAACACTGAAATCGACAACAATAGGTATTTCATACATCGCCTTCTACGTTGTCCAATCCCCTCAGTGCCCAAAGTTTCTTACAGCACGCAGATTTGCATCACCCACGTCCCGTCGCATGCGCCAGACGTTCGCAGAAATTCTCGAGCTGACGTGCATTCGTCATCTTCTCGTCCGGCGGCAAACCGACAATCTCAATGAACCGGCAGGATGACTGGCGCGCGAATTCTTCAACGAGAGTCGACTTGCCTATTCGCCGTCGCCCCGCAACAACGGCAAAAGAAGATGTCGACTTACGCCAGAGCGCCCGCAGTTTCGCAAGCTCTTCCTCTCGACCAATGAATTTCATGTTGCCATTATCTCATATCCGCATCTTCGCGTCAACAAGGAACGGGCGACTATTCTGCAAATCTTAATTTAGTCGCCCATTTTTGCCTCAGCCATCTCGGGCGACTAATTTAAAGAATGCAATTTAGTCGCCCAACACGTTCCTTACGACATAACCAGACACTCGGGATCTCGCGCCCATCATGCTCGGTATCACCAAGCAATATTGCCTGCATGCAACTTAATCCCCCACAAGATGTCCGGACACTGCTCACTCTTAATCAAGGTACTAAGACCCTGCGATCTGCCGCGTACCTTAACTAAAAGCGGCACGGCTTAGTGGAGCATAAGCAGCGTGCCTCCTCCGAGCTGCCAGACGGAATACCAATCCATATCGTCATGGACGACCTTGGACGACACAGTGCCTGCCGTGTTGGTGACGGACATCGTGGGTTTCGGGCTCCAGCCGATGAGCTTGTAGCCGGGATACGTGATGTCCGGCGCCACCGCGGATGCGCCATTGGTGACGGACTGCGTCGCGTACACGCCGCCGTCCCACCCATGGAATCTCACATTGTAGCGGAAGTCCACCGTGCCTTGCCCATAGTTCTCGTAGCTTGCGGCGGCACAGGCGTTGGAGGCGCACAGCCGGGCCAAATCCGCATCAAAGAGTTCAGGTGTGTCAGGCGGAACGATCTGCTCTTTCGTGGGCATCTGGCCAAATGCGTGCATACACCAGGTCATCAGCTGCAGATAGTTGCCGCCCTGGCCGTTGGACATGTGGTGATTGTCCGCACTGCAGAATTCTTCGGCCGCATACCGCACCGGCAAGCCGTAGCGATAGAGCTGCACCGCATAGCCAACGGGAATCGTGCGCAGGCCATAATGGGCCGTGCGTTCGGCGATGAAGGCGCAAAGATCGTCGTACATCCGGTCGCGCCCTTCCACGTTGCCGCCGAAGCTCGACCGTTCGCGGTTGTAGGACCAGGTCTGCTGGAACTTCACCTCCGCATTCGGCGCACGCTCGCGAATGAGGCCCATCAGGTTACCCATCCACGGCTCATAGGAATCTTCCTTGTTCGAATAGGCCGAGGCCTGCTGGATGGTGATCACATCCCAGTCCAGGGCCGAGAGCACGGTCTTCAGACACCAGTCCGAGTTCTTCGTGCCCGCGAAGGGGTTGTCCGGGGTGACGAAGTACTTGCCCACGGAATAGGTGCTGCAGAACTCATTGCTCTTCCAATGCGTCTCAAGCGAGCAGCCGCCCTTCACCAGCGACACGGCGTCCATCGGAATGCCCATCGCCGCACAGGCATTCGGCAGCGAATACGCGCTCGAAAACATCTGCTGCGAGAAGCTGTTGCCGATTGAGAGCCAGCGAATCGGACGGCCCTCGGCCTGCCAACGCCCCGTCCAATAGGCGACGCCAGTCCCCTGGTTGTCCGCACACGCCGGATCGGCGTCCGGCACGGCGTCGCAACGCCACATGCCCGCCGTTCGCGTATCGCCCGGATCCGCCGACAGCGACAGAGACACATACCCCTCCACGAGCCGATTCGTCACCGAGGCGCCGCCCATCGTGGGATAGGCCTCCGCATAGGCGGAGTTGACGTACCAGGTGGGATTCGCGAAGGACAACGTGCCGGGGGCGTTCGCCTTGAGCGGCGGCGCGCTCCAGTAGAAGTTCACATTCTGCGCCTGATGGAAGGTGCCGGTGTCGCCCGTCACCCGTGCCGTCGGTGGGACGGAGACATACAGTTTGGCCTGTGGTGCGAACGCCGTGCTGAAGCTCCACGAGCCCAAGGCGAGATCGCCGCCCGAGGCGAGGACGACCCGCTGCAGGCAGGGTTTCGCGGCCGCGAACGAGCAGGCCCCCAGATCCAGTGTACCGCTCGCCTTCACACAGGCCTGCGTCAACGCACAAACGCCCAGGAATGCATTGCCGAGCAGCACGTTCCGTCCGATGACCGTTACGTCCCTGAGCGTGTTCGTGGCCGCATCGACAACGGCCTCGCCCGTCGGGAAGGAGGCGCCGACATACATTCCCGTTCCGAAGACGAGGTCACGCTCTGCAGCCCCCACCACCAGCTTCTCAAGATTCACGAGCGGCGCAAGCGCCTGCTTCGGCACTGTGGCAAGCGCCGTCGAATTGGTGAGATAAAGCTCCTTCACCTGCGCCAACGCCGAAAGGCCATCGCCTTCCGCGAGCACGAGCGAGCAACCGGTGTCTGGCGCCACAATCGCCTCCAAGACACCGGAAAGGTCCAGGACGCCGTCGGCAAGGACGATTCCCTGATCGGGCAGCGTTGTCAGCGTCACCACACTGCCATTGCAGGCGGCGGCAAAACGGCACAGGCTGCGTCCGTTCTGCAGATACGCGACCTCCCCCCGTGTGGCGCTGTAGATCCAGCCCGTCTCATCCGAGTACATCTCACACCAATAGGCCTTGCCGAAACCAGTACTCCCCGACTGCGTATTGTCCGTCGCGCCCACGAACCAATGCCCTTCCGTGTCGAGATCCATCGGGTTTGCCGGCAAACGCAGCGACACCACGCTGCCGGGCAGCAACTTTGCCTCCTCACCGTCCATCTGCGGATAGGTGGCCACCAGCGCAGGGTCATTGAACACATACCAGGTGACATCGGAGTTGGTCATCGCGGCGGTGGCGCTCTTTGGCGCCGGCGCATTCCAATAGAGGTTTATGGGATTCTTGACGCCACCCTGATAGATGGAGTAGATCTCCAGCTTAACCGCCGCAGAGGCCGGCGCCTCCACGTACAGATCGGCACCTGCGGCAAGCGATTGGCGGAACCCACGCTTACCCAGGGTAAGATCGCCGCCTGAGATCACCGAGACGCGCTTGAGGTTGTACTTCGTGCCGCAGTTGAACGAATACCATCCCGTATTCAGTTCCGCCGACGCCTTCACGTAGGCCTGCGTGAGCGAATAGATGCCATTGAACGCATTGTTCAGCTTCAGCTTGCGCCCCAGTACCGTGACATCCTGCAGCGTTGCCGCCGAATTCGTGAACACGCCCAGATTCACGTTCGCCGCCGATTCGCTGTCGGGATTGTTCACATAGCTGCCCAGGGTCAGATCGGTCTCAAGGTTGCCGATCATGAGCTTCTGCAGGCCCGTGAGCCCAGGTGCGCCCGCCTGCGGCATTGACGTGAGCCATGCGCAATTCGTGGCGTAGAGTTCACGCACCTGCGCAAGGGTCGCCCCCCCTTCGCTTTCCTCCAGCGAGAACACCACCCCGGTCTCCAGCTCGCCGGGATGTTGCCGCCGCAAGGCAGAGCCGAGTCCGTCCAGGTCCAGCACGCCAGACGCCGGCACTGTACACGCCTGCGAAGTGAGCGTCAGATTCCCGTCCGCCAGCTTCGCCTTGAACTTCCAGCCCGATTCGTGCGACACCGTCTCCCCCGACAGCGTCCAGGCGCCGGACACCGAATCATCATACCAGAACGCCTTGCCGTAGGCGCCTGTGGCATTCTGCACTGGGGCAGGGATGGTGGACCCGTCCTTCACATTGGTCATCTGCCAATAGCCTTCGGTCTGGGTGTCCGCCGGATCAGCCGGCAAACGCAGATACATATACCCCGTGTCCGGTTCAAGGGGAATGACGTCCGTGCCGTTCATCGTGGGGAACTCCGCCGCACGCGATGCGTAGATGTACCAGTTGACAATGGAATTTCCCCAAACGGGCGTGCTCTTGACGCGAACCGGTGCCGGCGCATTCCAGTAGAGATTAATGGGGTACTTGCTGGCGCTCGACTGGTAAATCGAGAAGTTGTCGAGCGCCGCCCGTGCGCCCTTGGGCACTTCCACGTAAACCACGGAATCCGTCGCCAACGAACTGCGCAAGGTCCGATAACCGAGGGTGAAATCGCCGCCCGCGATCAGCGACAGCGACTTGATGCCGTGGACCGTGCCGCAGTTGAAGGCACAATTCCCCACGGTGAGCGCACCACGCGCGCGAACGGCGGCCTTCTTCAGCAGGCTCTGTCCGTTGAACGTATTGTTCAGCGTGATGTCGCCGCCGGAAATGACGACCGACTCCAGCGACGCCGCACCGCCGAAGACCGAGTGCGCCAGCGACGCAGTGGCTTCGGTCTGCGTGCTTGTTCCCAGTGTCAGGGTCCCGGCGAGCGAATCGATCTCCAGCGCCTTCAGTGAGGTCAACGCCGTTGCGCTGCCGGTATCCATGCCCGAGAGCCAGTCGGCCTGCCTAATGCACAGGGTCTCCGTGGTCGCCAACACCGTAGCGCCGACGCCTTCACGAAAGGCCAGCCTCACACCGCCCATTGCCGACAACGGCAAACCTTCGGCATCACGAAGGGCCTCACCCGCACCCGTGAGATCCAGCACCTTGTCTTCGGGCAACACGGACTCCGCACGCGAAACGAGCGTCAGTTCGTCGCCCATCAGTTCCGGCGTGAATGCCAACCCGTCCACATGCGACAGGACGCCGTCCGCAAAGGTCCAGCCATGCGTCTCCTGGGAACATGAATGCCACTTGGCCGTTCCATAACCATGATCACCCGAACCGCGGTAAGGCTCCTCTTCCGTATTCAGTCCGTCATCTCTTGAGGGCACGCGCCACATGCCTGCCGTTACTGTATCCGACGAATCGGCCGGCAGCTTCAGCCAGATGGTGGAAGTCTGTGCCGTCTGCTTGCTCGTGACGCCATCCATCTGCGGGAATGTGGCCACAAGCGCCGACGTGTTGAAGAAATGCCAGGTGGCGTCCGTTCGGTAGGTGAACGTGCGGGTGGTGTCGTTGGCCGTCCGCGGCGCAGGCGCATTCCAGTAGAGGTCGAACGGGAAGTTCAAATCGGCCTGATAGATGGCATATTCCTTGAATGTCACCGTAGCCGAAGCGGGCGCCTCGACATACACCTTGGCATCCTTGGCGAAAGCATGGCGAAACGACCGCTCGCCCAACGTGAGATTGCCGCCCGCAGTCAGGATCGCACGCTGGATCTTGCGCATGTTGTTGCCCGTATTGAACGAACACACGCCCAAATCAAGAGTACCACTCGCACGAACCACCACCGACGTCACCTCGGTCTGCCCCGAGAAGGCATTGCGCAAGGTGACGTTGCCGCCCAGAATGCGCACGTCGCAGACCGATGCCGCACCATCGAAGACGCCATTGGTCAACGTGCCGTGTTGCGTGTTGGAAGTGGCGTCGCCCAATGTCATGGCATTCGCGCCCACATCCAGATGCACCTTCTCCACTGCGGAAAGCGGCGTTGCCGCCCCATGCACCATCTTCACGAGCCAGGCACAGTTCGTGAGAATGAGATCCTTCACACCTGCGTAGACAGCGAGGCCGTCACCCTCCACAAACTTGAGCGAACAGCCGGAAAGCGACGAATCAAAGGCCTCGATGGCGCCAGAAAGATCAAGTACGCCATCCGCCGGCGGATTGCCCGCCTTTGAGGTAAGCGTCACCTCGGCGTTTGCCACGCTCGGCGTGAGGCGCCATGTCGTGGCTTCGCCCTGCCTACAGGTCAGATCTCCATCCGTAAACACCCATTCGCCCTGCGCACATGCCACCACGCAGGCCACCAGCAAACTTGTGATTCCAACTCTATCCATGCCCAAATCCTTTCCATCTCACGATTTCGAGGATTATAGCATAGAGGGCAATCGAAAGGCAAGCAGAAGAGAGGAGGCGAGGGCGCTACAGGGAACGCAAAGTGGGCAACTAAATCGCTTTTTATGACTTAGTTGCCCGAATACCACATATGGATAGTCCACATTGCACCCTTTCAATCACGAGGGTACAGGCTCGGAAGCAAATTCGGGAGATACAGGTACGACACTGTCAGTCATAGAGCGGGAGAATGAAACCCCTTGAAGGCACCATCCGGGTGGCGTAGACATTTATTCGCCGTCAGAGTCTGGATCGTTTTCGCCTTTCGACCACAAAACTTACATTCATATTCAGATTTCGCGCCGCCTTCATACAGAACATGACGACCCGCAAGCGCCCCAGTGGGATGTCGAAGACATTTGGACGCCGTCAAGGTCTGAATTGAGGAGGCTTTATATCCACAATGACGGCAATAATAGGCCTTCTGGCCTTCTGCCAGCGCCACACCAGCTAACACTGAAATCGACAACAATAGGTATTTCATACATTGCCTTCTACGTTGTCCAATCCCCTCAGTGCCCAAAGTTTCTTACAGCACGCAGATTTGCATCACCCACGTCCCGTCGCATGCGCCAGACGTTCGCAGAAATTCTCGAGCTGACGTGCATTCGTCATCTTCTCGTCCGGCGGCAAACCGACAATCTCAATGAACCGGCAGGATGACTAGCGCGCAAATTCTTCAACGAGAGTCGACTTGCCTATTCGCCGTCGTCCCGCAACAACAGCAAAAGAAGATGTCGCAGGGTGCACCGATTTTCACATCATAAATGGCAAGCAAAATTGGCAACTAAACTGCAATTTCGAATTTAGTTGCCAAAGAAAAGATGGGTTCAGATACGAACTCACACGAAGTCCCAAGCGATTTAGACCTTCCTCGGACGTTACACTCAGAGAATCATGTCTTCATCAAGTTGTTGCTGTCTGATCCCCCCATTAGACAAAGTTTTGCGAAAACCCGCTTTTCGTTCCGCAGCTTCCTGTGCCGCTTTTTTTTCTGCAGCATCACGGGCTGCCTTCTCGGCAACCAGACGCGCCTCCTCTGCGGATTGGCGTGCTGCTTCCTCTTTTGCTCTCTGAGCGGCTTCAGCGGCAAGGCGCTTCTTCTCACGAACCCGCTCTACTGCTGCGGACAATTCCATCGCCGTCGGCGGCGTGAAATCAACGGCATGTGATGAGCAAGAATACACGGCGCAAAAATCATCCGGCGAAGTTTTCTTCGACCAAATGCGCTGAAATCCAATGACATAAAAACGATTGGGGTGTGCTGATCGATATTCAAGCCAGGCGGCATCTCGCTCAGCCTCCGTAACACCATCCCCCCAAGGGGCCGTCGCGCGATGACGATTGCCAAGATTCCATTTCGCATTATCTTCGGCCTTTGACCAACCGACCGAATCACCTAGACGTTTGGGAGAATGTGATTTTCCGACGACATAGATCACATCGTCAATAATGGAGACATCAGACGCAATGATGCGCTCACGGTTCGCGTCAAACAAATCATGTACCTTGTCCGCTAATGCGGACAAGGACATGAAGATTGCCAGTGATGCAACAACCTTAGAACGCATCAGAATCGGCTCCTTGGCCCTGATTCTGGAAGCCCCGATTCGGAGCTGTTGGTGCCGGCATTGCGACGGCGGCTGGTGCGGTGGGAATGGTAGCGCCAGGCGTCGCCATCGTCTGCTTCAACTGACGAGCTTGACCGGCCTGCTTGGGGCACCAGGTCAACGCAACCCCATACACCATCTTGCCGTTCAACGGATGCTTGGCCTTGAAGTTGCGAAGAGGCGCAATGCCGGCGATGTTCATCTTTGCCGCCACAGCCTGGATCTTCTCCTTCATCGCACTTTCATCCGCATAAACTTCAGCTTTGTTCTCGAACTCCTCTGTCGTTTCAGCATTCAACATATCCGAAGCAACGGCAACCTGTTCACCCGCAAATTCACGGAGAGCTGCCATGGCATTCATGCGCGCCTTCTGCTGCGCACCCTTGGCGGACATCTTCGACTCGGAAACACCGCCGGCCTGTCCAAATGCGACCAGCACCAGATCTCCGTTCTCGTCAATTTTCTGCTGAACGCCAAAGGTCGAAATCAACACGTTGGGATCTGATGAAACCTGGTCGGCAATACGCTTCTTGGCTCCAACCTTCGGGACCGGCGCTCCTGTCACCATGGACGCCGCCATCGCCTGGAGCTTAGGGCTCCAAATGGCAATCACGCCGATTTCGCCCTTGTCGCTCTTAGGCGTACCCTCAAACGTGCAGCACGCCTGAAGTCCAACGACTTGAGCCTGAGCAAAAGTAGAGACCATCTTCTTGTAGGACTCGGAATTCAACTGCTTGCCAAGAGCCGCCTTCGCCGCAGCAGGATCCTTGACAGGATCAATGCCTTCCTCCGCAAGTTTCTTGTTCAACTTGGCATAGAGCAACTTCTTGAGCTTGCCGACAACCTCCTCGCCTTCCGTCGGAGGCGGCGGATTCACCGCAGCCCCTTCAGCGTATTCTTTCTCCGTCTGAGTGGCAATGTCAACTCCGAGATATTCGACCATCGCCTTCTTCGCGTCTAGCATTGCCTTGTTGAACGCATTGACACGCGACCCGATGTAGCTTTGGCTGTTACGAGGGGCCTGAATGAGACCGGAAGCCTTGGCAATGAAGAACTTCTTGCCGTTGGACTCGTTAAGGCCTTCAACCCACCCCTTGGACGAAATGTACTCGTCCATCATCGCATCAACATCCTTCTCCTCTATTTCGCATTTCTCCTGCGAGGTTGCTTCAGGCGCGGAGGATACCTCCTGTGCATAGACGCCGCATCCCGCAGCGACAATGGCGAGACCCATAATTATCGTCTTCATTTTCACTCCTTTTGCTTCTTGGTTTGTTTTGGTAATGATCAATTATCGCTATCCATCAATTTCTCGGTATGATCCGCCATCATGCGGGCAATCATCGCGTTGATGCCCTCATGCACAGGTTTCTCCATCTGGCGAAAAGCCTTCTCGGCACATATTTCGCGCTCACGTTCCGGATTGTTGATGCAGACAGCGCTCTTGCGCGGATTGTTGGGCAAAGCCAACAATTCCTCCCCCGTTTTCGACAAGACCTTGATCGTCATCGAATATTGGGTGAACGTCTGATCTTCGTCAATCGGATTTTTCACCCGCCGATATTCCCCGTATGCGTTGATCACATAATCAGCACCTTCTTGCGTCTTGGAGATCTTGAACCCGAGCTTACGGAAGAATTGCCCGAAACGCACGGCAATTTGCTCATCCTCCTGATCAGAGTCGCTAGACATGCATTTGAGATAGAAGACCGGATCACCCAGTGCCTTGAGGTAAACACGATAGGAGTCAAGAATCTTTTTCTTGGAAACCTTCGCGATGACCGTGATGCGCCATCCTGCCGTAATCTCAACCTCTTCCGTAATGCGATAGGTGTCGACAAAACCCTCCGCGCCAGAAAAGATCTTGTTGCGAATGGACTCATTGTCAGCGATCTTCGTCTCCCCCACAACCATCGTGCCTACGACCTGCTCAACCGCCGCACGCAATGCCATCTGGACGGCATTAGGATGCGAATTCGCTTCGCCCATCGCACGGACAGTTCCCTCGTCACCCATAGCCGTCATGGCGGACTGGAGTTCCTTGGACTTGTCTTGTGCCTTGGTTGTCAGATAGATCCAGGACACCATCGTGTCACCGTCATCATCCATCGAGAGATCTTGTACGCCTTTCAGCAGCTGCTTCACCTGCGTCTTCGTCGTCTTGGAGAAGAACTCGCGAATCTCGCTCTGTTCTCCAGCGGAGGATTCCGAGATCTGATGCTGAGAGGCAGACTCGATTTGGATTCCAAAGAATCCAGCCATATTTTCAAGAGCGTTAGCACGTGCGACGATCTTTGCCTTCGCCTTGCTGCCGGTAATCGCCCCTTCACCCTTCGCGACGATAAAAACGCCGAGCGCTTTATCAAATCCGGCACGTTGTTCAACACCATCAGACTTCATCTGTTCCCACGTCGCCTTGACGGCCCCGGGAATGGCGGCTTGGCCAACCATCCCGAGGCACAAGACGAAAAGGAACGTTCCCATCTTCATTTTCATGGTCGCGCTTCCTTCTCAGGCCTTTACTGTTTTGTCACGTTCTGTTCCCAATCGGCAGGCGTCGCCATGCCGAACGCGACAGCGTAAAGACCGTTCTTGTCATCACCCTTGTAGTTCTTGAGGAATCCGCGGGCCGATCCCCGGATTTCCTTGACTATTGCCTTGGCGTCGGAGTTGTCCGTGTTCCAACGATAGACGCGGAGCTGCGACGTACCATCGTTCTTAGGTGTCGCTTCAGCGAAAGCCACCGGAATGTCAAGGCCATCTTCGGACAAAAAGACACAAACCTGCTGATTGGGTGCAATACCCTCATGCTGCCCCGCCTTCATCACCATCGTATCGCCCGAACCCGTGATATTCGTCACGCGCCCACCAGTGGGGAAGGTGTTGCCGAGCTTGTTCGCCACAATGGCAAGACAACGGAGACAGGCAATCTGAATGGCCTGTTCTTCAGAAACATTCCCGTGAGCCTGTCCTGTCAGCGAATAACGAACCTTGCGGTCCCACACGCCACGCGCTTTTTCGGCGAAATACACCGTACGTGTCTTGGCGTCTTCACAACTGAAATCGCCATCGGCGCTATACACGTAGACCTTGTCGTTGTGCAATTCGTTGATCGCGGTGGTCACTTTGATGGTCCCCATCAAAATCAAATCGCTCGCCTTGACGTTGCCAGCCTCAACAACCTTCACCTGATCGTCCAGATCACCAATGGCATCCAGCTCCACCTTGCTCCGATTGTGAAGCGAGAAAATCTCAAAACGCTTCAGTTTGGCCATCTCGGTCTGCATACGCGTGGAGAGGCTCTTGTTGATTTTCGTCTTCCCGTCTGCAGATTCGACCTTCACGTTCATAATCATCTGCATCTTGCGGAAATTGTCGACACTGTAATTCGGCGGGAGTTTCACCTCATCCATATCCTCGAGTTCGGCCTTCGAGTAGTACTTCGCGGGAATGGGACCGCGTGCCGAGGGCGTCGATGTGCACCCGCACATCAGAGCCACCACTGAAACGAAAAGTAGAATGGCAAGATTCTTCATGATATTCATTCCTTGCTATTTCACCCCTCCACCTTGTAGCGCCAGAGTCTTGCACAAGGTGGAAGAGTGTCTTTTGAATTTCAGATACAACGAGGGCGAAAATTAGCCTTCAACCGGATAGTCAGCCTGAATCTTGGCGGCTTCCTTGTCGGCATTGACCATCTCGACATAAAGTGCCAGTCCCTTGCCCGAATCTGCAAGCTGAGCTCCGATGACGCCAAGATCATCCTTGCCCTGGCTGGGGATCTTCATGATGGCCATTCCACCTTCCTTCTGCGCGATGTCCATCAGCTGCTGGAGTGCATTCGGTGCCTCATTGGCAAACTTTTCGCTGGCCTTCTGGAGTTCTTCCGTCATCTTCTGAATCCATGCGGCGATGGCCTCAAAGTCGGTCTTCTGGGCCACCTGCAAGTACTCCTTGAGCTTAGCGATCGTTTCCGCGCCATCTGGCTGCGCTCTGACCTGATCAAGAACCGTCTTGATGGCCTCGGCATGGGACTTCCCCTGTCCTTCGAGAGCCTTCACATCACCGACGTAACCAAGATAGATGCGGCGATAGCGATCCATGACGGCGCTTTCATCCACCTTATCAGCAATTGCCTTATAAATTCCGAATGGCGCAACATCAAGTGCCTCAACGACGGCCCCTGCCGCCTTGACCTCAATTTTGGACTTGAGAACCTCAACTGGCGTGCGATCCTTCTGCCAGGCGGCAACTTTATCCTCGCCAACCCCGCCAGTCGCACACCCTGCCATCATACCCGCAAGGACAATCGCACCCACAACCATCATCAGTTTGTTCATCACATTCACCTTTTTGCGCCCCAGTTTTTTCGCACTTCCAAAAACGCAGGGCCGACATTTTCTTCCGTGTGGGAGGACGCTTGCCTAAAATAGAGCGGCGCACTCCCGAAATCCCGTCTTCGTTGAGGCACCGCTAAGAGCCTATGACAAAACAAGAATAGAGAGTACGCCGCGTGTGAATGCACACGTAGCGCACCATCGTATTTCGCCTTGTCATGTGAAAATTAGCGGTTTTCAACGAAAGCTACTATACGCTGTTGCGTACGTGCCGGGGTCCTTTCGGGAACACCCGACTCCTCGTCTGCGACTCCATTGCAGCAAGCCGCGCATGAGGTTTTGCCGTCGATGGCTCGTGTGAACCACCTTAGGCCAGCAGCGACGAAATCTGCATTCCGCCGCCTATTTCAAAGATCATGTTCATTCGTACTACACAAACTTCCAAAGTGAACTTTGAATATGATACTATATCTTAAGCTGAAAAAGCAAGCCCTATTGAAAAAAATGTACCGATTGACTTGTACCAGAGTAATGGTGTATAACATGTGCTGATTTCAGTACTGAAAGGGGTGTTGTTATGGTTGCTATGCCTGCGCAGGAAATCAAGCGGCGTGGAATAAGGGCTATGAACGAGCAGTTGGAGAACGGCCCGGTGTGGGTAATCAGCAATAATGTGCCTAAATATGTGGTGATGTACGGAGATGCTTATCGCCAGATGGAAGACGAGCTTTCGTCCTTGAGGGTTCAGCTTTCTGAAGCGGATGTCCGTACCGGGCGTGTCAGGCGTGGAACGGCGGACAAATTGATGGATGAACTTCTGGAGGATTGAAAATGCCTCCGCATACGCTTGTATGGACACCGACTTTTAAGCAGAACGCCAAGCGCTTTTTGAAGCAACATCGTGATCTCATCGGTGACTTCTCCAATGTGCTGCACAAACTCGAGCAGAATGCAAATGATCCCGAGCTGCGGCTTCATCCGCTGCAGGGGCAACGCATCGCTAAGCACGCAGGTAGCACCAGATATTCGTACCGCATTGTCATTACGCTTGTGATTGCCGATGGCGAAATCCATCTCCACGATGTCGGTTCACATGATGATGTCTATTGCTGATTTGATGGACCAAAAAATGAGTTTACTTTTGGCCTGGGCGGACCCCTCTAGGAGCGGCGACAATTCGTGCGCACGAATCGAAACGCCGACTGTAGAGGCAACGCTTGCCGACTGTAGGGCCAAAGGGAATTCGTGCGCACGAATCTTCACCTCGCCCAGGTGTAGTGCAGGATCAAGGCAAGGGGCATCTGTCTCTGCCGCCTAGCCGGACACTTGAAGTCCGTTACCCGAGACACCGATGTCGGGTATCCGGGACTGCGAAGTCGGGTACCCGAAAGAATGAAGTCGGGTACCTGAGATTACAGGGACGGGTACCCGAGATGACGCAGTCGGGTAGGCGAAACGGTTACCGCCTTTTATCCCCCCTTTGGTCTCTGGGATTTACAGAAGAACGTCTGCGTGTACGACTTTTCAGAAGCTCAACCCCAAATTCCATACTATATGACATTAAATCGAAATGTTTGCGCACAATTTTTTGTTTTGAGGAATTCGCGTTCGCATTTCATTCGCAATTCGTTCGTAATTCATTCGCATCTGTTCGCTTTTAATGCGAACGATTGCGAACGAATTACGAACGGAATGCGAATATTAAGCGAATAGAAAATGACGTTATCACAATAAACACGCGGACATTTCGCCAATAATGCGACTTATCGCTTTTCGCCGGCTAGTGCCCCGCACCCACGACAAACCAGATCAGCGGATGGTGAATGAGAGCGTGTGGATTTCATTGCCGACGATGTCGCGTGCAAGCGGCTTGGGGACGCAGGAATTGCCGCTGAGAACACGACTCTTGGCGAAGAGTCTGCCGCGAACAGTTCCCTGAATCCCGGAAGGAATTCCAGTAGCTCGTTTTCTGTTGGCCACGATTCTGGATCGATGATTTTGCGGCACCATTTCCCGAACCGTGTGAAGGCGTGTCTGAGTCCGTCCGCGATTGCGTAGTTCGCGAATTCAGGGGCCTTGCCGAGCGGTAGCGAAAGCCACGCCACTCGGAGTTGAAAAGGCGGGCTGGACGGGGCGGGGATCGGCAGTGGATCAAAAATGGGTAAACTCCAGAGAAATCTTAGGACGTTGCAATGCAGAATGTCCTTTGCTACAATATCGGCATGAACAGATTTCAGATTCTCGCACTTTTCGGCGTGTTATCCCTGGGGGCTGTCGCCGCGGACGTTCCTGCCGTTTTTGACGTGTGGCGTCAACCGCAGGTGTGGCCGCGCCACATGCAGTTGCGCAACGAATTTCTGAATGCCATCCGCCGCGGCGACACCAAGGCCATGGAGGCCTCGTCGCGGGGCGGCGTGGAGCTGATGCCCGAAGACCCCACCTGGCGCTACAACCACGCCTGTGCACTGGCCTACCGCGAACAGCCCGGCGAGGCGCTCAACGAACTGGAACAGGCCGTGCGGCTGGGTTTCCGCGACGCCAACGCCATCGAAAAGGACAATGACTTTGCACGCGTGAACGAACTTCCCCGTTTCAAGGAGATTGTCGCGCTCGCGAAGAAGCTGGAGGGCCAGCCGATTCCCGGCCGCCCCGAGATTGTACCGGCCTACGCGAAGATGGGCGGTACGGTGACGCTGACATCCACCAACGTGGCATGGAACTTTGACACGGGCTTTTTCGAGGCCAAGGTGGAAACCGTGGGCGACAACAACCCCTCTCCACTCGCCGAGAAATATGCCCAAAGCCGCACCAAGCCCGCCGACTGCCCGGAACGTCCCTACGTGGCCGCTTGGCTTTCCGAGGGCACGGCCGCAGGCAACGGCGGCGACCTTTACCTGAACCGAGACCGCGGGCATTCCCTCCTCGCCACCCGTGACTTTCCGCTACTCACGACGGTTGCGCTCCCGGCGGAGGCCAGGAAACACGGCGCGGACCTCGACCTTCCGAACATGCTCTTCGGTGGCGAACACACGATACTGGGCAACGCCTCACGCGCCCGTCTGGGAGGTCCCTTCTGGCGTTCGGACGCGCGTGCCGCCATGTTGGACCCGCATGCCGCCGCGCACATGAACGACCTCTATCTGAACAATCAGCTGTGGTTCTTCCCGGCGCACATGGACTTCGGCAAAGAGAGTCTGGGCGATGTCTTCCCCTGTCTCACGCCGCACATGTTCATCAGTGTGGGCTCGTCCTACACAGATCAGCCTTTCCTGCGCGCGGCCGCCGCCTGTTCGGCCAGTTTCATCCGTCCCACCAAGCAGGGCATTCTTCGCCGGCGTCTGATGGGGCCCACGCTACAGTGGATTCTCCGCCGCACGCGCAAGGGCGTCGACTCGGAGAAAGACTACCTCACGGCCAAGGCCCATCCCACCGCCTTTGCGGCCAAGGACCTTGACATCGTCAAGACGGTCAAGTTCGCGCATGCGCTGCGTCCAGACCAGATACCCCCTGTCGTCTCCCTCGCGCTTGTCAACTCGAAGATGTTCCCCATTCGGATGCCCGTGCCCATTCGCGACTATCCGGATCCCAACGGCGAAGTGCTTTTGGTCACTCCCACGGCCATTGCCTTCGCGCTTCGCGGCTTGGAGGCCGAGCGCACATTCCTCTTCCAGGCGCGCACGGTTCCCGAAAAGGATCCCTCCGCCACCTTTGCCTGGCGGGTGGTGGGCGGCGACGCCAAAGCCGTCAAGATCACGCCGCCCCTCGGCGAAACCCTTGCCAACCCGGAATCGGGCCTGGCTCAGATCACCATTGATCGCCGACATCTGACGAACCGCATCGACCTGGCCGTGTTCGCCAAGTCGCATGGCACGGAATTCGGCGCCCCAAGCTTCATTACGTTCATGCCGATCCCCTCGGAGAAACGCGAATATGATGCCAAGGGGAAACTGCTCGCCATCGACAACACCAATGCCGAGGGCCGCTATGTGGACCCCTTCCTCGCGTTGCCGCGCGCCTGGAAGGACATCTTCCACTATGACAAGGAGGGTCACCTTCTCGGCTACACGCGCACCATCAGCGGCAAGCCCACGGCGGAGTTCACCGCCACCGGCGAGCGCATCGTCGAGAAGAATCCCGATGGCTCTCCCAGGAAAACCGTGCGCGTCCGCTACCTGCCGCGCGCCAATCGGGTGGCCAATCCCAACCTGCCGCCCGAGCTCACCTACGTGGACGAAGACATCCACTGACCCACTCATTTTACCAATCCGAAATCAACCGAAAGGAACAAGACATGACCACTGACCCCAACTGTGCCTATTGCGCCGAAGGTGCGCTCGTCGATGCGTTCGGCATCAAGATCTGCGAACTGCCCGCCTCCAAGCTCTACCTCTTCAAGGAGCAGAGCCACAAGGGGCGCGTCATTGTGGCGTCCAAGTACCACGTCAGCGAGATGATCGAACTCTCCGACGCCGATCGCCACGCGTTCATGGACGACGTCAATCACGTGGCCAAGGCCCTGCACAAGGCCTTCGCTCCGAAGAAGGTCAATTACGGCGCCTATGGCGATACGGGCCATCACCTCCATTTCCACCTCGTGCCGAAATACGAAGGCGAATTCGAATTCGGCGGCGTCTTTGAGATGAACCCGAAGCGCGTCACCCTCGAGCCTGCCGAATACGACGCACTCATCGCCGCCATCAAGGCTGCGCTCTAAGCTCTTCCCACACACAGAAAGAACAAGCGCCCGGGCTTAAGCCTGGGCGCTTATTTTTTCCTGACAAAGCAGGCAGGCCTTACCAGTTGCAGGAGGCGAGATCCTCGAGACGGTCGTAGTAGTTCCGATAGAAGCTCTCGGCCTTCGCCAGCATCTCCACCGCGTGCTCGGGGTTGTTCTTGAGCAGCTGACGGAAGCGGTTCTCCTCCGGTGCCGTGGCGGCAAAGCTCTTCGAAGGAGCCTTCGAGTCGAGCTCCAGCGCGCTGAAGCCCTTGGCGCTGCGCGACGGATCGTAACGGAAGAGCGGGAAGTGCCCCGTCTCCACAGCGGTCTTCTGGCGCTCGAAGCCCTGCGCCATGTCAATGCCGTGCGCCACGCAGTGCGAGTAGGCGATCACAAGCGCGGGGCCGTCATAGGCATCCGCCTCCGCCAGCGCCTTCGCGGCGGCCTGCGGATTCGCACCCAGCGAAATCTGCGCCACGTACACGTCACGGTAGGTGAGGATGATGCCGCCCAGGTTCTTCTTCATCGTGGGACGGCCGCCGGCGGCGAATTTCGCCACGGCACCCATCGGCGTCGCCTTGGAGGCCTGGCCGCCGGTGTTGGAGTAGACCTCGCTGTCGAGCACGAGCGCCTTGATGTTCTTGCCGCTCGCCAGCGCGTGGTCAAGACCACCGAAGCCGATGTCGTACGCCCAGCCATCGCCGCCGATGAGCCACACGCTCTTGCGGATGAGCCAGTCGGCATTCGCCAGCATCGAGACGGCACGCGCGTCCGTGCGTCCGGCCAGCGCCGCCTTGAGCGCCGTCACGGCCGCGCGCATGTCCTCCACGCCCCGAGGCGTGGCCTGGTCAATGCCGCTCACGCGGGCGGCGGCCTCGCGCACGGCGGCGGGCTCATCGCGGTCGAGCACGAACTTCGCGGCTTCCGCACGCGCACGCGCCTCAAGATTGTCGCACGTGACGCGCATGCCCAGACCATATTCGGCGTTGTCCTCGAAAAGCGAATTGCCCCAGGCGACACCCTTGCCGTCGGCGCGCGTGCAATAGGGTGCTGTGGGCAAGTTGCCGGCGTACACCGACGAGCAGCCCGTGGCGTTCGCCACGATCAGGCGTTCGCCGCAGATCTGCGTGAGGAGACGGATGTATGGCGCCTCGCCGCAGCCGGCGCAGGCCCCGCAGAACTCGAAGAGCGGCTTCTTGAGCTGCACGTCGCAGAAGTTGGACATGTCGAGTTTCGTGTAGTCCGCCTCAGGCAGCGACAGGAAGAAGTTCCAGGCCGCAAGGTCGCGGGCGCGATTCGTCTCCTCATGCGGCTGCATCTCCAGCGCTCCGCGCTTGGCGGCCGGGCAGTTCGAGACGCAGAGACCGCAGCCCGTGCAGTCCTCCGTGGAGCACTGCACCACAAACTTGCCGCCATGGCGACGATAGGACGGCGACTTGGCGTCCGCGCTCTTGAAGCCGGCAGGCGCGCCGGCGAGCGATTCCTCCTTGCACGCCTTCAGGCGCAGCGCCGCATGAGGACAGGCCCCCGCGCAACGTCCGCACTGCACACACGCCGCCGGATTCCACACGGGAACATCAGCCGCCACGCCACGCTTCTCCCATTGCGTGGTCGCCACCGGCCACACGCCATCGATCGGAATCTTCGAGACGGGCAGCTCATCGCCCTTCTGGGCAATCATCTTGGCCGTGACCTCCTGAACAAACGTGGGGGCCTCGGCGGGCACGATCGGCGGACGCCGCGGCGCATCGGGCGCCGTGGCCGGCACCTCCACGCGGCGGATGCCGTCCGCCGCCGCCGTGATGCAGGCGATGTTCTGGCGCACCACGGCCTCGCCCTTCTTGGCGTAGGTCTTCTCGGCAGCCTCCTTAAGGTACTGCAGCGCCTCGTCGGCCGGCAGGATGCCGGAGATGCGGAAGAAGGCAGCCTGCATCACCGTGTTGATGCGCGAACCCATCCCGTTCTCGCGGGCGATCTTCGCCGCGTCGATCACGTAGAAGTTGATCTTCTTCGCAACGATCTGGTCGGCCATCTCCTTGGGAAGGTGTGCCCAGGTCTCCAACGGCGCATAAGGCGAAGCCAACAGGAACGTGCCGCCCTCGCGGATGTTCGCCAGCATATCGTATTTCGAGATGAACCCGAAGTTGTGGCATGCGACGAAGAGCGGGCTCTCGCAGAGATACGGACTGAGGATCGGCTCGGGCCCAAAGCGCAGATGCGACACCGTGAGGCCACCGGCCTTCTTGGAGTCATAGACGAAATAGCCCTGCGCGAAGAAGTCGGTATGCGCGCCGATGATCTTGATGGAGTTCTTGTTCGCGCCCACAGTACCGTCGGAACCAAGGCCCCAGAACACGCACTCGTGGCGGTTCGGATGAACGAGCTGGAAATCCTTCGCCGCCGCCAGCGAACGGCCCGTCACATCGTCCTCCACGCCCAACGCGAAGCCGTCGATCGGATTGGCGGCGGACATGTTGTCGAACGCCGCCTTCACATGGCCCGGCGTGAATTCCTTGCCGCCCAGGCCGAAACGCGCCGCGAAGATGGCTGGACGCGCGAACGGAACGGACTTCGCGCGGCACGCGCGATCCACGGCGCCCAGGACGTCGAGGTAGAGCGGCTCGCCCTCGCTGCCGCACTCCTTCGTGCGGTCCAGCACCGTAATCGCCTTCACCGTGGCGGGCAGCGCCTTGATGAGCGCCGAGGCATCAAACGGGCGATAGAGATGCACGGTGACCACGCCCACCTTTTCGCCCTGCGCCACAAGCGCGGCAACCGTCTCGCGCACCGTTTCAGACCCTGAGCCCATCACGACGATCACACGATCCGCATCGGCGGCACCGTCATAGTCAAAGAGGTGATAGGCACGCCCCGTCAGGCTCGCGAACTTGTCCATGGCCCTCTGGACAATCTCCGGCAGCGCATCATAGAACTTGTTGGAGGCTTCACGACCCTGGAAATAGACATCCGAATTCTGCACGGTGCCACGGATGATGGGGTGCTCCGGGTTGAGGCCGCGTTCGCGCTGGGCAGCGACAAAACGGTCATCGATCATGGCACGGATGGACTTGTCGTCCACTTCGTCGATCTTCTGCACCTCGTGCGACGTACGGAAGCCATCGAAGAAATGCATGAACGGGACGCGGCTCTCCAATGTGGCGGCGTGGGCGACCAACGCCAGATCCTGCGCCTCCTGAACGCCGGCGGAGCAGAGCATCGCAATGCCCGTCTGGCGGCAGGCCATCACATCGGAATGATCGCCGAAAATACAGGTGCCATGAACAGCCAGCGCACGTGCCGCCACATGGAAGACGGCCGGCAGCAGTTCGCCGGCGATGCGATAGAGATTCGGGATCATCAAGAGCAGGCCCTGCGACGACGTGAACGTAGAGGCGACTGCACCGGCCGAGACGGCACCATGGACCGCGCCAGCGGCTCCGCCCTCGCTCTGCATCTCCACGATCTCCGGCACGACGCCCCAGAGATTCGCGCGTTTGGCGGCCATGCACTCATCGGCCTTCTCGCCCATGGGCGACGACGGCGTAATCGGATAAATGAAAGCCACATCACTGCAAGCATAGGCTACACGCGCTACCGCCAGATTGGCGTCGGTCATGGTTTTCATTTATCGAATCCTTCTTTCTCTTATCTTTAATTTACTAAGAAAATGAGTGGAGATTATATCAAAATCCGCATTAA
This sequence comes from Kiritimatiellia bacterium, assembly GCA_024405395.1. Taxonomy (GTDB): domain Bacteria; phylum Verrucomicrobiota; class Kiritimatiellia; order RFP12; family UBA1067; genus RGIG6720. The sequence goes on along the minus strand of JAKSOW010000006.1, from coordinate 14,482 downwards.
GATACAATAGGGTTGATGCAAACAAAACCAGCCGGGCCGTAGGACCCGACTGGTTTTGTGCGCCACCCGTTGTGAGACTTCACCAAGTACGATAGACGCCTGGTGCGTATGTGGGATAAACCACGGGCGCAGGTGCAACCACAGGCGCCGCCGGATAGACGGCCGGAGCGACAGGATAGGAATAAGCAGGATAGGTTGCCCCTGAATAGATGACCGTTGGCGAGGTCAAGCTCCGCACGGCCGCGGCGGTGCCGATGGCCACGCCAGCCGCACCCAGGCCCCACCCCCAACCACAATGGTGATGGTGGTATCCGCCATGATGGTAACCCCAGCCGCCATGGTGGTAACCACCATGATGTCCCCAGCCGCCGTGATGTCCACCATGGAATCCGCCAGGCCCCGGCCGAGCCATAACCAGACCAGCCGTCGCTACCAGCGCGAGAGTAAGCATCATTTTCTTGTTCATGTCCTATCCTTTCTGTTGAATGGCAACACTGTGTAAGGCCATGTCATAGACAAAAGCTGACAAATTTTTTCACAAAAAATCTCCAATCGGTCCCATTGGCGTCATTCAGACTTCAAGAGACCGTCCAGCCGCGCTCGAAAATCGTCATAAGTGCGCTTTTTCGCTCCCGTCCAGACAACTTCGGCATTTGCGCATGTGCGCGGCCACATCTTGTAGTTGAGATCCCGTTCGGTCCAGGTCGACTCGCCCCAGTTGAGCGTCTGGGAACCCAGTACAAACTTGTGCTGCGCCTCGGGAATGCCCGCAAGCGGATCAAAGGAATAGACCTTCTCCAGAGGCAGGCGAGTCTTGGCGCAGAAGCGCGGATACGGGCAGGTGTCGTCCTTCTCGCCTGTAGGGTAGTCCAGATAGCACATCCGATGGGGACAGACCACCGCGCAATGTCCCTGATTGGCGGCGGCGATCCCGCCTTCAGCCCCACGCCAGCTCATGACGGTAGCCCCTTCGGGCAGACCGCCGGAAAGGATCTCATCCCAGCCGACAATGCGGCGGCCTTTCTTCGCCAGATAGGCGGAGAAGCGCCGCGTGACCCAGCTCTGAAGCTCATCCTCGTTCTTGAGGCCCTCGTCCTTCATCCGCTTCTGACACTTGGGGCACGTCTTCCAGTTGCCTCGCGGACACTCGTCGCCGCCGATATGCACATATTCATCTGGAAACAGTTCGCAGACCTCATCGAAGACATGCTCGAAGAAAGTCATCACCTCGTCGTTGCCCACGCACAGCGCCGCCGCCTGATCCACCTGCTTGCACGTGCGCACCATGTCCACGAACGTGCCCCAGTCCAGACACGTGAAGCTCGGATGGCAGAGAATCACCTCGCGCGAATGGCCGGGAATCTCAATCTCGGGGATGATCCGGATGTGCCGCGCCTTGGCATAGGCCAGGATCTCGCGCACCTCATCCTTCGTGTAGAAGTACGGCCCGTACTCGCCAACCGCACCGTCCGCATCACGCATGTTCCAGTCCCAGTCGGGAATCGGACGCCGCGCGCCACGGTCGGTCAGCTCGGGATAGCGGTCTATCTGGAGGCGCCAGCCGTGCGAATCGGTGAGATGCCAATGCAGAACGTTCAGCTTGAAGGCGGCCATGCGGTCCAGCACGCGCTTGACCACCTCCTTTCCCCAGAAGTGGCGGCTTTCGTCCAGCAGCACACCACGCCACGAAAAGGCAGGCGCATCGGCAATCTCCACGGAAGGATACGTGCCGTCCTTTCGGCGCAACTGCTTCAGAGTCTGCCGCGCATAGAAGGCTCCCGCCTCCGTGGCGCTGGTCACGACAATGCGTCCATCAGCCACACGCAGGCGATAGGCCTCGGCGCCAAGCGACGCATCCCGTTCATAGACGGGCGCCACATCGCCCACGCAGCCAGTCCCTTCAATGACGGACTGGGGATACGGAATCAGCGGCAACACCGCCAACAGCAGGGAACCGAACATGGCCCGTCCTCTCTTCCGCGAATCAGCGGAGGTCAATCAGCTTCTTTACCACGCGGCCATCAGCCGCCTTCCACGACAGGCAATAGCGCCCGCGGAAACCGCGGAAAGACACCTTGCCGTCCACCACTCGCGCCGTGGTCTTCGTCTTCCAGACGCGATTGATCAGATCGTCCATCGCGAAGTACGCCGTCTTCGGGCGCATGTCACGCCGGAAGAGGCCCGAGATGGAAGGTTCACCGGGCGCGCCGCAGTCGTCGACGACATTCCACCAGGTGATGCCGTTCATCTTCTCCACGGCGAACCAGGCACGATAGAGGTTGTGCAGGATGATGGCCTGAACCATCTGGCCCTTCGCCGAAATGTCCGGCGCCGTGATCGTGATCTCGGAAAGGTGAATAGGACGCCCGCCAGCCGCCACCGCGATCTCGGCAAAGGTCTTCTCGATTTCGCCTGGATCGATCTTCTTCTTCACCGAAGGACTCGCGTATTCGCCGGCGGCAATCTTCACGGACTCCGCGGGATTGAAGAGGTGCATCTGCGAACCCACCACATCGAAGTCGGCCCCGTTTGCGGCCAGATCCTTGACCTGCCCGGGGAAAGCCTCCATGTTGTACTCGTTGACGTTCAGCCAGGCCTTGGGGCCCATCGCCTGGCGTGCCAGGACGATCGCCTCGTAGGCGTAGTTTGCGGGCATCAGACCATAGCGGCTCTTGGTGACGGGCTGACGGTTCTTCGCGGAAGATTCACCCGTCGGCCAGGTGCGCCTCGCCCCATCGGCCCAGTCCGTCGCGGATTCGTTCACCACGTCCCAGCTGTCCACACGGCTGCCGTAACGCGCACCGATATCCGCGATGCGCTTGGCCATGAAGTCACGCTGCGCCTTCACGAACGTCGGCACGAGCTTGGCGATCTCCTCTTCCGAGAGCTTGGCGTAGATCGCGCGCCAGGCGGCGGCCCACCCCCGCTCATTGTCCTTCATATCCTTCACGCCCATCGGCAGCGTCACGTCCCGCTGGGGCATCGTCACCCCCGTCGCCTGCGCGAGCGCAAATTTCTCCGACTCGGGGCAGAAGTCGTCCCACAGCCAGGTGGGCGTGTGCCAGGCGTTGTTGCCCCACACCAGAGGATGACCATGGATGCGGCACCCACGCGTCTTCAGATGGCTGATCACGGGATCGGGCGCGGGGCGGCGCCAGTGCGGCTGCTCCTTCGGCTGCGGGCACGCATTCCAGAAGTTCTCCGTGTCCTCATAGCTCTCCGCGAAACGCGGCGCATGGGGATAGACCTCCAGCGTGCGCCAATAGAAGGCCACCGTGGCCGAGTTGAAGAGCGTGCCGTAGAGCGCCTTGTAGCGGTCGTTCCACTCCTTCTTCCCGAGCTGGTTGTAGTTGAAGATGTGCGCGCCGAAGAAGAAGGCATGGGACGTCTGCTCAACCGTCACTTCCGTGCCGGCCGGCGCATCGACCGCAATCTCGGCGTCAGCCTTACGGTTGCGCTCGATGGCGGCGTCGATTTTCGCCTGCACGCCGTCGTTCCAGATTTCCCAGTACTTGGCGGACATCGCAGAGCGGTCCATCTTGAACTCGCCCTGCGCCACCATTGCGGCGAGGACCAAGCAAGTTGCAGTTACGGTTGTCTTCATTTGTCTGGTCCTCTCTGATTACGCATTACGCGCGAATCGTGCCGTCGCCCTTGATGGTGTACTTGTAGGTGGTGAGCTCCTCAAGTCCCATCGGCCCACGCGCGTGGAGCTTGTCGGTGGAGATGCCGATCTCCGCGCCCATGCCGAACTCGCCGCCATCCGTGAAACGCGTGGAGGCATTCCAGTAGACGGCCGCCGAATCGACGTCGCGCTGGAAGATGGCCGCACGTGCGGCGTCCTTCGTGATGATCGCCTCGGAGTGGTGCGAACCGTAGTGATTGATGTGGTGCACAGCCTCGTTCACGTCGGCGACAATGCCCAGGTTGATGTCGAGCGACAGCCACTCGCGGCTCCAGTCGGCATCGGCCTCATGCAGCGTGACGCCCTTCTCGGCAGCCCACTTCTCCACCATCGGCAAAAAGGCGGCCGCCTCCTTGGCGTTCACCAGCAGGCACTCGGCCGCGTTACACACGCTCGGGCGCTGCGTCTTCGCGTTGTCGAGGATGTTGAGCGCCATGTCCAGATCGGCCCCTTCATCGACGTAGATGTGGCACACGCCCTTGTAGTGCTTCAGGACGGGGATGAGCGCCGCCTCGCACATCGCGCGGATGAGGCGTTCGCCGCCGCGCGGAATGGCCACGTCCACAAGCCCCACGCTCCGCACCAGTTCCGTCACGGCGGCGTGGTCTGTCGTCTCCACCAGCTGCACGGCGTCAGCCGGAAGTCCCGCCAGCGCCAGACCGCGACGCACCGCGCGGTTGAGCGCCTGGTTGCTGCGCAGCGCCTCGTGCCCGCCACGCAGGATGATGGCGTTGGAGGTCTTGAGGCAGAGCGCGGCGGTGTCCACAAAGACGTTCGGGCGCGATTCGAACACGACGGCAATCACGCCGAAGGGTTCACGCACCTTCTTGATTTCGATGCCGCTGGGGCGCGTGCGCGTCCAGATGGTCTCGCCCACGGGATCGGCCAGGCTGATGATGTCCCGTACACCCTGGACCATGGCGGCAAAGCGCTTCTCGGTGAGCGTGAGGCGATCGAGCATCGCCGGCTTCATGCCTTCGGCAGCGGCCAGCTCGACGTCCTTGGCGTTCGCGGCGACGATATCGTCTTTCGCCGCCTCCAGGGCCTGCGCAATCAGCTCAAGCGCCTTGTTCTTCTGTTCCGTGTCATAGGCACGCAGCGCCTGGGCGGCGGCACGCGCCTGAATGCCCAACTTATTGACTTCCTCGGAGACCGTCATTTCCTTTTCCCTCTCTCAAGTTCCTTCACATCAAGTTCAAAACGTGTTATCTCGCAGAATCCCTGGCCCGATGCCTTTGCCGCCTCCAGCAGAACTTCGCACGCACCTTCCGGCGCAGGCACGGCGCTCTTGTCCGTACCACGTGCCAAGCTCGTTGAAAAAGGCGGATAGGCGATTTCTGTTCCCGGCATGGCCTTGCCTTCCTTATCACGGAAGACCAAGTGCGCCTTCACAGGATTGGACTTCGGCGCCAGCTTCACGGCGAAATAGATTTTTTGTCCCGGCTCCAGACGCTGCACACGATTGGTCAGCACGGTGGGCCATTCCATTGTAGAGACTGCCGGGGCAATCGCCTGCGCCACAGTTCCCGTGGACACGGCGGCAGGTGCAACGGTCTGGGGCGACACACCAGAGGGAGCCGGATCCGTCCGCTGCTGTTTCGCCTTCGGCCATTTCTGCTTCAGCGCCTGACGACATGTTTCAATCTGGGCACAAACGGCAGCCCGTGCCTCCTCATTGGCATACAATACGCCAACTGCGCCTGCCGTCAGCACCATGAGCAGAACGAACAGCAACAGGACCTTGGGCCGCCGCTTGGACACAGGCGTTGACGCCACAGGAGGCGTAGCCTCAATCGGCCGCTCCGCTTGCTGGCCCTCAGACTTGGATACCACATTCGGGCTCGCAGGCTTGCCGAAGCTGGCCGCATCCCGTACCCGCGGCGTTGCCCGCTGGGCGGCCCTGGCCGCCATCCACGGCGCTTCATCCAGGCCTTTGCCGCCCATCTTCTCGCGGTAGCCCTCCAGGTCAAACGGCAACGAGCGGAAGTAGACGGTCCGCGCCTCATCGTCATAGATGCAGTAGTAGCTGCGGCAGAACCCACTGCGCGGATAGCCCACGCTGCCGACGTTCACAACATAGCGCTGCCCTTCCTCAAGGCGGAAGTCCATGGGGTCATACGCCAAGAGCTCCTCATCGCCCTTCAGGACTATTACGCCTGGCTTGTGTGTGTGCCCCACAAAAAGGAGCTGTTCGGCACGTTCCTCAAAGGAAGGCAGCGCATCCTCGGGATCCTGGATGTAGCAGAACGATTCGGGATCGGAGAAGTCGCCGTGCGCGCAGGCGAAGTCAGCCGTCGCGTAGGTGTAGGGAAGCTGGCGTAGCCAGTCCATGGCCTCGGCGGTGAGGGATTTGCGCTGCCGCGCCACGGCGGCGGCCGCGAAATCGTTGAAGTCCTCTGTCGTGCGCCGGCCACAGACGGCGTCATCGTGATTGCCGGCCAGGCACACGTGCACACGCGAGTAGATCTCCTCCAGCGCTGACACGGGATCGGGCCCATACCCCAGCACATCGCCCAGGCAGATCACCCTCTCGGCGTTCAGGTCCTGCGCATCCACCAGCACCGCCCGCAGCGCCGCCGCATTGGCATGGACATCGGAGATGATAGCATAGCGCATAGCCGAGCAGATCTCTCCTTCACACGACCGTTGACGGCATGTAGCGGTAGCCGATGCCAGAAATGGTCTCGATGCAACTGGCCTGACGGCCGAGCTTCTTGCGGAGCTGGGCTATGTGCTGGTCCAGCGTGCGCGTACTGCCCGCATAGCCAACACCCCATAGCGTGCCCAGCAGGTGATCGCGTCCCAACGGCTCACCCGGGTGGCGTACCAGAAGACGCAGGATACCGACCTCGCGTGGCGTAAGGGATATGGGCGCAATCTGAATCCCCGTCAACTGAAGACGGATAGGATCCACCAGGCCTTTCGCGAAGGGGAAGGGCGCGTCCCCGTCAAGGTTGGCCGAATCTTCCGTCGTGCGCACATTCTCGATTGTCCCCTCATTCAGCGCCGCGGTCCGCGCAAGGGCACGCGCCACGCGCGCCAACAGCTCCTCGACGTCAAAGGGCTTGGTGACATAGTCGTCGGCGCCCAGCCCCAGGCCCTTGACCTTGTCGATCTGGTCGCCTCGGGCGGTCAACATGATGATGGGCAGCGTGGCGTCCTTGCGCCGTAGCTCCGTGAGCGCCGCAAAACCGTCTTTCGCCGGCATCATCACATCAAGCAGAAGCAGATCAGGGCGCCGCTTGGCGCAGGCCTTGACCACGGCCTCTCCGTCCGCGACCGACCTCACCGCGTAGCCCGCACCGACGAAAAGGTCCTCCAGGCCTTCGCGTACGTTCTTCTCGTCTTCGGCAATGAGGATCTCGGCCACGGGCACCTCACTTCAGGAGGCCCGCTGCAGCACAGGCTCCCAACACCAAAAAGAGCGCACCCCACACAGCATGGAACGCACCATAGGCGAGTACACGCGTGCGGTTTTCCGCAATCCACGCCCACACCTGACGAATCCGCCAGGGATAGAACATCGCGAACATGCCCGCGCTCGCGCAAAGGTAGGCGAACACCACAAGCGTCAGGCGCCAGGCCGTGTCGCATAGGCGGATGGACGGAAACAGCTCGGCGGGGAACAGCATGAAGATTGCCGCCACGCCGCGAATCGGCAGCAGATTCGACATCCACAGGCACGTCAGCACCGTCAGCACGATGGCCCAGATCCACACGGCGCCCGGCACGTCACTCGACAGGAACCAGAACCGACGCACAATGCGGTCAAAGACATCGATGCCGATCGTGTCCACCTCATACGCCGTGCCGAACCAGCCCAATGCGCAAAGCACAGCACCCGCCAGCGCGTTGCGCGGGAACTTCACCAGCAGTTCGGCGGCCTTGGTGGGACACGCCAGCGCAAAGGCGCCGCCCAAGGCGAGCGGAATGCCCAAAACGAAGAACCAGAAAGTCAGCATCCTTACGCCCCCAACTTCTCGAACTCTTCCCACCCCTTGCGAACAGGCGGACCGTCCAGAAGCGCATTGGCCTCATCCGAACCGACGAACCGCTGCGTCTTGAGGTCAAACTCCAGCTTGGGTGCGGCCAGACGCTGCGCCAGCGCGCCGAGCGCCATCACCTGCGAAAGCGGGCCCGCGACGGCAAAGTCGGAATTGGCAGGCTCTTCGCCCTTGACGGCCTTGAGGAAGTTGAGATAGTGCCCGCTCTTCCCCTTGGGGAAGTCCTTGAGCATCGCCTTGACGTCGGCATCACGGGGATCCGCGCCAGCGATGAGCTGCAGCGGCGACCCGTGACTACCGCGCGCAAACACGCGCCCGTCCTTGAGGTGAAGCTCGGCGCCATTGGTCTTGCGCTGCCACTTGCGGTCCGTGACGTTGGCGACCGGCTTGGGAAAGTTGCCGGCTCCGTCATGCCAGTCCAGCGTGAACTCGGGGAAGCCTTCCCCACGCGCCGGGAACACGTAGCGCACCGTGGAGGCCATCGGGAATACCACCGGCGTGCGGCGATCGTTCTTAACGGTCTCGATGCGGCAGGGCAGACCCAACTTCAGGAACTCGTGCGCCGCATCGAAAAGATGCGCGCCCCAGTCGCCCAGGGCACCAGTGCCGTACTCATAGAAGCAGCGCCAGTCCCCATTGATGAAATTGTGGTTGAAGGGGCGGAACGGACGCTGCGAAAGCCAGATGTCCCACTCCATCTCGGCCGGTTCGGATTCCTCGCCCGGCATTTCCGTCAGTGTGCCGTTCCACTTGAACCAGCGCCGATTGTTGGCGCACATGTAGGCATCCATGTGCACCGCGTCCTTCAGGCACCCCTTCTCGACGAGGGTCTTCATCTGCCAGTAGTTGGCGTCGGAATGACCCTGGTTGCCCATCTGGGTGACCACCTTGTACTTTTTCGCGGCGGCCATCATCAGGGCAACCTCGCGGAAGCAGTTGCCCATGGGCTTCTCGCAGTAGACGGCCTTGCCCATCGACATCGCCAGCATCGCCGCAGGGAAATGCGCGAAGTCGGGCGTGGCGATGCACACGGCGTCAATCTCGCGCGCATGTTCGTCCAGCATCTTGCGGAAGTCATGGTAGCGCGGGATGTTCGGGTAGGCCTTCAGCACATCCAGCGTGTGGTCGGCCCCCATCTGGGTATCGCAGAACGCAACAACGTTCACCAGGTCCTTATAATAGGCGAACATGTTGAAGTCGTTTCGGGCCTGATGGCCGATGCCGACGAACGCCATGTTCACCTTGCCGTTCGGCGAGGCGGCCGCTGCCCTCAGGAAGGGGAAACCCGCGAAAGCCGCGGCCGTAGCTACGAAGTTGCGTCTGCTTAGTCTCATGTCACTTCACAATGGGGGTGAGCACCATGTTCCGGTAGTCGGCGTCCGAATGGTCGCCCTGCAGATAGATGGGGCCGGGCACGAATTCGTTGGAGGTGATCGCGCCGCCGGTCACGCCCTCGATGGGCGCGTTGTCGATGATCGTCTGTCCGTTGAGCACCACGGTGATGTGGCGGTCACAGAGAATCGCGTCGACATGCTGCCACTCGTTGGCGGGCTTTTCGGCCGCCACCTTCGGCGTGACGCGCCCGTAGAGCGCGGCCATGTTGTGGCAGTTGACGGGCTTGCCGTAGCTGTCGAGCACCTGTAGTTCGTAGATGCCGCGCAGATACACGCCCGAGTTGCAGTTGGGCAGCACGCGCACGTCGTACGAGATCTTGAAGTCAGCGAAGTCCGCGCGTTTCGTGCGGATGTTGAGGTCGCCGTGCTTCGGCGTACCGTCCGGCTTGCGCGCGATGCGGTTCGAGAGCACGCCGTCCTTCATCGTCCAGCCGAAATGGCGCTTCGTGGCGTCGCCCATCGGCTCCCAGCCTTCGATGCCGGCAAGGAGATTGATCGGCTGACCATACTTGATCGACGCCAGGCACGGCGCCGCCGGAATCGCGGGGATGCGCGTGGCGGTGTAGGTGCGCTTCGTGCCGCGCGCCTTGCCGTTGCCGTCGGTCTGCGTGCACACGAGCGTGGCCACGCCGTTCTTGACGCGCATCTCGGTGCGGTCAATGGTCTTCTGCTCGGGCTTGAGCACGGGCAGGTCCTTGCCGTAGGCGCGGGCCTGGCCCTCCTGACGGCAGGACGTGATCACGAGTGCGCCATCCTCCACCACGGCGCTGTCCTGGACGATGGGCGAGCCGCCGCCCCAGAGGATGGTGGCCGTGTAGGCACCGTCGGCGCCCTTCTTCACGCCCATCCACAGGCTGCAGTCGTTGAACGCCCAGCGGCCGGCGAAGCAGTCGCAGGCCTTGCTGCAGGCGCACGGCGTGCAGCCACATTCATTGGCCGCCGGAGCCGTGGCGCAACCAGACGCCAGAACCAGACCTATGGCCAGCATGCCGCCGGCCACAATCATCGGAGAAATGCGCATCGTGATCACTCCTTCACCACGTTAGCGGGCCAGCCAGCCGCCGTCGCACGCGTAGGTGTAGCCCGTCATGTAGTCGGAAGCCGGCGCGGCGAGGAACACGCAGATGCCCTTGAGGTCGTCCGGGGTGCCCCAGCGGCCCGCGGGAATGCGGTCGAGAATCGCCTTGTTGCGCTTCTTGTCGGCGCGGATCGGCGCGGTGTTGGCCGTGGCGATGTAGCCCGGGGCGATCGCGTTCACGCAGATGCGGTCCTTCGAGAGCTCGTTGGCCATGAGCATCGTGAGCGACTTGATGCCGCCCTTCGAGGCCGCGTAGCCCGGGACGAGGATGCCGCCCTGGAACGAGAGCATCGAGGCGATGTTGATGATCTTGCCGCCCTTGCCCTGCTTCTGCATCTGGCGGACGACGGCCTGCGAGAGGAAGAACGGGGTGGAGAGGTTGATGGCGATCACGTCGTTCCAGTTCTTCGCGCTGTGCTCGGCGAACGGCTCGCGGCGGATGATGCCAGCGTTGTTGACGAGGATGTCGACCTTCTTGAACGCCTTGACGACCTTGGCGACGATCTTCGGCGCTTCCTTTTCGCCCTTGGAGAGGTCGGCCTTGATGCCGATGGCCTTGCGGCCGAGCTTCTCGATGGCGGCAATCGTCTCGTCCATGTCGATGACGTCCACAATCGCGACGTCCGCACCCGCCTCCGCGAGACCAATCGCATACGCCTGGCCAATGCCGCGGCCCGCGCCGGTGACGATGGCAATCTTGCCGTCAAGCTTGAACTGTTCGAGAATCATCTTCTGCTCCTTTGATTATGGGTGATAGTTGATAAAATCTTCGGTATTATACCACATGACGCCTCCATTCGGCAACTGCACGCCAAGTTTTTCAGTGGCGCTGGTCCAAGGTCCGTCTGCGCCTCCGGCTACTCCTTCACGAACCCCTCAATGTTCTCCACTATGTTGTCGGGGTGGACCACGCTTGCGGCACGCAGATTGCGGATCGTCACGTTCTTCACCGGCAATCGCGCATCGCCCTTCAGGTTGTAGACCCGATCCGCCTTCTCGCAGGAGACGTCGGCCACGTGGATGTTGGTGATGGGCGTCACGATCCGCTCACGCGGCTCGTACTTGCGCCATTGGTAGTCCACATCAGTCGCGATGCGCAGCAAATCCCGCGACATGACCGTCGCCGTGATGTTGGAGATGACGATGTTGTCGATGAAGCCGCCCTTGCGGTCACTGGTCTTGATGGACAGCAAGGTGAGCATTGGCCCCGTTGCCCGACAGTTGTACATGCGGATGTTGCGCACACCACCCGCCACCTCGCTGCCGATGGCGATGAGCGTATGCCCCAGACGGGCCGTGCAGTTGCGGATCTCCACATCCTCGCAGGAGACGCCCACGCGCCGCCCATCACGGTCGCGGCCCGACTTGATCACAATGCCGTCGTCGCCTTGGTCCAGAATGCAGTCCTCGATCAGCACGTGCTTCGAAGCGTCCACGTCGATGCCATCGTTGTTGTGCCCACGCGCCTGCAGATCGAGTCCGCGCACATGCACATTCTCGCACAGGCGCAGATGCACGGTCCAAAGCGGACTCTCCCGCACGCGGAAATCCTCGAGCCGCACGTTCTGGCACCGTTCGAACTCGACGCAACACGGACGGAAGCGCGCCCCCGGCAGATCCGGCGCACGCCGATTCTCCACGGGTTCATCGCTTTCACCCCAGGCGTAGAGCTGCCCCATTGCCGCCAGCATGCCCGGCGTATTGCGGTCAAACCACACTTTCCAGACGTCCATCTGCGGCATCAGCGTGCCCTTGCCCGTGACGGCGACATTCGTGCAGCCATAGCCGTAGACCAGCGGCGAGAGCGCATAACACTCGATGCAGCTGAAGCTGGAACGCACGAGCGGGCGGTAGTCGTCGGGATTCGGCGAGAAGATGAGCTTGGCACCCTCCTCCAGATGGAGCTCGATGTTGCTGCGCAGATGGATCGGCCCCGTATTCCATTCGCCGGCGGGCACCACCACGCGCCCACCGCCCTTCGCGGCACATGCATCCACTCGGGCCTGGATGGAATCTTTCTCCGAGGGCGACTGTCCGGGCGCACATGAGCCGGCATCCGCCACAACAGCCAAGGACGAAAAGGACAATGCCGTCAGCACCAACGAGACAGATGGAATCATACGCGCCAAAGAGTTCTTCATGTGGCGGATTATAGCAGATAGGACCACCTGAGGCAAATCCAAAGGCGAAGATTTTTCAATTTTGATCGACGAGGGCTACGCGAGTTGTGGTATACTCAACATCTTTCTTCGATGTCCTGGAATTTTCCGATTGTAGTCATCATGAGGATAACAACCTTTGCAGCCGCCTCACTCTTGTGCCTGTCCATGCATGGCATCCAGCACATCGTGAATACGGCTGACTTCGTGCTCGGGCTGAACACGAACGGCTGGAGGACCTCAGACACGTCCTGGACATCGCCAAACTACCCCGCTGCGGTTGAGAGTTTCGTCCTTTCCGGCACGCACCTTGCGGAAGGCGCCACTTTTGGCGTCACCTATTCCGGTGGTTCCTTCACCATATCTGCGGTAAACGGAGCGCAATTGACCTCCTTTACGGCAAACTACACGCTTACGAACCTTGAGCCGCCGCAAGGCCTGGCAATCACCAATGTCGTGGAGGGCAGTTTTCACGTTACTTGGGCCCCCGTGGTTGACGCCACGGGCTATCTGCTGCAGCTCTATACCAATCGAATTGATGGCGCCACAAGCGGCATTCCCCTCTTTGACGAAAAATTTTCGCGCGTCCCGTCCAAGGGCAGCTCCACCGCACTCGACCCCGCCACCTTCTCGGCACTTACAGACACATCTGCCGCTTGGGGCCTAAGCGCCTGCTATTATGGCATCACACCTAATGTCGGCGTGATCCAGATCGGTTCATCCTCCAAACCTGGTTATCTCTCCCTGCCGGCCCCAATCCTCGTCCAGGGAAAAGACAACTGCACCTTGGAGGTCTCCGCGCGCCGGTTCAATGCCACCACCGCGGCAGACATGCCAATTACCTGCGTAACCGCCAATGGCGAGACCAACCTTTTGGGCGTGCTGACCTTGACCGAGGAGTCTGCTTCCCGCTATCTGCCCCTTCCCACATTGGTCAACGGAGACACGCTCTATTTCCACTCCGCCACCAACAAGAAGGACGGACGCATTGCGCTGGAGGGCATCCGCATTCTCGAGGGTCATAGCACCGGAACCGCCGTCCTAGCCCCCTTCATGGAAATCACAACCACCGCCTGCCGCCATGATTTCCAGAATCTGCCCATCGTCAAGATTGCCGCGCGCGTCACCGCTCTCGCCGCCGACGCCAAAGACAATTCGCAGCCTTCACCCCCAGTCGTCCTTGATCTCGCCAACCCGCCGCGCATGCATGTGCTGCGCGCCTTCCCGCTGTCTCTGTGTCCCGACGGCGTTTATGCCGAGAATTTCAGCGCGCTCTCCAACATAACGGCGAAGACCTCCTGGTACAACGGCATCTGGCCACTTCCCTATTGGATGGGTCACAATGACCGTGAAGAACCCGTTGGCACGATCGGGCTGGCGACCACCTCTGCGACCACCAGCGGATTCTTCTCGTTTCTCCCGGCCACGGGAATCGAGAAGGACCGTGCGCTGGGATTCCGTGGCTCTTCAGAACGCGATTTCCACTATGGCATCGCCTTCCTGAACGACACAAGCACGCCACGAAATCATTTCACGATCTCCTATGTGGGCGTTCAGTGGAACCACCGGAATACAGTCGCCATGGCCAACACCTTTGAATATCTTGTGACGAATGAACTGGTGAACACCGCGGCTCCTGGCAGCTGGACATCTGTCCCGGCGCTGGACTTTGCGCCACCCTGCACGACGACCATCCAGGCCGATCAGGACGAATGGTGGGGCGACACCCAATCGGCCACGCTGAAGGGCGTCACGCTAGGCGTGGGACAATACCTCATCATCCGCTGGACAGATGCCCGCTCTCCGAGCTCCGGCGGCGTGGGCGTCTCAAATTTCCGCCTGTCTTCCGAACGTCTACCGCTCACCTCGTGCATCATCATCCGCTGATCCGCGCCTTCAATTCCAGACTCTTCACTTCCGACGCCTCACCTGACGGTCCTCAACTCCCCGCAGGAGCCCCCGAATCACCGACGGCGATCCGAGCAAACGTGAACTGTCCGAAGTCACTAGTGTTTCAGAATCCATCCCCTCAACTTCGTCGACGAAGCAAAAGTGGCAGAATCTGCCACCCCCGGGGTAAGCAACTCCGACGGCGAGGACCTCGACCTCGAGCCTGACGCCCCGACGGTGAAGACGAACCTCGGCCACGGCTACGACCGCTT
>JAKSOW010000059.1 GCA_024405395.1 Kiritimatiellia bacterium | reverse complement strand
GCCCAACCCCACAATCGCAACTGACTTCTTGATCATTTCAACATATCCTTTCTTTTCAATTTAGAGATCCGATTAGCGGTCAAACTTCATTTCCTTGATCCGCTTCTTGAGGCCCATGCCCATCATGACTCGCCCAGCCTCGATGTAGACGTCGGCAAGTCCCTGCACAAGGGCCCGATCACGCCACCCGGTCTGCGTCACAGCCTCCTCGGCCAATTTGATGGCGCGCGCATCGTTGTGGAGCTCGTTCTTGGCTTGGCACAGCAATTTGGCCGCGCGCAGTTTGAGATGGGGATCGTCCGGATTATGCGCCATCAGCACCTCCAGCTGCCGAGTCGCGGCACCGAGCTTGCCGGCGGCGGCCGCACAGGTGACGAACTCGGACCGATGCTCATCGGTCTTAGGATCCATGGTCACGGCCTTGAGGAACACGCGCGCCGCCAGCTCCATGCGCCCGGCCTTCTTCAGGCACACGCCGAAGTTGTGGATGGCCGCCACGTCATGCGGCGACACGACGATGCGGTTCTCATAGCACTGCAGCGCGCCATTCGCGTCGCCCACCCTGAGCCGCCGCCGCCCTTCCAGATCCAGCGAATCGGCCAGTCCCTTGAGGATGGGATCACGCGGATTGACCTTCGCCGCCTGGGACCAGTGTTCAAGCGCATTTGAGGAAATGCCCTGCGCGGCGGCATCAAGCCCACGCAGCACGTCACGACGCGCCAGCTGGAGCGCTTGGATGCGATTTGTGAGCATGGCAAAAAGCTCGGCCTCGGCGCCCCCGGGAATCAACCCCGCCACGCGCTGCGGCTCCAACGGCGTGATGCGCGCGGGCCGCACCTCCTCCAACGCCCCTCCGGGCGGCGGCGAAAAGGCCAGGCGCGTCCCCGTGACCAGTCCCCGCAGCGGTCCATAGGCAGGCACATGGTCAAGGGCGGGCAGTACCTCACGGTCTGTGCCCAGGTAGCAGGCATAGATGTCGGCCGGCGCGTAGATGCCAGCCTCGGCGAACCGCGAGAACGTGCGCGGCTCGTCAAAGAGCGTAATCAGGCGATCGGCGGCCACATCGCAGACGGGCGTCACCAGATAGTCATGCCGCCCAATGCACCACAGCTTGAACGAGCCGAACTCCTCCTGGCACTCCTCCAGCACGCCCTTGAGCCGAGCCAGCGACAGCAGCCGCGCATTGATGCGGCGGCGTTCCACAGGCGCGTTGAACACGCGATTCGTGGCCCACGAGGCGATCTCGGCGGCATTGGCGGCGTTCACGCGCGCCGCCCCCTCCGCATAGGGGATGAGATCGGCCAACAGGCGCGTGGCCTTGAATTTCTCGCCTGTGACAGACGGCCACCCGTCAATGGTGACGACATCGCCGCCATAGTCTTCGTCGCGGTAGTAGGCCACTTCATGCCCGTTCTGCTCCTCCACGCGGTAGGGCTTGCCTTTGGCGAAGCCATAGTCGCGCGTGGCCAGATGGATGTAGGCCGTGCGCATGTCGTCCAGACACCACGGCATCGCCAGCGACGCCGCCGAAAGGCCGAGGAATGTGGAATAGCGACGTGTGGCGTTCTGCTGCAAATACACCCAGGCGTGGCGCAGCTTGGGCGTGACGAGCCACCCAGTCAACGCGTAGGCGGCCGCCAGCACCAGGAAGATCACCAACTTGGCCACCGGCGACAGCCGGCCGCCTTTCGCGGACGCCACGGAACCGATATGCGGATGAGCGCGGAATCCCCTTTCGCCGTCCAGCAGCGCGGCGGCGCAACGCGCCACCACACCACAACGCCGCGCCACGGCGTCGCGTGCCCGAGCCCCCAGGGCCTTCCGTTCTTCCTCATCACCAAAGAGACGGACGACCTCACGACGCACCCCATCTTCGTTCTTCACCTGGCGAATGGCCTTTGCCGCAAGCAGATCGCTCATCACCGGACGGAAATTCTCGGTATAGGGCCCCACCACCGTGGGCACACCGCACAAACACGGCTCGATCATGTTCTGCGAACCATGTGCGTAGAGCGACTTGCCGACAAACGCCACCGTCGCCAGGCCGAAGAAGCCCATCATCTCCCCCGTCGTATCGCCCAGATAGACGGTGGGTGCCCCCCGCGCACCAGCTGGCGCGTGCCGCGTCCCCCGCGAACGCCGCTGACAGGCAAAGCCCGCCTGCAGGATGTTGGCCTCAACGGCATCCGCTTTCTCGAAATGCCGCGGCACCAGCACCAGACGTACCTCCGGGTGCAGACGCGACACTTCGCGGTAGACGCGCAGCATCGCCTCGTCCTCGCCAGGCCACGTGGAGCCGCCCAGGAGAATCGGCGGCAACAACAGAGCGCTCTCGGCATCCGCCTCGGGCATCACAAAGCCCGGCAGCAGTTCGCCACGGGTCCCCGACTCGCCCGAACGGATCCATTCCGCCAATTCGCGCTCCTTAGCCTCATTGCGCCTGGCGACATCGAACTTGAACGAACCCGTCACCTGGACGGACTCTGGATCGGCCCCTGCCGCCACCAGACGCTGCGCATCAGTCTCCGACTGGGCGAAAATGCAGGTGAAGCAGCGCAGCACCTCGCCGAACCACCACCGCAGGGCCTTGTAGCGCGGGGCGCTGCGGTCGGACACACGGGCGTTGATGAGGTACACCGGCACCCCGCGACGCTTGAGCGCACGGATGAAGGTGGGCCAGATCTCAGACTCCGTCAGAATCACCGCACGCGGCGCGATGCGGTCCAGCGCACGCGCCACACAGCCGCCGAAATCAAGCGGGTTGTAGATGAGCGCATCCCCGGGAGCCAGTTCCTTTTCGGCCTGCTTCCATCCCGTTGAGGACGTGGTGGAGAAGACAAAGCGAATGGACGGATCCTGCGCCCGCAGCGCCCGCATCAGCTGGCCAGCCACCGCCACTTCACCCACGCTGACGGCATGGATCCAGACTGGGCGCGGCGGCGTGACCAGATCCTCGGGATAACGGCCAAACCGATCGCCCATACGCGCCTTGTACCCGCCTCGCCGCTTCATGCGCAGCAAAAAGGACGGCATCATCGCCAAATAGACGAGCGTAAACAGCAAATTATAGATACACCACTTCACGACGAGGTAGTATTATACCACAAAAGGCACTTGCAACGGATGTCAAATCCTATTATAATATCAAACAAATTTCAAGGAGAGTCTATGTCCCGCAGTTCCAAAATATCGTTTTTGCTTGTGGTCCTGGTGGCGGCCGCCCTTGCCGGCGGCATCGCCTGGTGCTGGAAGATCCGCGAAACGCCGGCCTCCCGCACCGCCGCGCGCAAGGAAGCCACGAAGGAACTGCGCGCCGCCAAGGATGACGCCGTTCGGGCGTATCTGGACAAGCTGGCCTCCGAGCGCTTCTTCCACACTTGGTTCGACAACAAGATTCCGTACATGCATGTGGCCTGGGAGACGAAGGTCCCGGCCGACTTCATTGCGCAGCTGGCCGAGGAGGCCTTTCTCCGTTTCGCAGGCAATGGCGAAGCCAACTCCGAGGACATTCCGCACATGAAGCAGATCATGGGCTTCATCGAGGCGTTCCTCCCCAATTGCACCACAGAAGCCGCCGCCAATTCGGTGCGCGACCGTCTGCTGGACGGCCATTTCCTGGTTGGCGACTTCGAGAGCGCCATCGCCATGCTCGAAAAGGGTCTTCCGGGTCACGATCCGGCCTGGTGCAAGGCCACGGTGGCCAAGCTTCGCGCCCACCGCGCCATGGAGACGGCCGCCAAGCCGGGTGTGGACGCCGCTACGGTCAAAAAGGCCAAGGAGGAGGCCATCGCCAACTTCACGGCCTTCGGCGAATACATGCTCACGGACTCGATGAAGCAGTTCGAGGACTGCGACCCCACGACGGGCGTCATCTATTCGTATGAGTGGGTGGCCGCCAAGAACTTCATGCGCAGCGCCGTGCTGGCGCGCGAAATCGGCGACGTCAAGAAGGCTGACGAATTGGCGGCACGCGCAAAGAAGTACTACACGCCTGCCCTTGAGAAGGCCAAAGAGGACAAGAAGTCGCTGGACGTGCTGAAGGCCGAAATGAAGTCGTACGGCCTGTGAAATGCCTCTTCCTCTTTATCGATGGCGTAGGTCTGCGCAGTCCAGCCGCGGACAATCCCATCAACCCTGAGGTCTGCCCCACGCTGTGCCGGCTGTTTTCGCGGCATGCCGTCCCGATTGACGCCTGTCTGTCCGTGCCAGGTCTGCCCCAGTCCGCCACAGGCCAGGCCACCATGTTCACGGGCATGAACGCGCCCGTCTTCATGGGGCGCCACTGCGAGGGCTTCCCCGGCCCGTCTCTCCGCAAGAAAATCGAGGAGCAGAACCTGTTTCTCGCCCTCAAGGCGCGTAAACGGCGCTTTGCCTTTGCGGACGCCTATCTGCTGGAGGATGCCGCCGAACTGGCGGCGCGCCGATTCAAGTCGGTCACGTCGGTGATGGCCCTGACCACGCCCGAGGTGATTGCCACGATAAACGATCTGGCGGAAGACCAGGCCGTGCTTCAGGATCTTACGCGCGAGACGATTCAGGACCGCTATCCCGACATCCCCGTCATCACGCCTGAAGAGGCCGCCGACCATCTGTTCGACCTCGTGCGCGTCAATGACTTCACGCTCTTCGAGTTCTTCCAGACGGATGTGGCGGGCCACTCCATGGACTATGCACGTGCGTGCGATGTTCTGCGCCTCTACGACCAGTTCCTTTCGGCCCTGCTGCGCTATGTGCAGGCGGCCGGAGTCACCCTGCTGATGACGGCGGACCACGGAAACATCGAGAACATGAGCGAACCCGGCCACACGCGCAACCCCGTGCCGTTCGTGGCCTTCGGTCCGCACGAAGCCGAAACGCGCGCGGGCGTGAAGTCTCTGGTAGACGTCACGCCCACGATCCTCAAGTTCCTTGCCTGAGGCTTCGGCCCTACTTCAGCGCCTGCATGTCCTGCCACAGCGTGGCGGGGCGATCGGTGCAGACCCAATCAACGCCACGCCCCAGCGCGGCCCAGGCGGCGCCGGCGTCGTTGACCGTCCAGACGCCCACCTTGCCACCGCGCGCGTGCACGACGTCGATGAGTTCCTTGGTGATCAGCTCCTCGTCCCAGCGCACCGACCAGACAGCCGTCTTCTTGGGGTCAAGCGCCTTGGCGAACGCCATCAGATCTCGCGGCTCGTCCTCCACCGACCAGCCCTTGCGCGCCAGCGAACAGCTGATGTTCTTGTATCCCGGCATGTTCTGAAGGAACCAGGCATTCGCGCCCTGCAGATAGACATTGTCGGGATTGACGTTCGGATGCCGCCCGATCGCCTCTTTCACCAGCTTCAGGATCTCCGTCTTGCGGGGATCCTTGATCTCCAGGATGATGAACTGGCCATCCCGGGCGATCTCCAGCAGCTCATCGAGGCGCGGATAGGGCGTGCCCTTCCACTGCGTCCCCTTCCAGGCCCCAGCGTCGGCAAACTCCAGCTGGCCCTTCCAGGTGGTGTTCGTGGACCAGGTGTGCGGCGGCAGACCGCAATCCTTGCGGTTGATGCGCTGATCGTGCGTCAGGAAAACGACATTGTCCTTGGTCATGTAGAGATCCGTCTCCACATTGAACCCCGTCTCCAATGCGTTCCTGAACGCCGGCATCGTGTTTTCCGGCGCAGACTCCGAATCGCCGCGATGCCCCACCAGATTGCGGATCGTCACCGTGCCGGCAAGACGCGCCTTGGCGGCAAGCGCCTCCTTCATCACCTCTTCGGAAGCCGGCGGCAGCTCATACCGGTTTTTCTGCTTCGCCGCCGTGCCTGCGGGCCAGGCCCAAGCCGCGCCCATCAGACCAATACCGAACAAAACGAACAATGACCTGCCCATGCCCTTACTCCTCTCACTCGCCAGGCGTTTCAGGCGTGCCCGTCTCCGTTTCAGGTGCAACCGCCTCCCCTTCGGGCGAAGCGGCCTCAGTCGCCTCGACGGGCGCAGCAGGTGCCTCCTCGGCCACAGGTGCCGCAGCCTCCTCAGGCTCGGCGTCGGCCACCGACACGGACACGAGCTTGGCCCCTTCCGTGAGGCGCACCAGGCGCACGCCCATGCCGCCACGACCGACCACCGTGATATCCACCACGCGCTGACGCACCATCAGGCCGTCCGACGTGATCGAGATGATCGACTCGTCGTCGCGCACCGCATGTGCGGCCACCACATGGCCATTGCGATCGGCGCCCTTGATGGCTGTCACGCCCATGCCGCCACGATGCTTGGTCTCGTAGGCGTTGAACTCCGTGCGCTTGCCGTAGCCGTTCTCGGTCGCGACCAGCAGCGTCTTCGAGTCGTCCACCACATCCAGCGAACACACCGCGTCGCCTTCGCGCAGGGAGATGCCCCGCACGCCGCCGGCGGCACGCCCCATGCGGCGAACCTCGTTGGAGTTGAAACGCGTGCCGATGCCGTTCTTCGTGATCATCACCACGTCTTCGCCCGGCTTGACGAGGCGAACCTCCACGAGCTCGTCACCCTCATCGATCGTAATCGCGCGAATGCCGTTGCGGTTGACGTTCTTGAAGTCGCCGAGCAGCGTCTTCTTGACCGTGCCATCGCGCGTCGCGAACATGACGTCCACATCACCTTCGAACGAACGGATGGGCAGGAGACGCAGCACCTGCTCGCCTTCCTGCAGATTGAGGAAGTTGACGAGCGGCTTGCCGAAGCTCGTGCGCGGCGCCTCGGGAATCTCGTAGGCGTCCTTGAGGAACAGACGGCCCGTGTTCGTGAAGAACATCAGCGAATCGTGCGTTTCCGCCACAAACACCAGGCGCAGGAAGTCCTCCTCCTTGAGCTGAGCCCCCTTGATGCCGCGGCCGCCGCGATTCTGCTCCTTGTACTCCGTGAGCGGCACGCGCTTGACGTAGCCGCGGTTCGAAAGCGTGATCACGCAGGGTTCATCGGCGATGAGGTCCTTGAGCGAGACCTCGTTCTCGTCGGCCACGATCTCCGTGCGGCGCTTGGCCTCCTCCTTCGAGGCAAAGCGCTCCTTGATGTCGGCCAGATCGTCCTTGATGATCGCATACACCTTGCCGGCGTCGGCCAGGATCGCATGGAACTCGGCGATGGCGGCGATGAGTGCCGCCAGTTCCGCCTCCAGCTGCTCGCGTTCGAGACCCGTGAGCTGGTAGAGGCGCATGTTCAGGATGGCGTCCACCTGCGGATCGGTGAAGTGGTAGGCCTCCTGCAGACGGTTCTTGGCCTCTTCGCGGTTCTTGGACGCGCGGATGATGCGCACCACGTCATCGAGATTCGCGATGGCGATCAGCAGGCCATCGAGGATATGTTTGCGCGCCTCGGCCTTCTTCAGCTCGAACTTGGTGCGGCGGGTGATCACCTCGAAGCGGTGGTTCACGTAGCAGCGGAAGAAGTCCTTGAGGTTGAGGATGCGCGGGCGCCCCTGGTCAATCGCCAGCATGATGGCGCCGAAGGTCGTCTGAAGCTCCGTGTGCTTGTACAGCTTGTTCAGCACAATCTGCCCCACCGCGTCGCGCTTGAGGTCGATCTCGATGCGGATGGCGTCGCCGTTCTTGTCCTTGGCCTTCTGCGACGCGGAGGCGTGGGATCCCTTCGTGTGGCCGCCCGAGACGTCGCGGATGTCCGCAATGCCCTCGATCGTCTTGTCCTTGACCAACTCGGCCATGTGCTTGATCATTTCGGTCTTGTTGACCGCATAGGGGATCTCGGTGATGACGATGCGCGAACGGCCGTTCTTGTCCTCCTCAATCTCCGCCTTGCCGCGCACGCACATCTGACCGCGCCCGAGCTTGTACATCGCGTTGATGCCGTTGTGCCCGCAGATGGTAGCACCCGTGGGGAAGTCAGGCCCCTTCACGAACATCATCAGGTCGTCGATCGAGCAGTCGCGGTGATCCACATAGTAGCTGATGCCGTCGCAGAGCTCCGCCAGATTGTGCGGCGGAATGTTGGTGGCCATGCCCACGGCAATGCCCGAGGAGCCGTTCAGAAGCAGGTTCGGCAGCTTGGCGGGCAGAACGCTCGGCTCCGTCATCGTCTCGTCGAAGTTGGGCACCATGTCCACGGTGTCCTTCTCGAGATCCGCGAGCATCTCGTCCGTCACCCGCTGCATGCGCACTTCCGTGTAACGCATGGCGGCGGCGCCATCGCCGTCGATCGAACCGAAGTTGCCGTGGCCATCCACCAGCGGCACGCGCAGGGAGAAGTTCTGGGCCATGCGCACGATGGTCTCGTAGACGGCCGAGTCGCCATGCGGGTGGTATTTACCAATCACGTCACCGACAATACGCGCAGACTTGAGGTGCTTCTTGTTCCACACGTTGTCGAGCATGTACATCGAGTACAGACAACGGCGATGCACGGGCTTGAGGCCATCGCGCACATCGGGCAGCGCGCGCCCCACAATGACGGACATCGAGTAGTCGATGTAGTCGCGTGACATCTCCTCTTCGATGTCAACATCCTCAAGCAAACCACCGGTAGTGGGCATCGGCTCGGCCAATGCGGAGCGGGTCTCCTCATCCAGGGCTTCAGGTGTCACGTCCGTATTCTCTTCGTCTGCCATTTGTAGTCCGTCTGAAAGGATTTTAACAAGTTGAATTATTGTGTATATTATACCACAAATGCACTGTCAAGTACACACCTCCAGCCAGCCTGGAGGATAAAAGTTTATCCCGCCACATTAATGTGCCCGCACAACCCCTTCAACCGCATCTGCCTGAACACGTACGACGATCGAACGTTTGAACGGAGGCAGTTTCGGAGAGTGGACAGTTGTCCGACAATCCTCCCACGGCAAATAGCAATCAAGTTCGCAATTCCGAAACGGAACGATCTCGTCAACGAGAGTTTCCGGTCTGTTGCCGTGAACCAACTCGTCTTCCCAAGAGCTCTTCTTGTCACGACACCAGAGGACGGCCGTTTTTTTGCCTTGCAGTCCATACATCCGAAGCCGCCGAGATTCGGTATAGAACGGCTTGAAGCCTTCAGCGATCGGATCAAGACCTTCAATTGCACTCGCAAAACGACGAAAATGCCACCAGAGGTTGTTGCCGTCAATATACTGGTGATCCCAGTGCCAGAACTGCCCGCACCCCGCTGCCCCCGCAAAGAACGCCGCGAAAAGCGCGTCATGGAGGAGCGTGCCTTCCTTGTCGAACGGATAATAGGGGAACGGTCCCGCATGATTTGCCTGCACCGCGCCGACTTCCGCCAAGATGGCTGGACGGTCGGGACGACGATCCAACAACTCGCGCACGGCCGAAGCCGCTACGATGTCCATCGGTCCGCGGCAGACGTCGAGACACGCACCCGCATCCAGATAACGGTGGATCTGCATGAAGTCATTGTCTTTTTCCGTCGCCAATTCGTCATACATCTGATAGGCTCCGACATCCGAGAAGCTTCCCAGATTATTGACCGTCATCTGATTTGGAAACATCTTTTTCAATTCGGCAAGCGCCCAGGCACTCCACGGCGCATAGTCGGCGATTGGCGCGGCCGCATTGATCTCGTTCCACAGCTCCCAGCAATAGACTGCGGACGAATCTCCGAAGCCGAGGTCTTTCAGGAATTGCGCCTTGCCAAGATAGATGCGGCGGCACTCCTCCGATCGGAAAAAAGCCGTAACGCTGTCGGCATAGGGCGCGTATAATGGCCGGTTGAAAACATGGTTATAGCTGAAGTTGACCCTTTTCGGATTGGCCTTCCCTCGTTCGACATCCTCGTTCAGACACATGCGAAAGCTCTCAAGCGTGATTTTCACCTTGATGTTCAGTTTCTCGCAAAGCTCGACAATGCCCTTCAAGGTCTCGATCCGACCAGGATCGTAAATGCCCGCCTTTTCGGGCATGACCTCCAAGGAACGATGACCCGCCCAAAGCCGAATGCAATTCCCCCCGTTTTCGGCAAAGCTCCTCAACCATCTGGCAAAGTTCGCACGGACCTCAGCATCACCGTGCGCCGCCACACCATAAAGCCGATCAAAGCAAATGTTGCAGCCGATTGGAATCCACGGCTTGCCGTCGGATGTCTCGAAGTACCGCGGGGTTGTCGACGAAACATTGATAACCGCCGCCAGTAGTGCTGTTGCAATCAGACTCATGTTTCTTATTTCCCGTTGCGGACAAGATCCACCCAGTCTGTATGAGAGGATAAAAGGTTACTTTACTTGACAATGATGAGAATTCCGTTTATTTTCTTGAACTCCGCCCGTACGTCGCCCGTAAGCGTAAAGGTACCCTTCGCGGCCGTGAGATCGCCGCCCGAGATCCCGCCCGTCCAACCCACGAACCTGTGGTCAGGCCTCGGCGTCGCCGTAAGCCTCACGGTCGGCGTGACGACGTCTACCCACGCATCGGCCACAGCCGCAGGCTCGCCGGCTTCAACGGACACCGTTCCCATCTCGCCGTCGAAGCTTGACACGCGATACCTGCGTTCAAGCGCTATGCCGTCCGTCGTCTCGAAGCGCCAGCCCTCCGGCAACGGACACATCGCAGGCTCCACGCCGAAGAAGCGCACCTTGTCGACCGCCTGGTTGACGGCCGCCTCGTCCGCCGAGAGCGGACGGTTGTAGATGCGGATCGCATGGTAGTTGCCTGTCATGCCGGAGTTCTCGTAATAGCCACGGTTGATGCGGAAACCATGCGTGTCAAGCGTGGTATTCGTCGGCGTGCAGGTGCCGGTCACCTGCGTGCCGTCCACGGACAGCCACCAGTCCGTCCCGTCCTGCACGCAGGACATGGTGTGCAGTCCATAGGCGCCTTCCACGCCGAAGTCAACAGAGGCCGAAAGCGATAGCGAGGCGCCAGTCCAGCCCTTGCCTTCGGTCCAATTGCGCGACACGGCGTCATTCGGATTGAAGCCCAGGTAGCGGTTGTTGTTCACGCCGAACCACCAGCCCTGATAGCCGATGATGAGCATATGCGACTGGGGATTCACTCGGGCCACAGCATCTTCCTTCAGGTCAAACGCCACTTCGACCGAATAGCGGGCGGCCCGGAAGGCGGACAGAAACGCGGCATGGGCGTATTTCGCGCGGCCATAGTCCATGTCGCTGCCCGTCGGCGTGTTCGTGGGGCAGCCGTTCTGGCAGGTCATGCGAATGCCCTTGTCAAGCACTTCGGCATCCGTCGGCAACGACACAAGCTGCTGTTTGTCCTTGTCGACGCACGTACCCGTCAGATCGCTCCAGGTCGTGCTGGTGGCGTCATGGACACCATAGGCCACGTTCTCTTCGCCGTCCCACTGGCCGATCAGGCCGTCAAGCGCGTAGCACCTCGCCGAAAGGCGGCGCGGACCCGACTTGTAGAAGACCGCCGTGACATCGCCGACCACGACGAACGTGCCAGTCGGCTTACGGACGTCTTCGCCCGCCGCCAGACCTTTCCAGCAGAAGAACTCATAACCCTCGTCGGCGATCGCCGTCAGCTGCGCCGTCAAGGCGCCCTCCTGCCCCTGGTCGATGTCGAAGACGACCGACGGCGCCGCCGCGCCGCCGTTAACGGACACCTGACCGCCGGCAGCCGTCTTGACCTCGTAACGACGCATCAGCCTGACATCGCCGCCCGACTTGTCGAAATACCATCCCGCCGGCAGCAGTGCATCGTCCGCATCCGCCCCGAAGAACCGCACCTTGTCGACGGCGCAGTTGATCTTGACCTCATCCAACGTCAGCGACCGATCGTAGATGCGGATCGAATGATACTTGCCGTTCATGCCGGAATTCTCGGTGTATTCGCGGTTGATGCGGAAGCCGCTTGAGGTCGTGATGCCGTTCGTCGGCGAACAGCCGTCCATCGTGACGGGCTCACCGCCGTCAGCGGATATCCTGGCCGTCGCCCCGTCCTGGCTGCACGACAGGACGTGCTGGCCGTACACGCCATTGGCGCCCATGTCCAGGCGGAGATGCTGGGCCGACCCAACACCGTCCCACCTATTCTTGGAGCTCCAGTTCTCCGGAATGGCATCGTTGGGATTGAATCCCAAGTAACGATTCTGCAGTGCGCCGAACCACCATCCCGTATAGCCGATGATGGCAAATACTTTGCGCTTGTTGATGTCATCCAGCGTCATGTCATAGGCCACCTCGAACGAATAGCGGCCGTTGGCGAACGCCTGGAAGAAGGCACCACCGGGATACCCGGACGTATTGCTGCCGCCGGAGTTGTCCTTCTCGCCTTGGGGGACATTCGTGGGGCACCCGTATGCCCGCGTCATCTGCACGCTTTTGTCAAGCACCTGCGCATCATCCGGCAGGGTCACAAGCGGTTCGCCCGTGCTCGACTGGTAGTGGCCCGACAGGTCGGCCCACTTAACGCTGGTGGCGTCATGAACGCCCACCCCCGCATTCTCCTCGCCGTCCCACATGCCGATCAGCCCGTCTCGGACGTAGCATCTCGAGGTGAGCGCGGCAGAGGCTTGCGCCACCATCCCAAGCATAAGCAAAAACAAAACGGCTGATCTCATGACCATCACACCAACATCTCCCTTTACTTTGGACTTGCTCTTTTCACATTGAAGATTCCTGCTCCCGCGAACCGCCCTCCACACTTGCGGAAAACATCGCACGAGATTGGGGGCACCCCATTTCTGACGGGTCCTTCAACCACATATTTTAGCGAATTTTCGCACGGGAATCCACAGGAATTTCAATCATCAAAAAGGAATCGTCACAGCTTTCACACTGGATTTCATACATAAAGCGAACGGAGTTTCCGCCTCTCCGACAGGCCGTGTGCGTGACCGTTTTTTGCAAAACGGCACCCCAAACGATCTATCTCACATTCAGAGGCAATTCATGCTACGTTCTACGAGATAACGCCGAAAATCGATTCACCGAAAGTTACCCGGAGATTCCCCGCAGATGCCCCGGGGATTCCCCGCAGATTCACAAGAAGCCGACTGCCGAGGCATTGCGGTCCCCTAGATGAATCACAAAAATTCGTGCGCACGAATCGCTTGAGAGACTGTACGGACTCTTCGATTCGGCTGTAAGGGGCGCGACAATTCGTGCGCACGAATCGTGCCTTCGGCTCTAGACCACATCCCTTCCTCCAGGAGCCAGGGAACAACCAGACGGCTGCCAAATCCTGATCCGCCGCCAGGGGAGCCGCGAAAACACATGCGGAAAGCCGTCTCAAGCCTCTCAGTTGCCCTTGAACAGCAGGGTGTCGCATCCGTCTGTCTCGAACACAAGATCTGGACCCTTGTGGACCCCGCCATGGACAAGTTCGGAAAAAGTCCGATTGGCCAGGTCAGGGGGAAGTTTGAGGGTGTGCCGGCCTGCGCGAGCCGTGTGGAAGAGAATAACGTCCCCATGGCGGCGCACGTATTCGCTCGCCTGGCAGAGGACATCTGCGCCTAGGGCGTCGAGGACCGCATGCCAACCCGTATAACCTACGGGGACAGAAGGCAGGAAACAGCTGACGGCGCCCGTTTCCAGTTCTTTGCGCCAGCCGCCAAATGCAGTCTGCTGCACCTGCGCGTCGGTACAGACAACGGCCGGCTCGCGTCCTGCGCCCGCCAGGCGCATGCCCACCAGATCGCTCATCGTCGCATCCGAGAAACCCTCGTCCGTGCAGGCCCCGGGCGCAACCAGCCAAAGCGCCGTCACGCCAGCACGACGCGTCAGGGCCTTGAGGGTCGTCCGTTCGGCGGCGCTGAGCGAGAACGCGTTGAGGAACACCACCTGACGGTAGGCTTCGCCCTGTGCCAGGTACTCCTCCAGGGACAGAAGGTCAAATGGGATGCCCGCGCGGTATATCTCCTGAATGGCGTAGGCATAGATGCGCCCCAGCAGCGGCGTGGCCTTGGGATTACCGTCTCGGCGAAGACGTTCTCGCGGACTCACCACCAGCGCCAGGCGATTGCCCGACCGCAGGGGCTGCTCGCCGATCTGGCGGATGACGCCCATTGCCTCGTGAATGCCCTGCAGCACGTCGGGGTCGTCAAAGGCAAAAGGCCTGCGGTCGCGTCCGCCCATCGGGTCCAGCATCTGGATGCCGGATCCGTCAAAGAGCTTGTTGAAGCAGTCGCGCCGGGCCGTGACGCGCGACTCTCTCGGCGAGGTCGTGCACAGCGCGCGCTCACAGACGTTGGAGATGTGGTGGAAACGCATGTCGTCCTCGATGATAGGCAGTTTGCCGTACCGATGGAAGACGGACGGTACGGTGCGTTCGAAATACGAACCGCCGGCACGACGCGATGGGGCCGTGTAGGCCGCCGGATTCGAGAGGAAGTCGACGGCGGGCGACGCCAGCACCTTCTCCAGCAAGACATTGGCGCCCTCCGGCGGATGGGCCGAGAACACATAGCCATAGTAGGCGCCCGCCAGACGCCCCGGCAGCACCCGTTTCGCGTGCGTACAGCAATGTATCAGCAGGTCCGCCACCTCATTGGCCATGCAGTCGTAGTAGTCGATCAGCTTGGCGTCGGCCTTGGGGTCCAGCAGCGAGCCCCCCTTCTGCCGCTCGTCCATCGTGGGCGGCAGGTCATTGGCGTAGCGGCCGCCCGCATAACGCCGAAAGGCAGCCGTCATCGCCGGGCCCACATCCGGACCATGGTACATGCCGTAGGTATGCCATTCCGTGTAGATACCCCAGCACGGACGCACCATCACCACGCGCGAACGCCAGGGCTGCGCATTCACGTAGGCGCCCAGCGCATCGAAGAAGCGGACGAGCTCCGCACGATACGCCCGCGAAGCCGCCGACGGCCGCGGCTGGCGGCTTATCCGCTCGTCCTGGACGGTCGTGTCGATCGGACCATCCGCATAGCCGATCAGCTCCCCCGGATGCGCCTTGCACCACTTGGGCAGGGAGAGGCGCAGCTGGAGGCAGAAATACGCCCCGGGCGCCTCATGGAGCGCCATGCGCGCCTGTGTGTCCAGCGACGTGAAGTCATATACGCCCGGCGACTTCTCCAACTTGTTCGGCTCTGTGGCCAGGCGGAAGAACCGGAATCCCAGCGCATACATCTTGCGGATGGCGCTGCGCGCGTAGATGCCGTCCGGCATGCGCAGGGCGAAGTCGGGTTCGTGGTCCTTCCCGTTGAGGTTCACGAACGGGCGGAAGCCACGGTAGACGACCTTGGCCTGCGGCGCAGGCTCCGCGGCGATGCCTTCCGGCAGGACGAAGGCAGGCTCGGACTGTGTACGCGCCGCCAACGTGGCGCGTTCGTCGGCGGTGGCGAACGCCTGCGTGAAGTCGTGATGCCGTGAAAACGGCTGCATCGTCGCATCGCCCATTTCATGGGCGGCAGGCCAGGCCGCATCGTCGAAATCGGGCTGTTCCCACCCGGCGGCAGGCGCGTGTTCCGACACTCTGAACGCACGCGTACTGCGCACCGACATCCGCGTGCCGTCAGTCAGCGTAAAGTCGCCAAAAACGATCAATCCGCCCATGGAGAAGATGTTCTTCACGTGAACGGCCATGACGTTGCGTCCGGGCCGAACAGCCTTGGCGAACTGCGCCGCCTTCATCTGGACGCCGTTCAGGTAGAATTCATGCCGATCGTCCGCCGAAAGGGCCAGATTGCCCGAGGCGACGGTGGCGCGCGCGTCGAATGCATAGCGATACCAGCAGTCGGTGTCGTTCGCGTTGCGTCCGGTATGCCACAGCCAGCGGGCCGCGGTAACCGGCCCCGGCGGCTGCAGATCGGCCGGCAAGCCCCGCATCTGCCAAATGGGCTGCTCTGCCTGCGCGCAGAAACCCAAAGCCAACGCCAACATCATAACTATACGCTTCATCGCATCCCCTTACGTGCGCACAGACGCGAAATCAAGCTTGGTCAAGTCGAATTCGGCGTCCATGAGATTGGAATTCACCTGCTGCTTCCAGACGCCTCGGGTGAAGTCGGGGAAGTCAATCGAGGCCGAACGACTGCGGGCCGAACGCTCGGAGAGCTCACTGACGGCACACCAGCTGGCAAGATCATAGACGTCTGTATCCAAGGGCAGGCCCTGCTGCAGACAATAGGCCCACCGGAGATCCATCAGGAAGTCCATGCCGCCATGTCCGCCGACCTTCTTGGCGATTTCACCCACCTGTCTGTACAGCGGATGGCGATAGGTCTCCTTAAGGAAGGCCGTTGTCTTCTCGTCGAAAACATGATGCCCCGACGTCTTGGGCCATTCATCCGCCTTCTCCAGGTAGATGTCCAACCGCGGATAGGCCCGCAGCACGCCCTTGGTTCCCGCGATGAGATTGAGTCGGGAATAGGGGCGCGGGCTGGTGACGTCATGCTGGAGCATGATCGTGCGGCCCTTGGCCGTGCGGATCGTCGTCACGTTCATGTCGGCCATGCGGAAACGCTGGGCGCGGCCAGGATTGTCGGCGGCCAGCGTCGCGGCCGCAAAGGCCTCGTAGCCCCGCTGCACGCCATCGACGGAGACGAGATAGTCAAAGCGATCCCCACGGTTGATGCCCATGTCGAGGGCTATGGGGCCCAGACCATGCGTGGAATACTGGTTGCCGCCGTGCGCCACGTTCCAGTGGTTGCGCCACCTCTCCCATTGGGCATCATTGAAGATCTGCCAACGCCGATCATGGATGTAGGCGCCTTCGCCGTGAATGAGCTCGCCCAGCATGTTCAGACGGCACAGATTGAGCGCCAGCAGCTCTTCCTCGCCGTAGCAGCAGTTCTCCAGCTGCATGCAGTGGCGGCGCGTCGCCTCGGCCGTTTCCACCAAGGCCCAGCAATCCTCGATGTACATGGCGCTCGGCACTTCGATGAGCACATGCTTGCCTGCGCGCATAGCATACAGGGCAACGGGCACATGGGCATCCCAGGAGGTGCAATTGTAGACGACGTCGACATCTGCGGCATCGCAAAGCCGCTTGTACACCGCCGCATCTCCCGCGTACACACGCGGCGCCTTGCCCGTAGCCTGCCGCACAACCGCAGCCGCCTTCTCGGCGAACGCCGTGCGTATGTCGCATACGGCGACAATCTCAATGCCGGGCACCTTGGGCAGGCGTCTCACCGCCCCCGTGCCACGCGCCCCGGTGCCCACCACGCCAACGCGGATGTGCCGCATCGGCGCCACCGCGAAATTGCGCATGGGCGCGCCTGAGGCGCCGCCACGTGCGCCAGACATACTCGCGCAGCCTGAAAGCGCCGAGGCGGAAGCCCCCGCCAAGGCCAGAAAATCTCTACGTCCGAATCTCATCTCGTTCATTCCTGCCCTCTCCTTCATTTCAGCACGACTTCCGGCTTTTCGCCTTCGACTTCGCGATAACGGTATTCAGGTCCGTCCGCATAATGCACGCGACGGCCCGCCACGTCTGTCGACAACACCTCAACGCCTTCGGCACGTCCGGCAAACCCGTTTGTCGGCAGCACCAGCTCCTTGCCGAACCAAGTCAGGCGCATTGGCTTGTCGCCACCGTTGACGGCGGTCATCGTGCCGTCCGAGTAGCGCGTCACCACCTGGCTCAGGGCAATCACGCCGTTTTGAATGGCCTCCGAGACCGCATAGCCCTTCCCCGTGCCGTCCAGATAGCGGATCTCGACGGCTTCGGCCTGCGTGTAGCGCGCCGCCAACGCCTGGATCATGAAATAGCTGCGATATGCTTCCGCAGGGAAGCCCTGTGCCTTCCAGACAGGCTTGGACTTCGCGCCGTAAGAGGGGCCAAAGGCCTTGTCGGGCGTCCAGCAGCGGTCCATGATGAGATAGCCCGCATGGCCAAAGGCGATGGTGGCGGCCAGGAACCGATCAATGAGCTCATCCCGCCCTTTCGGCTCGTCCGGCAGATAATGGGCCCGCGCAATCGGCGTCTGCGGACGCGAGAACATCGCGAGTGCCCCCATGCCGAAGTCGGTGGAGAGCCGCTGCTGGCGCAGAAGCTCGAAGTCCACCAGCCAAGGCTGCGTGCGGAAGTCATAGCCCTGATCCTGCGCGTAGGAGCTGTCGCACAAGCCTGCATACATGAACTGCGCATTGCCTTCGGAATAGACGGGCCCCTGCCACGTATCCTTCTGCTTGAGGAACACTTCGCCATACGAATAATAGGTCTGCGCATACGTGCCGGCGCCCGGCACACGGGCATCATAGTCTGTGCGCCGCCAGGGCAGCAGCGCGGAGTGCACGTCGCAATAAGCCGTGTTGAAGCCGAACTTCCGCTTGAGCTCGCGCGCGAAGCGGTCGTTGGCCATCGGCCCCAGCGTGGGCTTGGGGGCATAGCAGCGCATCCAGGCCGGCTGGAAGGACCAGTCCGGATTGCGCGCGACCGTGTCGGGCGAGAAGAAGTCGCTCTGCGTCGCCAGATCCGTGAAGTTGTTGTAGGGGCCATAGAGATAGCCCAGCTCGTCGATGATGGCGCGCGTGTAGGCGATCTGCGCCGGGTCGCCGCCTTTGCCCTTGGCCGCCTCGGTGCAGAACGTGTAGGGTTCGCCGCCGTCGCGCCAGATAGTCTCATGATCCAGGAGCGCGATATGGGCGAAGCCCGCCTTCTTGGCGGCCCGCCAGAAGGCCAGATCCTCTTCGTGGTTGTAGGCGGCATGCGTGCGCCACACGCGCGATCCCACCTCCTTCTTCCAGGGCGACTTGGGATTGGGGATGTTCGGCAACACCTCGTCGAAATCCCTGGAGAGCGTCACCACGATGCGCTCGTGAACAGGATTGAAAGAACCGTCCGTCTTCGCGCGATACACCGCCACCAGCTGGGTGCCGCCTTCGGGCGTGGCGCGCACTTCCACCACACTGGCGTTGCTGTGGTACCAGTCGAACATCGCCAGACGGAACCAGCCCCCTTCCAGCAGATCGGCCTGCACGCGGCGCGGACCGTCGCGCAGTGCCAGATACGGAATCGGGAAACTCCTGATCTTCTTCGCCTCACAGGCCAGGCCCACAGGGATTTCGGTGACCGCACCCGCCGGCGCCGTGATGTCCACCACCAGGGACTTGCCCTCACGATGCGTCTTCACGACGCAGGCCTTCGGCAGCTTCACCGGCCATTGGGCCAGCAGATCGGCGGGCGCCGGCTGCGCGGTCTTCGGCACAATCGACTGCCCGGGCACGGGGAACGGCAGCTTCTCGCGGGGCGTCACCGCGATGTCCAGGGGCTTGAGTTCCTCGGCAAAGAGCTTGGCCGGCCCGATCTTGATCTTGGCGTTGGTTTCGGGCTTGCCGCCCTCCAGCCGAACGCGGGGCATCACTTTGGGATTGAGGTCCTTCTGCTCGGCGGGCGTCAGACGCCGCCACACCAGAAAGCGGTTCATCCAGTCCACCGGCACGAGTGGAATGTCCACCTTGGCGCCATTCTTGCGCTCGACTTCGGCGACAAGCATCGGCGCCACATAGTCCGGTACGCGGTTGGCGCCACGCCCAAAGGCCACGCCGGTCACCTCCACGGAAATGGTGTCGGGCGGCGGCGCGGCCAACGTCAACACACCGGCCGGCTCATCGGCCGGCTTGCCGTCGGGATACGGCACCAGCCCTTCCCAATACTTGTACTGGTCAAACTCGCTCATGTAGGCACAGGCGTTGAACGGCACCTTGAGACCCGCCTTGGGGAGAATTCCCAGCGCTTTCCAGGGAATCGCGAACTCGTAATTGGCCCGATTCTGGTTCTCCCAGGGCTTCTGGATGTCCGGATTCTTGCCCGCCCAGGCCCGTACACCGTCCAGATTGTCGATCTTCACCGCGCCGGAGAAATAGGCACGAATCCGTCTGCTGCCTGCAAAGACAAGTTCCACGCCGTCATGCTTGCCCCAGACGTCGCCCAGCGAAACCTGGCTGTTCTTGAAGGCCGAGGTCATGAAGGAAACGTAGAGGTTCTGCCAATCCCAGGCGAAGCGGACAGTCGCCGCCGTGAAGCCGCTGGCATGGCGATCGGCCGTATTCGACAAGGTCAACCAGGACAAAGGCCATTCGTCGGTGGCGAAACGACCATCGAGCGCAGGCGGCGTGGCGACATGTTCGACCGGCGGCGACCAGCGCTTCTTCTGCTGGGGCCGCGCCGGCTCCCACAGCCCGATGTCCCGGCGCGACAGCGGATCAGCGGCACGCACAGGGCGAATGGCGCGGTTGTTCGCCCAGTTCGGCACGGCGTCGGGATCTCCCAGCTCCAGCTTGCCGCCGGCGATTAGCGTGTTGTTGGAGAAGGCGCAGTCAAAGCTGCGGGCAAAGGAAATCTTGAGATCACCCTTCGAGACAAGTGTGTTGCCGCGCACGACGGTGCGGAACGTCATGTGGTTGTGGATCGGCACGGCCACCCCCTCGGCGTAGTTGTCTTCGACCAGACAATCCCGCGAACCTTCGTCCGCATAGTAGGCGTGCACGCCATAGCCCTTGCCGTCCGGCGTGATGTCGTGCACGACATTGCGGCGCAGCACGCACCGCGTCAGATTGCCGTAGATGGCGCCGCCGTCATGCAGAAACTGCATCACATGGTGGATGTAGTTCTCCTCAAACAGGTTGTCGGCTCCGCCGCCGATGATGCCGCAATAGGGAATCCGGCAGATTTCGTTGGCGCGCACCACCAGATTGGTGCCGTAGGCGGCAAGACCGCAGGAGCTGCGGTGCACCAGGCCCACGTCCGCAATGCGGTTTGAGGCAATCAGATTGTCGCCCGTACCGGCCCAGCCACCCATGCCCATGCCCCGCGCGCCCGTCTCGCGCACATCGCAGTTGACGACGACGCCATGCGCGGCGTCATCCATCAGGATGCCGGCCCCGCCCACGCCTTCGATCTTGAGATTCTCCAGCCGCAGACCGTCCGTGCACGTCGTGGAGAGCGCCGCCGTGATCTGGCTGCCGCCGAAGCTGGACATTTCGTTCAGACCAGGCGCCGCCGCGGAGATCGCGAAGTCCCGCAAGGTGATGTTGCGCGCCCATTTACCCCATTCGCGCTTCCACTTGAGCGTGCCGTCCACGGTAACGACCTTGGGCAACGTCGGCGCGATGAACTGCAGCTTGGCCATGTCCTCGCCCGGAAGCGGCCAATAGTGCAGCACGCCCTTGGCGCGCTCGAGATACCACTGACCAGGCGCCGTCATGCCCTCGCGCACGTTCAGCACTTCATATTGCCGCCGATTCTCGGCGCCCATGGCCCAGGCCGCCGGCTGGGCCGTCCACAGCGTGTGCGCCTTGCGGTCCACGTTGGAGACGGTGCAGAGCGAATCGCTCCACATGTGGAACAGCCGGATGTCGGCATTGGCCAGATCCATCGTGTCCGGCAGATCCTCCACGCGATAGGGCATCTTGGTGCGCTCCTCCAGCGTGGGCGGACGCTGCCAGCCACCCTGCAGACTAGACATGATGCGGACCTTAAACTCGCCCAGGTGCGACAGGCGATTGGTGCCGCCCGGATACACGGCGATTGGCGCGGGGCGTCCGTTCTTGAGCAGCATACGGAAGGCATAGCGCCCATCCGTCCCCTCGGGAAGCTGAACGCGATAGAACGGCGTCCCCGTCTCCTTTTGCCAACCGTTGACCGCCAGGCCGCCGATCAGCCGCGTCTTGTCGGCGCCTTCGCCGCGCACCACGAGATTCGAATGCGCCGTGCCCAATGCCAAGGGCGCCTTCAGATAGTGGTTGCCTGCGGCAAGCACCACTTCTCGCGGACCAGGCGTTGCGCAGGCCTGCGCCACCGCGGCATTGACATCCGCCCCCGGGCGTACGGCAACAGTGCCGCCAAATCCAGCGAGGGTCACACAAAACAGGGTTAAAACCGAAAATACCGCACAGTCATTCTTTCTCATGCAGGTATTATACCAAAGCCCCCCATCGCGAGGCAATGGGTTTCACCTGCCTAGCAGATGTTGTAATATCTAATGGGTCAGCAAAGAATAGAGGCAGACCTTGGGGGGC
>JAKSOW010000058.1 GCA_024405395.1 Kiritimatiellia bacterium | reverse complement strand
GTACTGCAGGACTCGCCTGCGGGAGAGTAGGGCGCCGCCGGCTTTTTTATTTTCACTTGCGGCTTGACCGCTGATGACGACTCGCCCCAGGGAAACTAGGATTCGCGGGTCGTTTCTTTTTTTGAGATGGACTGGACTTATTGGATCTTGCTCAGCGCCGTTTTCCTGGCGTTGTACGACCTTGCGAAAAAGGCAAGTGTGCGAAATAACGCCGTGTTGCCTGTTTTGCTCTGCTCGACCTCGTTCGGTTGCGCGGCTTTTCTGTCGGCAGTTGGCATTCACGGCGACTTCATGTCGATGTTCCGTGTGTCGGCCGAGACGCTTTTTCTGTCTTTGTCGAAGTCCGTCATCGTTTCCGTTTCCTGGATCTTCACTTTTTGCGCACTCAAGACGCTCCCCATATCGATCGCCACGCCCATTCGCGCTTCGGCGCCGGCCATGGTCTTTGTGGTCGCGCTTTTTGTCTATGGCGAAGTCCCTTCATGGATTCAGGGCCTGGGCATGCTCATTACTTTTGCCGGTTATTGGGTTTTTTCCTGGGCTGGCAAACATGAAGGCATTGATTTCTTCCGGAATCGGGCCGTCTGGTATGCCGTTGCGGGGGCTGCGTGCTCGGCTTGCTCGAGTTTGTGGGACAAATTCTGCTTTCAGGTACGCGGAGCTCCTGTTGAGCAGACCCAGTTCTGGTTTCAGATTGGGTTGGTGATTGTCTACGGTCTTTTGTTGCTCGGCCAGGTCATTCTCCGGATCAAACGCGACCATTTTGAGTGGCGCTGGACGATTCCGTTTGTCGGCATGCTGCTCGCTTGCGCGGATTGGCTCTATTTTTCGGGCTTGGCCATCCCAGATGTCCCAATTTCGGTGGCTTCGCTGATGCGCCGATTCTCGGTTGTCCTTACTTTTGTGCTGGGCGCCAGGTTCTTCCACGAGACGAACCTGAAAAGAAAATCCATTGCGTTGACCATGATCCTGCTCGGCGTGGCCTTGCTTTGCCTCGGCAAATAAAGGGGACATGGGATTTGACATTGACGAATCTGGCTGAAAATGTTAGCATATACGCCATCAGATTTTCAACACCCAAGGAGCTAAGATGAAGGTTTACATTGGCAAAGACAAGGCCGATATGGCCCAGCATGCTGCCGACATGGCGGCTGAAAAGATCCGCAAGGCCATTGCCGACAATGGAGAAGCGCGCATAATCGTCGCTACAGGCGCCAGCCAGTTTGAGTTTCTCGAGGCTCTGGTCAAGGAGCCGGATATCGATTGGACGAAGGTGACGGGCTTCCATCTTGATGAGTATGTTGGAATTCCGGTGACTCATAAGGCATCTTTCCGCGGTTATATGCGTGAGCGCTTTGTCGCCAAGACGCCTCAGCCCCTGAAGGTGTTCAATGAGGTCAATGGCGAAGCCGCTGATCCGGATGCGGAAATCGATCGTCTTGAAAAGCTGATTCGCGTGGCGCCGATTGATGTCGCCTGCATCGGCTTTGGCGAAAATGGCCACATCGCGTTCAACGATCCGCCGGCCGACATCGACACGAATCGCGCCTATAAAGTCGTGCCGCTGGATGAGAAGTGCCGTATGCAGCAGGTCGGCGAGGGCTGGTTCCCTGACCTGGCCGCCGTGCCTACGCATGCGTTTTCGATGACCGTGAAGCAGATTCTCTGGGCAAAGTCCATTGTCTGCACGTGCCCCGACAGCCGTAAGGCCGATGCCGTGAAGGGTTCGCTGGAAGGCCCCGTCACGAACATGTGCCCTGGTTCTCTGCTGCAGCTGCACCCTGACTGTGGTGTGTTCATTGACCCGCCTGCGGCCGCAAAACTGACTAAATAACGGACTAAGGTCCAGAAGTCAACGAAAAACGCGAGAAGGCGATTGGCCTTCCCGCGTTTTTTCGTATACAGGATGCTTTAGTTGATTTTCTGCGCGCGGCCCGCAAAACGACCGCGCGAGAGGCAGGCGGCGAGCAGCACCAGCAGAAGACCTGGCGCAAGAAACAGGCCAAACCGCTCTGTGGCGCGCAGCTCCTCCTCTTCGGCCTGCTCTTTGGCGGCGACCTGTCTCAAAAAGCGTCGATAGATGGCGCCCAGCGTCGTTTCGGCGGTGCCGGCCGTGGCTAGCGGAACATAGCGTCCGCCTGCGGCTTGGGCAATGGCGGCCAGCGTCTTATCTTCAAGTTTTGCCGTTACTGACTGTCCTTTATACTGTTGTGCGCCTGTGCCATTTTCGCCGGGAACAATTCCCTCTCGGCGGGGATCGCCAATGCCAACCGTGAAAATGGGGATGTTGCGCTTCTTTGCAAGTGCTGCCGCGTCCAGGGCGCCACCACGCAAATCGCCGCCGTCGGAGATGAGGATGATGGCATTGTGGTCATCCGTAGCCGGGTCGAGCGCATCAAGAGAGGCGCGAATGGCGGCACCTAGGTCGGTTTCGCCGCGAGGCGCGCTTTCAGGTGCGGCGCCTTCCAATGCGCTGCGGAGGAAGGCGTGGTCTGTGGTGAGCGGGCAGAGCAGTACGCCCGTGCGGCGGAAAGCCACAAGCGCGCAGCGGTCGCCCTCAAGCGAATCGATCAGGTCGGCGACATCTGCCTTGGCGCGTTCAAGACGATTGGGCCGCACATCGGCCACCAG
The DNA here is from genome assembly GCA_024405395.1 of Kiritimatiellia bacterium. Lineage (GTDB taxonomy): Bacteria > Verrucomicrobiota > Kiritimatiellia > RFP12 > UBA1067 > RGIG6720. The sequence goes on along the minus strand of JAKSOW010000058.1, from coordinate 19,598 downwards.
CATCGATCGCGAAACGTCCAGCGCCACCACGACATTCCGGCTGCGGGCCTGGATTTTCACTTGGGAATGGCCCCATTGCGGACGCGCCGCGGCGAAGGCAACCAGAAGCAATCCAGCTATCATCAGGGGCATCTGCAGACGCGCAATGCGCCCTGAGTTCCGCGGCAAAAGCCTGGACATGAGCGCCGGCGCGACGATCTTCTCCAGCCGGCGTTCCGCGCGTGCGCGCAGGAATATCCAGAGCGCCGCCGCCACGGGGACAAGCGCCACAAGGACAAGCATCCATGGGTAGACAAATTTCATGGCAGAAATTATAACACATTTGGCCAAAAATGGAGTAAAATATATGAACCCTTTAGGAAAGAAGGAAAGATAGACCATGATTGACATCAAGAAGATCCGTGAAGATTTCGACAACACGGCTGCGCAGCTTGCCCGTCGCGGTGTTGAGAAGGAAAATGTCCAGAAGGCAAAGGACCTCGACGAAAAGCGCCGTGCATTGCTTGCCGAGACCGAGACGCTCAAGGCCAAGCGCAATTCCGCATCCAAGGAGATCGGCATCAAGGCCAAGGCGGGTGAAGACATCACGGCGGCCAAAGAGGAAGTGCGCGCGATTGGCGACCGCATTGCGGAAATCGACAAGGAGCTTGCCCAGGTCGAGACGGACTTGCGCGAGACCATGCTCATGATCCCCAATCTGCCTGCCCCCGAGATTCCCACGGGGCCGGACTCCTCGGCCAATGTCGTCGTTCGCAAGGTGGGCGAATGGAAGGATCCCGACTTCGAGATTCCCGATCACATGCAGATCGGCGAAAAGCTCGGCATTTTCGATTTCCCGCGCGGCGTGAAGCTCACGGGCACGGGTTTCCCGATTCTTCTCGGCCAGGGCGCCAAGCTGCAGCGCGCGCTCATCCAGTACATGCTGGATCTCCATTGCCAGAAGCAGGGCTACACCGAAATGCTGCCGCCTTTCATGGTCAACTCCGCTTCGATGACGGGCACGGGCCAGTTGCCGAAGTTCGCGGAGGATCTCTACCACTCCAATGCGGATGACTTCTGGATGATCCCCACGGCGGAAGTCCCCGTCACGAATTTCTACCGCGACGACATCTTCGATGGCGTCAAGCTGCCGAAGATCACGCCCGAGAACCCCGTGAAGCTCACGGCCTACACGCCGTGCTTCCGTCGTGAGGCGGGTTCGGCCGGCAAGATGACGCGTGGCATGCTGCGCGTCCACCAGTTCGACAAGGTGGAGATGGTCAACTTCGTGCATCCGTCGGTTTCGTTCCAGCAGCTGGAGACTCTGGTGAAGGAAGCCGAGGATGTGCTGACGGGGTTGGGCCTCCATTTCCGCGTGTTGATGCTCTGCTCGGGCGACATGGGCTTCAGCGCGTCGAAGTGCTATGACCTTGAGCTCTGGGCGCCTGGCGAGAAGCAGTGGCTCGAAGTCTCCAGCTGCTCCTGCTTCACGGACTATCAGGCCCGTCGTCTCAACTGCCGCTTCAAGGATGCGGACGGCAAGACGAAGCTTGTCCATACGCTGAATGGTTCGGGCGTGGCGTTGCCGCGTCTGATGGTGGCGCTCCTGGAGCAGCATCTGCAGGCCGATGGCTCGGTGCTGATCCCGGAAGTGCTGCGTCCCTATTTTGGTGCCGAGCGGTTGCTCCCCATCAAGTGAACTTATGGGCAAGAGTTTCTGGCCGATATTTCTGATTGTCGCCGCCCTGGGTGCGGCGACGGTCTGGACGCAGACGCCGCGCCATGTGACACGGCTCCCGGACGGACTTCGTTCCTCCATGCGATCCTGGGTGCGCACGGCTAAGGGCCTGCCTTCATTGGCAACCCCTCGCCGTCCGAAAGACGAACCGCTGGTGCTGCTGGGCGGCACGACTCTGCCGCCCGAGACCCCTGCGGCACCTGTCGGCGCGCCGGCCGCGGTTCCTGCGGCCAGACCCGCCGTGCCGGCGGCAGCGCCAGTCGTCGTCAAGAGCGTACATCCCGCCACGCCTGCCCAGGCCGACTGGTGCGTGCTCAAGGAGACGACGCCTGTGCAGTCGCTGGACGACAAGGTCCTTTCCAATGCGCCGGGCGGCCGTTTCTTCCTCATCGAGCGTCGGGCGCGGGCGCCTGAAGGCGGCACGCTGCTCATCGGCAACTTCACGCCCAAGAAGCTGCCGCACACGGTGCAGGTCAATAGCCGCAATGTGCTGTGCCTTTCGGGGTCGCCAGACGACCTCACCACGGCGCAGCTGCATGCGCTGAAGATGTACTACCAGCTGCGCGCCGAAGCCGTCGACTACTTGGCGGAAGTGCGCAAGAGCAAGGGCGACACGGCCAGTCCCCTCTACAAGCAGCTGCAGGAGGCGGAGCGCATCCGCGACTTCCGCGCGAAGGAGCTCAAGAACATGAAGACGCTCGCCGGCGACCAGCGTGCGGTCGAAATGGAGGAGCTGGCGCGTCTGGAGCAGAAGGCGAAGGAGATCCGCGAGCTGCACGAGGACTGGAAGCGCGCGCATCGTGACCAGGTCTCAGATCCCACGAAGGATCCGCATTACCTGGGGTTGGTGCGCGAATACCGAAACTACATCTCGGCAATGCCTGCGGGACTGGCGGTCGATTGAAGGGCCTAGTCATGAGGAAGACCGTCTGGACGTTGGCGATGGCGCCGTTGCTGCTGATGGGCGCGGATCTGTACATGGCGGGCGACAGCACGCTGCATTCGCGCAAGTACGTAACGGCCCAGCATCCCGAGACCGAACGGTGCCTGGGCAGCTGGGGCGATGAGCTGGAGAACTACGTCAAGCCGGGCGTGAAGGTGGTGGACCTCGCCATGAGCGGATGCTCCACGAAGTCCTTCATCGACCAGAATCGCTGGGCCGGGCTCATCGCGCAGGTCAAGCCCGGGGACTACGTGTTCATCCAATTCGGCCACAACGACCAGAAGAAGAACAACCCCAAGGTCTATGCGCCCGCTGCGGGCGCCTATTCCGACAACATCCGCCGTTTCGTGAAGGAGGTGCGCGACAAGGGCGGCAAGCCCGTGCTGGGCACCTCGATGGTGCGGCGGTTCCTGGGGCGCGACGGCAAGGTGAACGATGGGCTTGAGGACTATCCCGAGACGACGCGCAGGCTCGGCAAGGAGCTGGGCGTGCCGGTCGTCGACATGAATGCCTTCACCCGCAAGTTGGTGGAGTCGACGCCGCAGGAGGAGACGCGGCTCTGGTATCGCGCGTCAATTGACGGCAAGGACTGGACGCACCCCACGAAACTTGGCGCGAAGGTTTTTGCCAAGGCGTTCGTGGAGGACGTCAAGGACAACAAGCTTGATCTAGTGGAGATATTCAAGTAAAACCGAACACAAGGCCGCGACAACCTCAAGGAGAGAACGACCATGGACGAACGCCACGACGAGAACGGATCCTATAAGTGGGTAATGCTGCTGCTGCTGGCGACCACCTATTTCCTGATGCACGCCGCCCGCCAGGTGTTCAATGCCTCGCTGCCGCAGATCAAGGTTGACTTGGCCGGGCATGGCGCCACGGATACGCAGCTTGGCCTGTCGCGCACGATCTTCCTTTTCGCCTATGGCTGCATGGTGCCGTTTGCGGGCATTGCAGCGGACTTCTTCCGCCGGAAATGGGTGATCGTCATCGGCACGATCCTCTTTTCGACCAGCGTCTTCTTCACGGGCTTCTCCGAGTCGATGCTGATGTTCTTCATCATGTACGGCTTGCTGAACGGCATCGGCCAGTGCATGATTCCCGGGCCTGCGTCATCGCTGATCGCGCAGTTCCACACGGAGACGCGTTCCACGGCGCTCTCCATCTACCAGTCCGCGCTTTACGTGGGCGTGCTGGCGGCCAGTACGTTCGCCGGCTACGTGGGCGGAACTTCCCAGGGCGGTTGGCGTTGGGCGTTCTGGATCTTCGGCGGCGTGGCCGTCGTCTGGATCTTCGTGCTGTCGATCTTCCTCCGCAACACGCCGGCGCTGCAGGTTCACGACGTCGAGGAGAAGCCGAAGTTCAAGGATGCGCTCGCGGCCTTCTTCTCGAAGCCGTCGGCGCTGCTCCTGATGTTCGCCTTTGGCATGCTGGTCTTCGGCTCCAACTGCTTCCGCACCTGGATGCCCGCGTATATGCAGTCGCGCGGAGACTGGGGCCTCACGCCGGGCTCCGCCGCGTTCCATTCCGTCTTCTGGTTCTACCTCGGCAGCTTCCTGGGCATTGCCGTGGGTGCCCGCACGTCCGACAGGCTCTCCCACATCCGCCCAGGCATCCGCCTCACGGTCATGGCGATTGGGCTCGCGATCTCGGCGCCGGCGATGGCGGGCATGGTGCTGGTGCCGACGCTCTGGCTCAGCTGCATCGCCATGTTCTTCTTCGGCCTGGGCGGCGGATTCTTCGACTGCAATCTCTACGCAGGCCTCTTCGACGTGGTGGCGCCGCGCTATCGTGCCGCGGCGACGTCGGTCTACCTTTCGGGTGCGTTCTTCCTCGGCTGTCCCGCCACCGCCGTGCTGGGCTGGGTGGGGCAGAACTTCTCGCTGCAGTCCGGTATGGCGATTTTCGGCTGCACGTATGCGCTCGGTGCCGCGGCGATCTTCCTCGCGCGTGGTGTCTTCTTCAAACATGACCGGGTAATCTAAAGGAGATTGAGAATGACGGTTGATACGCTTTGCGTTCAGGGTGGTTGGCAGGCTAAGAAGGGCGAGCCGCGCCAAGTTCCGATCTACGCCTCCACGACGTTCAAGTACGAGACGTCGCAGCAGATGGCCGACCTCTTCGACCTGAAGGACAGCGGCTACTTCTACACGCGCCTCGCGAATCCCACGAACGACCAGGTCGCCAAGAAGATCGCCGCGCTCGAAGGTGGCGTGGCGGCCATCCTCACGAGCTCGGGGCAGGCGGCGTCCACCTTCGCCATCCTCAATCTCTGCAGCGCCGGCGATCACGTGGTCGCCTCCGCCCAGATCTACGGCGGCACCTTCAATCTGCTGGCCGTTTCGCTGAAGAAATTGGGTATCGAGACCACGTTCGTCGATCCCGACGCGACGCCCGCCGAGATCGCGAAGGCCTTCCGTCCGAACACGAAGTGCGTTTTCGGCGAGACGGTGGCCAATCCCAGCGGCGTTGTGCTCGACATCGCCAAGTTCGCGAAGGCGGCGCACAAGTTCGGCGTGCCGCTGATTGTGGACAACACGTTCCCCACGCCGATTCTCTGCCGCCCCATCGAGCATGGCTGCGACATCGTGACGCACTCCACCACGAAGTACATGGATGGCCACTCGTCGCAGGTGGGCGGCTGCATTGTCGACAGCGGCAACTTCGACTGGTCGAAGTACCCCGAGCGCTTCGCGGGCCTGGTCGCCCCCGATCCCTCCTACCATGGCCTCTCCTACGTGAAGAACTTCGGCAAGATGGCGTACATCGTCAAGTGCACGGCCCAGCTGATGCGCGACTACGGCGCCATCCCCTCGCCGTTCAACGCCTTCCTGCTGAACCTGGGCCTGGAGAGCCTGCATGTGCGCATTCGCCGCCATGCGGAGTCGGCGTTGACGATCGCCAAGTGGCTGAAGAAGCAGCCCAAGGTGGCCTGGGTCAAGTTCGCGGGCCTGCCCGATTCGCCCTACCACAAGCTCGTCAAACGCCAGTTCAGCGGCAAGAGCCCCTGTGGCGTCATGACGTTCGGCATCAAGGGCGGCCGGGCGAAGTCCATCAAGTTCATGGATGCGCTCAAGCTCATCGGCATCGTCACGCATGTGGCGGACGCCTGGAGCTGTGTGCTGCATCCGGCGTCGCATACGCATCGTCAGCTCACGGACGCGCAGCTCAAGGCCGCCGGCATTCCGCCGGATCTCATCCGCTTCTCGGTTGGCCTGGAGGATCCGGCCGACCTGATCGCGGACCTCAAGCAGGCGCTTGCGAAGATCTGACAGTCGGGAGCTGCGTCAGATGCGGATGGCCAAGAACATTCTGGTGCTTCTGGGAGCGCTCGGCATCTTGGGCGCCGTCGCGCGCCCGATGCCGACCACAGCCGCCTTTGAACGCACGCTGGCCCTGCAGGTCTTTCTGGACCGGGCGGGCTTCTCGCCCAACGCGATTGACGGCGAGTGGGGCCGCAAATCGCAGGTGGCGTTGGCGACCTACTGCGCCGTGAAGGGGCGCCCCGTGCCGGCCACGCCGGAGGCGGCCTGCCTGGAGCTTGTCGGGTCCACATTGCCGCCCCTGGCGATCGAGACGGTGACGGTGGCGGACCATGCCGCCCTGGTGCGCATTCCCGCCGACCCCGAGGCGAAATCGAAATTGACGGCGATGGGCTATGAGACCATCGAGGAGATGTTCGCCGAGCGCGGACATCTCACGCAAGGCGCTCTGCGTCGACTCAATCCCACGTTGGCATGGCCCAATCCTCCGGCTGGGTCGCAAGTGCGCCTGCCGAGCTTTGGCGCCGATCCCTCGGCACCGAAGAAGCGGGGGGCGAAGAAGGGGGCGCGGGTCAATGTGCTCCGCGTGTCGCTGACGCGTCGTGAGATCACGGCCTTTGATGCGGACGGCGGGTTCCTGCTGCTGCTGCCCTGTTCGATTGCCGCCGACAAGGCCAAGCTGCCGCCCGCAGGCGAGATCCTCATTCAGGGGATGGTGCCCAAACCCAATTACACCTACAAGCCCGACTTCACGCCCAAGGGCGCCAAGCCCGTCAAGCACATCTTTCCGCCTGGCCCCAACAATCCCGTGGGCGTGGTGTGGATGGGCCTGACCTTGGCGGGCTACGGCATCCATGGCACACCCAAGCCCGAGCAGATTGGCCGTGCCGAATCGCACGGCTGCTTCCGTCTCGCCAACTGGAATGCCCGACGGCTTTATGATCTCTGCGACCCCGGTGTGGCCGTGGTGATCGAAAACTGAATTTCAACACATCAACCCTCAAACCGGATTTAGCCATGTCATTCGCAACTACGCTCGACAAGATTGCGTCCAATCCCGAAGAATACAGCTGCCAGGTCGACACCCTCGGCCCGTGCAAGATCCCTTCGCCCGTGCGTCACCATGAGTTCGTGCCCGAAGGCGATCGCGTGTTCCTCACCGAGAACATCACGGTGCTGGAGAACTGGGAGAAGCGCCTGGGCCACAAGCCCAGCTTCGAGCGCGCCGGTCCGCTCGCCAAGATCTTCCACGACCCGGCCTGGACGCGCGTGGGCATCCTCACGGCGGGCGGCCTCTGCCCCGGGCTCAACAACGTCATCAAGGGCCTGGTCGAGATTCTCTCCTTCGACTACGGCATCAAGACGATCTTCGGCATCCGCTTCGGCTATGCGGGCCTTTCGCCCCGCTACAGCTATGCGCCAATGATGCTCAACCCCGACATCGTGGACACCATCCACGAGCTCGGCGGCACGATCCTGGGTTCGTCGCGCGGCCAGCAGCCCACCGACGAAATCGTCGACACGCTTGAGCGCATGAACATCAACGTCCTCTTCTGCATCGGCGGCGACGGCTCGCTGCGCTGCGCGCGCGAAGTCGCGGAGGAGTGCCTGCGCCGCAAGCTCTCGATCTCGGTGGTGGGCGTGCCCAAGACGATCGACAACGATCTCCAGTTCGTGGGACGCAGCTTCGGCTTCGAGACGTCCGTGGCCGAGGCCACGCACGTGGTGCGTGCGGCCCACATCGAGGCCAAGGGTGCCTTCAACGGCGTGGGCCTCGTGAAGCTCATGGGCCGTGATTCGGGCTTCATCGCGGCCTATGCCGCCATGGCGAACCCGGTGGTGAATTTCTGCCTCATCCCCGAGATGGACTTCACGCTGGATGGCCCGAACGGTCTGCTCGCCGCACTGGAACGCCGCTTCGCCGCCGGCAAGACCCATGCCGTGATCGTGGTGGCCGAAGGCGCAGGCCAGAAGCTCATCGAGGGCGAAGCCGAGCGCAAGGACGCGAGCGGCAACATCCTCAAGAAGGACATCGGCGAGTTCCTCAAGCGCCGCATCACCGAGCACTTCAAGTCCAAGAACATCCCCAACACGGTGAAGTACTTCGACCCCAGCTACCAGATCCGCTCGGTGCCCGCACAGGGTACGGACGCCATCCGCTGCTACATGCTCGCGCGCAATGCCGTGCACGCCGCCATGGCGGGCCGCACCAACTGCGTGGTGGGCAACATCGGCGAGTGGTATACGCTGGTGCCCATCAAGCTCGCGACGATCGAACGTCAGCAGATCTCGCTCAAGAGCGACCTGTGGCGCAGTGTGATGGACGCCACGAGCCAGGAGTTCTGGTTCACGCCCGACGCCCGTGGCGCCTACGTGCCGTGAGGCTGCGCAGGCGGTTGTGCGATTTGATCGGGGGTGCCTGCGGTGAACGTTCTGGAACTTGACGACGTGAGTCGCTCCTTCGGCGGCGTTGAGGCCGTGAGGGGGCTGTCCCTCACCCTGGGCGAGGGACAGGTGCTGGGCTTTCTCGGCACCAACGGCGCCGGCAAGACCACCACGATCAAAATGCTGTTGGGGCTGCTGCGTCCGACTGGCGGCACGGTGAAGGTGTTTGGCGAAGACCCCGCTGTCGCCGCCACGCGCCGTCGCATCGGCTACATGCCCGAGACGGCCTACTACTATCCCTATCTCAACGCGCGTGAGCTGCTCATGTTCTATGGCGGCATGTGCGGCATGGACAAGGCCGTCATTCGTCGGCGCACAGACGAACTGCTGGAGGCCGTGGACCTCACCGACGCCGCGAAGCGTCCGCTCAAGACCTATTCCAAGGGCATGCTGCAGCGTGCCGGCATCGCGCAGGCCTTGTTGGCCGATCCTGATCTGCTGGTGCTGGACGAGCCCTTCACGGGGCTCGATCCTCTGGCGCGCATCCACTTCCGCGAGCTGCTGAAGCGTCTGCGCGCAGCGGGGAAGACCATCTTCTTCTCCTCGCATGAGCTGGGCGAGACGGAACTGCTCTGTGATCGCGTGGCGATCATGAAGAAGGGACGTTGCTTCTATGACGGGCCCGTGTCGCGGCTTGCGGGTGATGGCACCGAGAACCTGGAGCGCATCTTCCTTGACGTGCTGGCGAAGGAGGACGTGAAATGAGGCTCTTTCTGCGTCAGGTGAAGGCGCTGGTCAAGCTGTCGCTCCTGGAACTCTGGCGGCGCAACGACATCGTCGCCCTGGTGGTGCTGGCGATTGCGCTGCTTGTGCCGCTGTCGTCCGCCAAGCCGTTTGGCGCGGCGGGCGCCACACGCTATATGGATGAAGTGGCCCTGCTGCTGATCTGGGCCTATTCGGTTTTCATTTCGCTGGGAGCCGGGGCGCGCCTCTTCCCCGGTGAGTTCGAGAGCCGCACCATCTATCCGCTGCTGGCGAAGCCGGTTTCGCGGGGCGCCTTGGTGGTGGGCAAATATCTGGGGGCGGTGGTCGCCTCCTGGTCGGCTTTGACCTTCTTCTACCTGCTCTACGCCCTTGCGTCTGGCTGCCGTACGGGTGTGTGGCTTCCCGGCGAACTGCTTCAGGCCTTTGTGCTGCATGCGGCCTTCTGCGCGGTGGCGGTGGCGACGGCTCTGCTGGGTTCGCTGCTTCTGACCAACTCGGCCAATCTCACGCTGTCGGCGGGACTGCTGGTGAGCATGTTCTTCTTTGGTCGGCGGCTGCCCGAATACGCGGATGGTCTGGCGGCGCCTCTGGCCTGGCTTGTCAAAGGCGCCTACGCGGTGGCCCCCCATGTCGAGTTCTTCGACCTGCGTCAGCGTGTGCTGCATGGCTGGGGCGGAATCGAGCCTCTTGTGCTTGTCGCGGCGTTGGCCTATGGCCTCTGCTATTCGGCGGCGCTGGTCGCATTGGCGCGCTGGGCTCTCGGGCGGAAGGAGCTGTGATGGCATGGCAACGGGCTATAGCGCCGGCTGTGGCGTCGGGCCTGGCGGCGGCGCTGGCGCTGACGTTGGGGCGGCTACCGCCTGAGCGCTTGCCGCAACGGGTCCTGGGCGAGGATGCGTTGGCTGTGGCGCTGGGCGATGCGCGCCAGACGCTGGCGCGTGCCCTGGTGCACAAGGCGGACAGCTATTTCCACGGCGGTGTGGACACCGACCACGCCTGCCTACTCAAGGGCGATGCGCACGAAGAGGGGCACGAACACGGCGGCTGCAGTTGCGCCTGTTCCGGCCATGGACATGAAGACGCGCATGCGCATCATCATGCCGATGCGCCTACGTTGAGCTTTGATCCGTGGGCCTGGATCAACGTCCATCGTGCCGCCCCGGAAATCGAACGGCATCTGGAGGGGAAGAAGGCGGTTGAGCTGATGCCCTGGTTGTGGGCTTCCCTGAAGGCCGACCCCAAGAACGCCGACACCTGGACCACGGCCTGGTACATCGCCGACAGCGTAATGGGCGACAAGGCCTACGGCCTCACCATCCTTGACGAGGCCTTGCGCGCTTTGCCCGACAATCCGGAGATCCTCTTCTATCGGGGCCAGGCCCTCTATCGCCGTGGACAAGGCGATCTGCCGGCGGCACGGGCGGCATTTGAGGCTGCAAGTGCGGCGCTCCGACGTACAGAGGCGCAGCGTCCTTTGACCGAACACGAACATGAAATTGAGCGCATTGTCTCCGACTATCTGTACAATATGCCATCTCCATAGAGGAGGGAATCAGGAATGGTGGAGTCAGTCAAAAGCAGGAGGATGAGGTAATGATGGGCGTATGCAGAATGATGGGGCTTTTTGCATTCTCGGCGGCGGCGGGAGCGACTTTCGATCTGGAGTGGAATCCGCGTTGGCGCACGGATGTGCCCTATGAGGTGGAGCTGCAGCCCGCCAAATTCGCGCAACTGGATGGCGTGTCGAAAGATGGCGGCTATGAGGTGCTGGCGGATGGGCAGATGGTGGACACGCGCCTGCTGTCTGGCAAGGCGCCCGGGGCCAAGCTGTTGCGCTTTCAGGTGCCGGCAGGGACAAAGGAGCTGGCGTGTCGCACCACGGCGCACGTGAAGGAATCCAATGTCCCCACAGAGAATCTTTTCGCCGGGGTGCTGTCCAGCGTGGATGGCTGGCAAAAGCCCGGTGAGGTGATCGGCTCTGCCGTTGCCAGCGGTCTGCGCTTTGCCGTTCAGAAGGCGGGGAACCCCGCCATCACCTGTACGGTTGACGTGCCTCACGGGCTCACTGCCGCCGGACGGGCGGTACCGATGAAGATCGAGGTTGACCTCAAGAGCGAGGCAACGATGACGTGGGGCGGCATCGTGCAGTTTGAGCAGGTGGATGGTGCTGGAAACGTTCTGCCGGAAACGCTTTCCGACAAGCGGTGGACGAGTCATCTGCTGCCGCCGAATGTGCCGGTCGCCTATCGTGAAAATGGTTGGCTGCATCCGAAGGCGCGAAAGCTGCGCGTGGTCTTCAAGCCGGCGGCGAACGATCGTGTCGTGGATGAATATGGCATGCCGCGCTTGCCGGGACCCGATGCGCTGCCGCAGTTCACGGTGAGCCATATTGCCGTGCGTGCGGCCGCCAATCTGGCCATAACGCCGCGCGATCCAAGTTTCTTCGCGGGCGGCATTTCCGGTGATGAGGGTGACCGGGCTCTTGTTCTTGGGCCTGAGCGTGGTTTCTGGTATGTCACGCGCGGCAATGGATCCTGGGCCGGCGGCGAACAATACCGCAACGAAGACGAGATCTTCTTCCCCGTTGGGGCAGGTACGGTAGAGGCCTGGTTCAAGCCTGAATGGACCACGACGGACACCAGCACCTATTGGCTGTTCGAGGGTTCTAGCTATGGGGTCAAGCAACGTCCGGACGCAGTGGAGATGAAGGGGCGCGGCGAACTCTTCGCCGTCACCTACTCGCCCGCTTCGGGCACGCTGTCGTTCTTCCGGAAGGACCGCAAGGACAAGGTGTTCAAGGGCGAGGGCACGGCGGCCATTCCCGCAGGAAGCTGGACCCATGTCGCCTGCACTTTTTCGCCAGGCGGCGTGGCGCGCGTCTATGTGAACGGACGTCAGGCACTGGAGACCTCGCTGGCGGGCTTTGTGGCCATGGATCTCGCGAAGGAAGCGTTGCCCAACAATCTGGATGTGGTGTCGGCCTATCTGGGGGCGGAATTCGCGAGTGCCTCGACCCAGACGGATCCCGTGCCGGGGAAGCCCCTCTTTTCGGGCGCGGTGGATCTTTGGCGCGTCTCGCGTGTGGTGCGCTACACGGACGATTTCGAGCCGGCGAAGCATTTCGCCGTCGATGCCGCCACATGCGCGCTTTTTGATTTTGACGACACGATGGACGGCGTCTCCGGTGGGGGCGTCGGCTTTGTGCCGGGCACGATCCGTGCGGAGAAGTGGTCGCGTGCGCGTGCCCTTGTGGTTGATGGCAAGCCCTGGAACTATTATCCTGAACAGATACTGCCGGAGAACAATCCCGACCTGGTGCTCAATAAGCTGAATTATCCGACCTTGCCGTCCGAAGCGGAATTCCTCGCGGCACGGCGCTCCCTGCAGCGCACGTTCCGTGTGGCGGGGAATGGCGACTTCGCCACCTTCGAACTGAAGGGGCCGGTCTATCCTGACTATGTGGAGATCGTGAATTCGGGCGCGAAGCCGTTGGTCTACCCGATTGTCCTCAATCGTGGCGATCTTGACGCGCGCAGTTTCGGCGACTTCTCCGATTCGCTTCTGGCCCAGAAGCTGTCCGACCGCGATCGCGTGAACAAGGTGTTCAACTTCCTGCTGAAGAGCTGCGATTACTTCATCAACGACACGGCGTTCTACGAACCCAACTGCAATTCGCCGGAGAGCGTGCAGAACAAGGCCCTGGCGATGATCAACGGCTATTGCGGCTTTGAGTGCGGACCGCTCAACACGATTGCCTGCCATCTCTTCGCGTGTGCGGCGAAATGCCCGGCCAGCATGACGGGCGGCTATGGACATCTGTTCCAGCAGGTGTTCTTCGAGGGCAAGAACCACATCTACGATCTGTCGGCCCAGAAGTTCTTCCCGTGGTGGGACAATGAGACTTCGGCCTATCTGGAGGAGGATGCCGCCGAACCCGGCATCCACAATCGCCTCAAGGGCGCAGCTTCCCATTTCATTCGCCATGGCACGCGCCACGTCTGGACGAGCGACCCCAGCTATCGCGAGAAGGTCGGCATCTCGCTCAATCCGGGCGAGCGCTTCCGTGCCTGGTACGACAACGCCGGCTACAACAACGATCTCTACTGCACGCCGCGTGTGGACCAGTGGCTCAAGCAGAAGACGCGCAACTTCCTGCCGCATGAGCTGGTGGGGAAGGCATGTCGCGCCGATGACCGGAAGGCGAAGCTCCGCCGCTTCGAGCGCTTCTTCCCGCAGGCCGCCAATGGCTTCCTTGAGTTTGACGGCGTGCCCGCCAAGGGCAATCCGGCGTTTCGCGACACGGCGGACGGACAGGGTTTCGTCTACCCCGTCCTGAGCGGCTATCCGATTGTCGGTGCGTCCTACCGAGCGACACTCGGGGACGGCCATGTCGCCACCTGCGACTATTCCTTTGACGGCGGCAAGTCCTGGGTCGACATTCCCGACGCGGAACTGGATCTGGCCGTACGGGCACGGCAGGGGTACCATGTGCGCGTGCGGGCGCCGCGCGAGAAGGTGGATCGTTTCACGGCCCGTACCATTCTGCAGCTCAATGCGCGCGTCTTCCCGGGACGCGTTCAGGCGGGCACGAATTCCTATCGCTTCAAGAGCGTGTCGGGCAGCGAGGCCGAGGTGACGATTGCGTGGCGCGAGAACGCGCAGCGGATGGGCTGTGCGGAAGCCGTGTACACGGGCGTCATTCCGGGCGTGGAGCGGGCGACGGTGGTGCTGGATCCGAAGATGCCGTTGCGCGTGGCGGTGGAAGGGCTGTCGGCTGCAGCTGAAGTGGCGGCGGGCAAGGGCCTCGCAGCGCGCCTTGTGGACAATGCGCAGGGACTTGAGATCTCTGTGGCGGAGCAGACAGCCGGGCCTTTTGTCTCATACGTGACGGTGAAGGATCGCGGGGCCGAGAAGGCATTCACCGTGGTGGCATGCGCAAATGCCAGATGGGTGCCTGCCACGGCGGCGAAGCTGACGGGCGGGGCGAAGCTCCTGCCGACGGCAGAAGGGCGGGTGCAGCCGTGTGCCTTCATCAAGGGACTTGGGGCCCAGGCGACTTTCTCGTTCCCGGCGTTGCCGCCCGGCAAGTATGCCGTGTTCAACGTCAACCGTTTCGCCAGCGGCATTTCGCTCTCGACGAAGCTCCATGTGCTGGTTCCGGACAATCCGCAGAAGGTCATAGGGGCGGAGGCCTCCAACTGGATGATCAACTACTTCAAGGCCCAATGTGGTCTGCCGGGTGGACGTGCCGCCTTCAAGTGGGACCTGGCGCGTGATCCGAAGACGGATCGTCCGTTCTGGGGAATCTGCGCGTTTGATTGTCCGCATGGGCTTGATCATGTGGACTTCACGACGGCCAAATACGCCCCCGAAGGCGGTGTGGAACTGGCGGGGGCATTGGTGATGCCCTGGCCGGAACAGGCCGACTTCCGTCGCGATCTCATGAAGGTGCTCTGCGGCGTGAACTGCGCACCAGACCGCGTGCGCTGAGCTCAGCGGAACGACATCGTCATGCCGGCGTGATAGGTCAGGCACAGGGACTTTCCGTCCGCGGTCTGTCCAAGCCGGTATTTCCGTCCGCGTCCGGTTCCCGCCACCAGCGTGGGCTTGCCGACGATGCCGGCAGTCGCCGCGGCCACGGTGATGTCCGTCCGCGGCAGGGCCGCCACATCGGCGAGCTCGATCGTCGCGCCCTCGCCAAAGGCGAGCATCCCCGCCACCGTCAGGGCCGAGCCTGCCGCCGCCTGCGTGCCGGAGACAGTCAGCTTCTCCCGAATGGTGAAGGTGCGGTCCTGCCACAGGGTGTTGGAGTTGCGGATCTCGCCCTGTCCCTCAACGGCCTTGACCGAATAGTTGTTGCCGTCCAGGTCGAGGTAGGCTCCGGCGCCGCCGAACTTCACGGTGTCGAACGCGGGCAGCGCACCAGCCCAGTCCGGTGCCGAACCATCGGCCGCCAACGTGACGACTGAACCGTCGCCCGGATCCTCGAGCCTTTGATAATAATCGATGTCGCGCTTGTCGCGGCCCTGCGGATCCCAGAAGAAGCAGGTATTGGAAGGCCACTTCTTCGCCCCGGTGTTCTCATCCGTGAACCACGACGGATAGTTGGCCTGCACGCCGCCGACGCCGCTCTGGGTGTGCATGCGCAGAACGAAATGGTGCGGGCCGGGGCCTACGGTCACTGTGCCGTGCTTGCCGTTGTTGTTCCCTTCGCACACGAGAACTCCGTCAATGATGACTTTCCCCGAAGTATTGACGGCTACGGCGAAGGACCACTGCGCATCGGCCCCCGTACGGTTCCAGAGCCATCCCTCGTAGCAGCCGCCCGTGTAGCCCACCCAGTCGGGGGCACCACGGGAGTAGGCCATGGTGGGTGTCAGCTTCACGTCGTTGGTCACGAGCACGTTGGAATTGTAGAAGACGCCGGATCCGGCCTTGGTGGTGTTGAAATCCACATGGGATTCATAGAGTCCTGCGCCCACGTAGCGGATCTTCACGCCGCCGCCGCGGATGTCGAGCACATCGCCGCCGAAGGAGGCATCGTAGTCAAGCTCGCCCACGCCAGTCTTCACGACATCGCCGGTCCAGCGTCCAGGCTTGTGCTTGGAGACGAGGCGGGTGTCCGGCGTGTCCGTGCTGGCCACGCGCCGCACAAGGCCCGTACCGGCGAAGATGGCGCCTGGCAGCTCGTATTCGTCCATGTCGAGGACGCGGCAGAGCCCGTTCGTGTGGGCGGTCGAATTGTAGGTGGCGGCGTCAAAGTAGTTGGAGTAGGTTGTCGTGTTGACGGCGAGGAAAGTGCCGTTCGTGAGGTAGAGGTCACCGCCTGCCTTCGGCAGGGAGCCGTTGCCGCCCGTCTGCAGTACGCCTTCGTCCAGGGCAACGCCGCCCTGGAAGGCGTTCTGGGTGTTGAGGAGGTGCAGCCAGATGTTGCGTCCGTTGGCGAAGCCAAGATGCGACTGGATACCGCCTTCGCCCGAGATGGGCCCGGAGAACGTCACGCCATAGCCGCCGCTTGCGCCACCGCGGCGCAGCTGGAAAACGGGCTGATGGATTTCAATGGGGCCCTGCCAGCAGTTGTCGTTGGTGGCCGTCGGGGAATAGCCGGCTACCGAGCCCGAGACGGACAGGTAGTCGACGCTCATCACCTTGAGCGTCCAGTCGCGCCGCCGAGGAGGTTGGGCGGCCTGGAGGTTTTCCCACTGGAAGGAGGCCTTGTTCGTGAGCGTGAGCGAACATTCCGCTCCGCCGCCGAAACGGGTGCCGTCATTCTGGAGATGGTAGCTGCAGCCATCCACAATGATGTGGCCGTTGCTGATGACGGTGCCGTTGTGGTTGAACTCGGGCGAGCCTGAGGTGAGATCGGGGCTCTTGATGATGCGCAGCGTGTAGCCGCCGAGGTCGAGGTACTGGGCTGCCTGGGTCCTGGCCGTGGGATAGAGCATGACGCGCGTGTCGGTGACTGCCGTGTCCATGGCCAGGGTCGCGTCGCCTGAGAGCCGGGTGAACTCGCCAAACATCCAGTTCTGATTGCCGCTGGCGGCGGTCTGCGTCTCGATGTTGCGGGCATAGGCGACGAGGCCGCCTCCGTAGGGCGCGAGACCGTCGCCCGCGAAAGTGATGACCTTGCGGTCGGCACGCGCCTTGCGCTCCAGCAGGGAGGAGTCCATCATCAGCATGGCGCCCGCCTCGACGAATGTGCCGTCGGCGTCGGAGGCATAGTCCGTGCCCGAAACCAGATCCTTGCCGAGTCCGCCTTTGCAGGTCACCTGCAGCACGCCTTCGTCGACATGGATCTGGCCCGTCCAGTTGGCCAGCGGTTCGGCGATGACCAGCCACCCCGAGCCGGTCTTGACGAGTGTGCCGGCGGCGGTCTCGGCCAGGAATTCGGCGTAGGAGCTCGGAGCGGTCACGCCGCCCACGGTCTTGGTGAAAGTCGCCTGGGCAAGCGTATTCGACGCGGGGGCATCCAACGCCACCCTATAGACGGGGTCGTTGCAGACCTTCTCGGCAAAGCCGCATGTTGCGGCGAACAGCGTGAGCAGGAGGGTCGCGGTGCGACTCCCAGGAACTGGCACATCAGCAAATGGCATCGACATGATTTGACTTTTCACCTTTCCTAGACAGACTGGACATTCTACCAAACCGCACTTGGCAATTCAAATGAATCCAAAGTCTGATTTGGGGGCGCGAATTTGGGCTTGCCATTCCCGTAGATAGATATTATACTCTGGATCCATACCACAAATGGCGAATGCATGGGCACAGGCCGATTTCGGGCGGCTTCTCGGCGTTCGGCCGCATCACGGGAAAGGACAGCAGCATGGTGAAGACTTACGGTCAGGAAGCAGATGATTTCCTCGCGAAGCGGGACCCAAGCGTCCAGCCGCGGCAGATCGCGGCGATTCGCGCGGCGACTGGGGGCCAGTTCGAAGATCTGATCGCTGTGCGTTCCGCCCGCAACGCGCTGGCGCCCTTGCCGGAGAACGTCACGGCGGAGATGGTTTCGCCGACCATGCGGCTTTACCGTCCGACGGGAGCGGGGAAGCTGCCGATCCTCGTCTATCTGCATGGCGGCGGCTGGGTGATCGGCAGCATTGCCAGCTGCTCGGCCTTCTGTGGGGCGCTGGCGGCCAGGGGCGTCGCCGTATTGGCCCTGGACTATCCGCTGGCGCCCGAACATCCCTATCCTGCGGCGTTGAATGCGGTCTGTGACGTTGTGCGGGACATACGGACAAGGCCCGATCGGTTCGGTTGCGATCCTGCGCGCATTTCGCTGGGAGGCGACTCCTCGGGCGGCAATCTCGCGATTGCGGCGGCGTTGGCGCTGCAGGAAGAGGATGTGTCGCTGCATTCGCTCGTTGCCTATTATCCTGTCGTGGAGGCACGTGCCGACGGCACGCAGGCTTGGCATGACTTCGCTACAGGCTGCGGAATGGACGCAGCGTTCATGGATGCCTGCAATGCCGCCTATCTGGGTGGACATTCGTACGCAGAACCGCTCATTTCGCCGATCTATGCCTCCGATGAGCGTCTGCGCCGACTGCCGCCTGTGCATGTCCTCGGGGCGGATCGCGATGTGCTGCGCGATCAGGGCATCCTGTTCGTCCGCCGCCTGCAGAAGCTCGGGGTGCCGGTCCGCTATGAGCTGCCGCCTGGCACGACCCATCTCTTTGTGACGGTCCCCGGCCAACCCCAGGCCTTTGCCCGTGCGGTGGCATTCGCTGCCGAGGCAATTGGCGAGTAACCGTTGGGAGCCCCAAAGTCCCTAAAGGGAAATCGTTTGCTCTTAAAGGGGACAGGCGCTGGCCTTAAAGGGGAGGCGCGTGGTCTCTAAAGGGGGCAAGCGACGTGGCTACGGACTGTCTCGTTTGCCCGTACGGTCGATTCGTTCTGGAATACGGTCGATTCGGTTGGGCGGTACAGTCGATTCGTGTAGACCTAACCATCAATTCGCGATTGGTCACCTACTCGCTGCCAACGCGCCACCCACTCGCTGCTAACGCGCCACCCACTCGCCGATTCTCTCGCTGCCGCGGGCGTCTTGCGGGAGGGGATGAGGCAGGAGACAGGAGGCGATTTGAGAGGCTTCGCATGCCTGATCGGCTCAATTCCTGTGGTCAACTATTGTGGCACAACGCCCGATGATCTGCGCGTAGCGTCTTGAGATCGCCTCCTGTCTCCTGCCTCATCCCCTCCTGCTAGACGCCTGCGGCAGCAAAGAATCAGTGCGGGGGACTTGGCTTTTCAATCCTGGAAATCCTGTGAATCCTGTCCAGATATCCTCGGCGGCACGGAAACGATCCAAGTCTCAGAAATCCCTTCATTAGATCTCACAATTCCCTTTCATGGGTCTCAAAAATCCCTCTCAAGGGTCTCAAAATTCCCTTCCCAAGGCCTGTGCATGTGACGCCAATGTGACGCGAATGTGACGCGAATATGACGCGAATGCGACACTTATGCGGCGCTTTTGCGGCACTTATGCGGCATTTGACAGGCAGGTAACTGAAATTTCGGCGGTAGTATCGCAAAAGAATGGTTCTTGCAAGTTTTTTGTGGAAAGGCTAGCTGCTTGATGTGTTTTTATATCTCCGATTCACGCACTTTGCGGGAGTTGGAAACACGTATCGCCGACTGGGGTCACCCCGCACGAAACATCTGGGGGCAAACTCCGAGGGCCCGTCAAGGGGCCTTCACTACCGTTACGGCAAAGTTCCGCGATTCGCGGGCCAGGAGGCAAGAGCAGGGATTCATGGCGCACGGCAACCAGCCGATTTCAGAAACCACGAATTTCACGGATTACACGAATTGAAGATTACCCCAATGCCGCAGACACGACACGAACAGACGTGGACATAAGCCCACGAAATCTAATTCGTGTAATCCGTGTAATTCGTGGTTGAAGCCAACAGTCAGAGAATGCCGGCAGACCTCACGATGCGAGATACCGGTTCCAATGAGTCTCGTCGAACTCCGCGTATGCCGAAGGTCTCTGTGTTCTGAATCGGCAGCTCACCACTAAAAA